>NZ_MNBL01000055.1 GCF_001879695.1 Nioella sediminis
TGAGCCAGCTTTCCCGCGCGGCATCCGACAGATCGCCCGCAAGATCCACCTCGCAGGGCGCGTAGGTGGGCCGCCAGACCGGTTTCCATCCCCATTTCGCGGGGTCATCCTCTCGCATCAGCCAGTCGCTTGCGGCCTCAACCTGCGGCTCGGCGCGCTCGATGAAATAGGGGCTTTTCTGGAAAGCATAGGTCGGCAGAACCACGCGATTGCGGCGCGCCTCTCCCCAATACTGGCCCCAGTCGAAACTGCCGCCCACGGCCCAGATGCGGCCAAGCGTGGCGAGGAAATAGGCGTCATCGGCCGTTGCGTCATCGGGGTGACGCAAGCTGTTGATGACCTGGTTGGCGTCGATCTTCGGGTGCTGACCGGCCAGCGAGGTCAGCGCCTTGCCGGGGCCGACTTCGAGGTAAACGCGCGAAGGCGTCTCCGCGAGCGTCGTCAACCCGTCCGCAAACCTCACCGCGCCGCGCAGGTGGCTGACCCAGTAGTCGGGGCTTTGCGCCTCGGCATCGGTCAGGATCTGGCCCGTGCGGTTGGAGATCACGGGGATCTGCGGGGCATGCAGAGTGATCGACCGCAGATAGTCGCCGAAACGGTCCAGAATCGGGTCGAGCAGCCGGGAATGGGCGGCGATGTTGATCGCGATGCGCTGGCAGTGGATGTCCTCGGCCTCAAGCCGCTCGGCCAAACGATCCAACGCCGCATCAGCGCCGGAGGCGACGCACATCTCCGGCCCGTTCACCACGGCAAGATCAAGGTCCTCGCCCAGATAGGGGGCCAGTGCCTCGGGGCTGAGAGCCACCGACAGCATCCCGCCGGGTTCGACCGAATCCATCAGCTGCCCGCGCAGGTGGACAAGGCCGATGCAATCCTCGAACGACATCACGCCCGCCAGACAGGCGGCAGTATTTTCGCCCATGGAATGGCCGATCAGCGCCTTGGGCTGCACCCCCCAACTCATCCAGAGCTGCGCCAGCGCATATTCCACGATCATGATCAGCGGCAGCTGGACCGAGGGCGTCTTCAGCCGCTCATTCGCGGCGTCCTCGTTGCCCGGTTCCGGCAGCCAGAGCGCGCGGATGTCGAAATCGAGCTTGGGTTCCAGCACCGACAACCCGCGATCCATCCAGTCGGCGAAGACCGGCTCGGTCTCATAGAGATCGCGCGCCATGCCCGCATATTGCGCACCCCCGCCGGGGAACATGAAGGTGATCTCGGGACTGTCGCTGACGACCGTATGGGTGAACACCCGGCGCGGATCGTTTTCGCGCAGGGCGGCGGCAGCTTCTTCGGGCGTTTCCGCCACAACCACGCGGCGACGTTCGAAGGCGCGACGCCCTTCCTTCAGCGTCCAAGCCACATCGGCGAGGTCTTCCTCGGGTTTAGCCTCCAGATGCGTGGCGAGCCTCTCGGCATTGCCCTCCAACGCGGATTTCCCGCGTGCGGACAGGCAGAGCAGCTGGAACGGGAAATCGGATGGCTCCGACGCCACGCGCGCGGGCGCTTCCTCCAGCACCACATGGGCGTTGGTACCGCCCACCCCAAGCGAATTGACCCCCGCCCGCGCCGGATGATCGGTGCGGGGCCAGTCGGTTAACCGGTCGTTCACCACGAAGGGAGAGCCATCGAAGCCAATCGCCGGGTTCGGCGTCTCATAGCCCAGAGAGGGCGGAATCTGCCGGTGATGCAGCGCGAGCGATGCCTTGATCAGGCTCGCCACCCCTGCTGCCGTATCCAGATGCCCGATATTGGTCTTCACGGACCCGATCCGGCAGGTAGCCACGGCGTTTGTCGTGCGGCGGAAGGCGTCGGTCAGGGCCGCGACCTCGATGGGGTCGCCCAGATAGGTGCCGGTGCCGTGGCATTCGACATAGTCGACGGTATCGGCACGCACGCCCGCCAGCGCCTGCGCCTCGGCAATCGCCTCGGCCTGCCCGCCGACGGAGGGCGCGAGATAGCCTGCCTTGTCGGCGCCATCATTGTTCACCGCCGAGCCCTTGATTATGGCCCAAATGTGATCGCCATCGGCAAAGGCATCGGCTGCCCGGCGCAGCACCACGCAGCCCGCGCCCGAGCCGAAGACCGTGCCTTGCGCGCGATGGTCGAAGGCGTGGCAATGGCCGTCGGGCGACAGGATCTCGCCCTCCTTGAAGAGGTAGCCGCGCGCGTGCGGCAGCTCGATCGTCACGCCCCCCGCCAGCGCCATGTCGCATTCGCCCATCAACAGCGCCTGACAGGCGTAGTGGGTCGCGACGAGAGAGGTGGAACAGGCCGTCTGCATGTTGATCGAGGGGCCTTTGAGATCAAAGATATGGCTCACCCGCGTGGCCATGAAATCCTTGTCATTTCCGGTGTGGCGCAGCAGGAACATGCCTGTCTGATCCACCAGATCGCGGTTGGAACAGATGTTGAAATAGAAATAGCTGCCCATGCCGCAGCCCGCGTAAACCCCTATATTTCCATCGAAACTATCGGGGACATGGCCCGCCTGTTCCATCGCTTCCCATGCCACTTCCAGGAACTGGCGGTGCTGCGGATCCATGATCGCGGCCTCTTTCGGCGACAGCCCGAAGAAGTCGGCGTCGAACCGTTCGAACCCGTCCAGAACGGCGGCGGCGGGCACGTAGTCGGGCCGGTCAATGAGATGCGGCGCCTCGCCCGCGGCCAGCAGCTCCTCTCGGCTGAGCCTGCGGATGGATTCGATCCCGTCGCGCAGGTTGCGCCAATAGGCCTGCACATCCTCCGCCCCCGGAAGATGCGCGGCCATCCCGACGATGGCGATATCGTTTTCCCCAATCTCGGGGCCTTGGTCTGCTCGGGTCATGACAGCTTTTATCCAGCTTTTTTCGCATGTTGATTGACCGTCAGACTGCCCCCCTATCTTGGTGATTTTAGGGCAAGGGCGCGGATCGGGTGTGAAAAATGTCGGCGGTCTGCATGTTCCGCCAACAGTTTGCAGCACGGCGCCGGGCCGCTTGCGTCTTCCGCATCTTTTCATCGGCCCCGAATCTTCTATGGTAGGGCCAACTGGACCGGGATGCTGTGGATGACTGACGAACCTTCCGAAACGATTGCCTATGGCCGCCTGATGCACCGCGCCATGCGGAGCCTGATACAATCCGTTCTGGAAGGCGTGGCGGAAACCGGCCTGCCCGGCGAGCACCACTTTTTCATCACCTTCGACACGCGCCACCCCGATGTGGACATCGCCCCCTGGCTTCATGATCGCTATCCGGGCGAAATGACAATCGTCATCCAGCACTGGTTTGACGATCTGCGGGTGGATGATGACGGGTTCTGGGTCACGCTGAATTTCGGCGACAACCCCGAGCCGCTGCGCATTCCCTTCGATTCCATCCTGACCTTCGTCGACCCCTCGGTGGAGTTCGGCCTGCGGTTCGAGACCCAGGTCGAGGAGGATCCCGACGATGAACCGCCCGGCGATGATGCGGCAGAGGATGAGAGCGGGCACGAACCGCATCACGATGCCGAGGTCGTGCGGCTGGATACGTTCCGCAAGAACCACTGACGCCAAGACGCTTTGATGACGCGCGCCCTTGTCCCTTGCGCGGGACCGCGGGGCGTGGCTTATGGCGCGGGAAAGCATTTTCCTGAGGGTATCCCATGTCCGGCGATCTTGGTCTGTTCCTTGCGCAGCTTCTGAAGAAACCCCATCAGGTGGTGGCGCTGGCGCCCTCGTCCCGTGCACTTTCGGCGGAGATGGCGGCGACGCTGGACCCTGAGGGCGGCCCTGTCATCGAGTTGGGGGCGGGCACGGGCCGGATCACGCAGGCGATCATCGACCGGGGCATTCCGGCTGAAAAAATCCATTCCATCGAGATGAACCCGGTCTTCTGCGAGCGGCTGCGCGCGGATTTCCCGGGGCTGAATGTCTACCAGATGTCGGCAGGCGACGTGGGCGAACTGCCCGTTGAGGGCGCGCAGGCGGTGGTGTCGGGCCTGCCGCTGCTGTCGATGCCCTATGATCTGCAGAACGCCATTTTGACCGGCACGTTCAAGCAGGTTGGCCCGACCGGCAGCTATATCCAGTTCACCTATGGCCCGAAACCGCCCGTCAAGGCCGAGATCCGCGCGGCCATGGGCCTGACCTGGACCACCAGCCGCAAGATCTGGGGCAACCTGCCCCCCGCGCGTGTCTACCGCTTCGCCTGCCCTGCCGTCTGATCGGGGCGGGGGAAAGCCCTTGCAAGGGCTTTGAAAGGATCTTCGAAGATCCTTCCCCGCGCCCCTGACTGCGGCTGATTGCGCCAACATCGCGCGGCGATGATTGCCCCCGTGTCGCTTGCGCCTTATAGCCTGTCGCAACGCATTTGCAGGAGGCCAATCCATGACCGCAACCCGCACCGAGACCGACAGCTTCGGACCTCTGGAAGTTCCCACCGACAAGTATTGGGGCGCGCAGACACAACGCTCGATCATGAACTTCCCCATCGGTTGGGAAAAGCAGCCCGTTGCCATCGTGCGCGCGCTTGGCGTGATCAAGAAGGCCTGCGCGATGGAGAACAAATCCACCGGCAAGCTGGATGCGAAACTGGCCGACGCGATCATTCAGGCGGCAGGCGAGGTCATCGAGGGCAAGTTCGACGACAACTTCCCGCTGGTGGTCTGGCAGACCGGGTCGGGCACCCAGTCGAACATGAACTCCAACGAGGTCATCGCCAACCGCGCGATCGAAATCCTCGGCGGCGTGATCGGGTCGAAAGACCCCGTCCACCCGAACGATCATTGCAACATGGGGCAGTCGT
Organism: Nioella sediminis; assembly: GCF_001879695.1. GTDB lineage: Bacteria > Pseudomonadota > Alphaproteobacteria > Rhodobacterales > Rhodobacteraceae > Nioella > Nioella sediminis. Next base: position 4,770 of record NZ_MNBL01000055.1, read on the forward strand.
CGAACGATACCTTCCCCACGGCCATGCACATCGCCACCGCGATGAGCGTACGGGACGTACTGTTGCCGGGGCTGAACAAGCTGCTGGCCGGCCTGGACGCCAAGGCCGAAGAGTTCAAGGACATCATCAAGATCGGCCGCACCCATACACAGGATGCGACGCCGCTGACTTTGGGCCAGGAGTTTTCCGGTTACGCCCACCAGATCCGGCAGGGCATCGCGCGCGTGGAGGCCTGCCTGCCCGGCATCTACGAGCTTGCGCAGGGCGGCACCGCCGTGGGCACCGGGCTGAACACGCAAGTGGGCTGGGACAGCGCCGTTGCGGGCCACATGGCCGAGATCACCGGCCTGCCCTTCGTGACCGCCCCCAACAAGTTCGAGGCGCTGGCCGCCCATGACGCGATGGTCTTCATGTCGGGCGCTTTGGCCACGGTCGCAGGCAGCTGCTACAAGATCGCCAATGACATCCGCCTGCTTGGCTCCGGTCCCCGCTCGGGCCTTGGTGAACTGATCCTGCCGGAGAATGAGCCGGGCAGTTCGATCATGCCGGGCAAGGTCAACCCGACACAGGCCGAGGCGCTGACGCAGGTCGCGGCCCATGTGATGGGCAATGACGCGGCGATCAAGTTCGCAGGTTCCCAGGGGCACTTTGAACTCAACGTCTACAACCCGATGATGGCCTATAACCTGTTGCAATCCATCCAGCTTCTGGGCGATGCGGCTGACAGCTTCACCGAGCGGATGCTGAACGGCATCAAGGCCAATGAGCCGCGCATCGACAAGCTGATGAAGGAATCGCTCATGCTGGTGACGGCGCTGGCGCCCACCATCGGCTATGACAACGCTACCAAGGTCGCCAAGACCGCGCACAAGAACGGCACGACCCTGAAGGAAGAGGCCATCGCGCTCGGCTTCGTGGACGAGGAAACCTTCGACCGCGTGGTGCGGCCCGAGCAGATGATCGGCCCCAAGGCGTAATGGCAGAGCCGGTCAATCTGAACCGGTTTCGCAAACAAAAGGCGCGGGCCGAACGCAAGGCCCGTGCCGACGAAAATGCCGTGAAATACGGGCGGACGAAGGCCGAGAAATCGCTGGACTCCGCCCGCCGCGACAAGGCCCGTCGCGATCTGGACGCGCATCGCAGCGAAGACGACGCGGACACGTAAACGCTTTCTCAAGCCCTTTATCCGACAGTCCCTCCAATGCCGCGCTTGGGGGATTCGCGATGCCGACATATGATATGACGGCCTATAAATGGGCCGGGTTCACGAAATACTCGGATTCGGTCGACTTCACCGTCACCGATGATGACGATCAGCTCGATTGGTACGGGCAGGACACCGGCAGCGCCGAAATGGTCTCGATTGACGGTGTTGGCCATTCGATCCAGTGGTCCGGCACGATCAAGACTCGGTTCGAGGATAGCGACGGGAACGTCCACACCGAAGACATTGTCTACAGCTACACATCGGACGGTTATTATCTGATCCCGCAGGCCGACTCCGCCTTCGACGAGGGCAGCACGATCAGGTGTTTTTCGGGCGGATGGTCGGATACCAACGGCATTGAATATGATGAGGTCGTCTGCTTCACCCCCGATTGCCGCATCGACACGCCGCGCGGGCCGGTTCCCGCCGCGGATTTGCGCCCCGGTGACATGCTGCTGACCGCCGATAATGGCCCGCAACCCCTGCGCTGGATCGGGCGCAGCGATATTCCGGGTCTGAAACGCGTGGCAGGCGATCTGCACCCCGTTCTGATCCGCAAGGATGCCTTCGGGCCCGGACGCCCGGCCCGCGATATCCGCGTCTCGCCGCAGCACCGGTTCTGCCTTGGCGATGCGGCACTGCTGTTCCATGACGAGGAGATACTGGCGCCCGCCAAGGGTCTGGTGGATGGCGCCCGCGTGGTCGTGGATCGGTCGGCCCGGCCTATCAGCTATGTGCATCTTTTGCTCGACCGGCATGAATTGCTGTTCTGCGACGGGGTGCAGACCGAAAGCTTTCAACCCGCGTTCCGCACCATGGCGATGATGGATCCCCGCACCCGGTCAGACCTTGCGCGGGCCATTGGCGACCGGATGGCGCACTATACCGCTGTGCGACCGGCCCTGCGCCCATGGGAGGCGCCGTTGCTGCAAAGGGTTTCCTGACCCGCCGATATCGTGCCAAATACGGCCATGCCCTCGCGCCCCGTCAAACGCTCGCTTACCCTGCACGGTCACCGCACCAGCGTTTCGCTGGAGGAGCCGTTCTGGAAGGAATTCCGCCGCATCGCAGAGGCGCGCGGCCTGTCCATCAACGAACTGGCCGCCATGGTAGACGCCGATCGGGGCATGAAAAGCGGGCTGGCCTCGGCCATCCGGGTCTTTGTGCTGGAAGAGGTTCAGCGCCGCCCCTGATGCCTAGCGCCCATCCTTGTTCGCAAAGACAGAGGTGCGGTTGCGCACGGTCAGCGCCTTGCGGGATGGCTCGACCTTCCCGTTCCGGATGGCCAGCGAGGTCGGCGGCTGCTGCTTGTCCAGCTTCTCGCACACGACGATGCTGTCATAGAACCGCACACTGTTGAGCTGTCGCGCCATTTCATCGAAGGGAAACAGCGCGTCCTGATCGGTGTACCAGGAATGCATCCGGTCGATCAGGCGTTTGCTGTACTCGATAAAGCTCGCCTCGTTCCGGTATCCGCCGCCGAAGCCCGGCCAATAGGAGCTGTGGCAATCCTCCACCATGTAGACGCCCCGGTCGGCCAGATGCGGCCATAGCGCCTCGAATGAGGCGATCTGGTGCGGGCACAGATGGCTGCCATCATCCAATATGACGTCGAAGGGGCCGTATCTGTCCGCAAGTGATGCCAGAAACGCCTGGTCGCCCTGGCTGCCGATCTCTACATGTGTGCCTTCGATTTCATGGGCTTTGCAGTCTGGGTCTATGTCGATGAAGACGAGGGTCGATCCGGGGGCGAAGAACTCTTTCCACATCGGCAACGATCCGCCCCGGAACACGCCGATTTCCATGAATCTCACCGGCCGGGCGCGAAAGCGGGTCAGTTCCCGTTCATAGATCTCGAAGTAATGCGCCCATTTCGTCAGCAGCTTGTCGCCCGAGCGCGGGATGTAGTCTGAAAAGAACCCCATGGTCCGGTCCCCTGTTCTTCCGGCTCAGCGCAGCCGGCCCGCCCAAGCATCGCGGCCTAGCTGTGCGGCAGCGCATGAAAGGCCTTTTTCTGCCGTGCGGTCCACAGCACGTCGAACCGATAGCCCTGTTCACCCTGGCTTTCGGCTTCCACGACGCCCTCTTCGAACAGCCAGGCCCGCGCGCGCCCCGCAGAATAGGGCAGTTCCACCACCGAGGAAAACCGTGGCGGCGAAAGATGGCTGGTCACCGCCTCCAGGAACTCATCCAGCCCGGCCCCGGTCAGGGCCGAAAGGGCGACAACATCCTCTCGCCGGGCTGCTGCGGCGCGCAGCTCGTCCTGACGCTCCGCGGGCAGCAGGTCGATCTTGTTCCAGATCTCGATCATCGGGGTGTTCTGATCGACCCCCAGATCGGACAGGATCGCGGCCACATCAGCGGCCTGTTCCTCGGTTCCCGCATGGGCCACGTCGCGCACATGCAGGACCAGATCGGCATCCAGAACCTCTTCCAGCGTGGCACGGAAGGCGGCCACAAGCTGGGTCGGCAGGTCCGAGATGAAGCCAACCGTGTCCGACAGGATGATCTCGGTGCCGTCGGGCAGTTCCACGGCGCGCATCGTCGGGTCGAGCGTAGCGAACAGCATGTCCTTGGCCAGCACCTCCGCGCCGGTCAACCGGTTGAACAGGGTGGATTTTCCCGCATTGGTATAGCCAACAAGCGCAACCACCGGATACGGCACCTTCTTGCGCGATGCCCGGTGCAGGGCGCGGGTTTTCACCACTTTCCCAAGCTGCCGCTTGATCCGCGTCACCGCCTCGTCAATGGCACGACGGTCGGCCTCGATCTGGGTTTCGCCGGGGCCACCGACAAAACCAAGCCCGCCGCGCTGGCGTTCAAGGTGGGTCCAGGCACGGACCAGCCGGGTCCGCTGATAGGACAGCGCCGCCAGTTCGACCTGCAAGACGCCTTCCCGCGTGCGGGCGCGATCCGCGAAGATTTCAAGGATCAGCCCGGTCCGGTCGAGGAGCTTCACGCCCCATTCCTTTTCCAGATTGCGCTGTTGCACCGGCGTAACGGGACCATCGACCAGAACCAGCTCGGCCTCGGCCGCAGCGATCTTCGCTTTCAGTTCCGCAATCTTGCCGGTGCCGAACAGAAGACCCGGCTGCGCCTTGGGAAGGCGCACGACCTCAGCATCGACGACCTCCAGATCCGGCAAGGCGGCGGCAAGGGCCACGGCCTCTTGCAGCGCGGGCCCTGCGTCACGGCGGTCGCGGTCCGATTTGATATCGGGATGCAGGACAATGGCGCGGGTCGGGCCGGACTTGCCGGTCCCGTGCAGGTCAGGTGCGCTCACTCTTCCCCGTCATAGAGATTGATGGGCTGCGCCGGCATCACGGTGGAAATCGCATGCTTGTAGACAAGCTGCGATTGCCCGTCACGGCGCAACAGGACGCAAAAATTGTCAAACCAGGTGATAACGCCCTGCAACTTGACGCCATTGATCAAGAAAACCGTTACCGGAACCTTTGTCTTGCGAACATGGTTCAGGAACGCATCCTGCAGATTCTGCTTGCTTTCGGCCATCGGGAACCTTGCCTTATTCTTTGTTACCGTCCCTTATTGCGGAACGCGATGAAAACCTGTTTCTGAGTATGTGCATGTTTTTCGCGGATTTCCACCCCGATTCCCGCAACTTGGCCTTGGAATGCTGCAAAGGCAGCAATTCGGCCTAGATTCGCCAGAAACCGGGATTGAAAAGGGCGATCAAGGCCAGCGTTTCAAGCCGTCCGAGGATCATCGCCCCCATCAGCACCATTTTCGCCGGATCGCTGAGGGCCGCGTAGACGATCGGCTGCTCTCCGCCGAACGCCGCCAGCGGGCCGGTCGTCGACAGTGCGGCGGCGGCCAGCACGAAGGAGTCCTCGAAATCGAGCCCCGTCATCGACAGGGCCAGCATGATCGCAGCGGTCGACAGGATGAACAGCATGAAGAACACCCAGGCGATATAGGCGCCTTCGCGCCGGATGCGCCGCCCCATGCGCCCGCCCGCGGCCACCGAGTGGGGATGGGTCAGCTTGCCCAACTCCCGCGCGCCATGCTTGTAGAGCGCGTAGACCCGGATCAGCTTGATGCCGCCCGCCGTGGTCGCGGCCCCGCCTCCCATCAGCGCCAACCCGACCAGCAGAAGCCCCGGCGTCGGCAGGCCCGACCAGCCCCGCGCTTCGGCCCAGTAGTCGGACACGAACCCGGTCGTGGTCACGAAAGAGGTGATGGTGAACAGACTTCCCCAAAGTGCCGTCAGCGCCGAGCGTCCCTCGACCCCGGCCTCGATCTCCAACGCGCCGATCCAGTGGCGCAGGAAGAACAGCCCGGTCAGGGCAATCACCACATAGGCGGCCAGACGCAGTTCCCGGTCGTGAAACAGCATGCGCGGGGTTTCGGGGGTGACGCGATCAGCGAAACTGTGCCGGGTCAGCGCGAAGAGGAAGAAAAAGAAGATCACCAGTTCCGACAGGAAGCCACCGGGTTGGGCATTCAGAGAGCCTTCGGGCGAAATGCCGGAGGTGGACATCACCGCCATGGCATGGGCCAGCGCCGTCAGATCTCTTTCCCCCGCCAGCACCTGCAGCAACCACAGCAGCGCTGTCAGCCCGGTATAGGTCGGGGCCAGAAACAGAACAGCCCGCCGCAGGCGGACCGCAGGTGCGGCGGCCTGCATCTGCGCGCCGCTGGACACCACCTGCCGCCCCTGCGATTCCGACGACACCTCGAAGCCGCCAAGGTTCAGCGGGGCCATCACCGCCATCGCGGTGACCCAGACCAGCAGCCCGCCAAGCCAGCCCACAAGCGCCCGCCACAGATGTTCCCCATCCCCAAGCCGGGCCGGATCGAACAGCGTCGCGCCGGTGGTGGTCAGGCAGGACAGCATCTCGAAATAGGCGTTGAAATACCGCGTGTTGCCAATGGCATCTGCCAGTGGAACCGCGAGAATCGCAGGCAGGAACAGATAGGCCAGCGCCAGCCCTGCCAAGTGACTTCGCGCGCTGGTCACCGGCTTGAGCCCCTGCGTGGCGAAGCCCAGAACCACGGTCAGGATGAAGAACAGCAGCGCCGAGTAGAAAAAGCTGCGCCCGGTGCGAAAGTCTTCCTCGATCATCGCGACGGCAGCGGGCACCAGCATGGCCAGGGCGCAGATCCCGACCAGCAGGACCAGCAGCGGCATTCTGGAAAGATACGCGCCCATGGCTCAGAAGAAATCGACCGAGACGCGCAGCAGGGCCTCGACCGCGGGCACATCCTTGGACAGCGCAAAGATCGCCACCGTGTCGCCCTCCTCGATCCGGGTGGACCCGGTCGGGCGGATCACCTTGTCACGCTTGCGCACCGCGCCGATCAGCGCACCCTCGGGGATGTCGATATCGCGCAGCTCGCGGCCTGCAATGGGCGAGGTCGAGAGAACCTGCGCCTCGATCACCTCGGCCTCGGCATCGCCGATGGAATAAACCCCGCGCACCCGGCCCTGCCGGATATGGCGCAGGATCGAACTGACAGTGGTGGCGCGCGGGTTCACATAGGCGTCAATCCCGAGCGCATCCATCATCTGCACCATGGTCGGGTCGTTCACCAGCGCAATCGCCATGCCCGCCCCTGCCGCCTTGGCGCGCACCGAGGCCAGCAGGTTGGTCTTGTCGTCATCGGATACGCACAGCACCGCATCAGCGCGTTCCACCCCGGCCTCGCGCAGGATCTCGATATCCAGCCCGTCGCCATGCAGCACGATGGTGCGGCTCAGCGCGTCGGCGGCACGCTCGGCCTGTTCCCGGCTTTTCTCGATCACACGGGCGCGGATACGGGTGGAGGATTTCTCCAGCTCCTGCGCAACCGCAAGGCCGACATTGCCGCCCCCGATGATCACAACCCGTTCCTGCTGGTGCACGGGCTTGCCGAAAATCTCCAGCGTGCGGGCAGCGTCATTGTCATGGGTGAAGACGTAGATCTCATCGCCCGCAAACAGCTGGTCGCCCGGATCGGGCGCAAACAGCGTCCCGCCGCGACGCACGCCGACGACGATCGCGCGCAGGGTTGAGAACAGTTCGGACAGTTGCTTCAGCGGCGTGTTGACCACCGGGCAATCGTCATCCAGCCGGATGCCCATCAACAGCGCCTCGCCGCCCAGGAAATATTCCGTGTCGAAGGTCGAGGGTGAGGCGAGCCTGCGCAGCGCCGCCTTGGCGACCTCGCGTTCGGGGCTGATCACCACGTCAACGGGCAGATGTTCGCGCCGGTAAAGATCGGAATAGACGGCGGTCAGATAGCTTTGCGCGCGCAGACGGGCAATCTTGCGCGGCACGGCAAAGATCGAATGGGCCACCTGGCAGGTGACCATATTGACCTCGTCCGAAAAGGTGGCGGCGATGATCATATCCGCGTCCCGCGCGCCCGCCTTGTCCAGCACATCGGGGTAGGACGCGAAACCCGTGATCCCCTGAACATCGAGCGTATCGGTCGCCCGGCGCACCAGTTCGGGATTGTTGTCCACCACGGTGACGTCGTTGTTTTCGCCGGAAAGGTGACGCGCGATTTGCCAGCCTACCTGACCTGCCCCGCAAATGATGATCTTCATCGGCCCTTGCCCGTCCTCGTCTGACCGCGCTGCGGCCGGGCCTTCTGCATGGCAGAGACGGGCGCAGCCGTCAATTGTCAGACCCGGCCAGACCCTCTGGCGCGGGCGGGGATTCCGGTTATGATCCGCCTATTGATTTCAAAGACCTGAGGCCGCCATGATCCGCCCCGCTGCATTTGCCCTGACTTTCCTGACCCTCGCCGCCTGCAACGTGACCGAGTATTATGCCGAAGGCCGATCGGTGGCCGATCGCGACCGCGATATCGCCCTGTGCGAAGCCGAGGCGCTAAGCGCCTATCCCCCCAGCATCGTCACGCTCTACACGCCCCGCATTTTCCACCCCGGTCAAACGACCTGCGATGCCGCCGGAAACTGTGTGACCAGCGAAGGCTACTGGGAAGGCGGCGACCCCTATTCCGAAGATGTGAACGAGGATCTGCGCCGACGGGCCATTGCCGGCTGCATGGGCGGGCGCGGCTATGCGCGGGTCAGCCTGCCGATCTGTTCCTCGGACCAGCCCGTGCGCGCCTCGACCATCATGGCGCCCTTGACCGACGATACCTGCGTCGTGCGCAGCGGTGGCGCGTCGATGATCGTGAACCCCTAAGGGATCACTCCTCGCTGTCGCCCACCTGTGCCACCCTGGCCCCCGCGCGGTTCGTGGTCACCACGCCAAGCGATTTCAGCTTGCGGTGCAGCGCGCTGCGCTCCATGCCGACGAAATTCGCCGTGCGGCTGATATTGCCGCCGAAGCGGTTGATCTGGGCCATCAGGTAGTGCCGTTCGAAAAGCTCCCGCGCCTCGCGCAGCGGCAACGTGGTCAGGCCGGGCGACAGGGCAATCTGCTCATCCTCGCTGGCAACAGCCCCCTGCCCCGGCAGGTCGCGCGCCTCGATCGGGCCGGTGCCGTCGCCCAGGATCAGCACCCGTTCGATCATGTTGCGCAATTCCCGGATGTTGCCGGGCCAGCGCATGGTTTGCAGCATCGCCTCGGCATCCTGACCCAGATCGCGCAGCGGCAGGCCCTGTTCGCGGTTGAACCGCTCGATGAAATGGCGGGCCAGATCGGGAATGTCTTCGCGCCTCTCTTCCAGGCTCGGCACATCAATCGGCACCACGTTCAGCCTGTGATACAGCTCCTCGCGGAAATTCCCCGCGGCGATCTCGACTTTCAGGTCGCGCGTGGTAGAGGAGATCACCCGCAGATCGACCCGCACCTTCGAGGTGCCGCCGACGCGGCTAAAGCTCTGATCGACCAGCACCCGCAAGATCTTGGACTGGGTGCCAAGCGGCATATCGGCGATCTCGTCGAAGAAGATCACCCCGCCATGGGCCTGCTCCAGCAGCCCCTGTTCCACCCCGCGTTCCGGGCTTTCGCGGCCGAACAGAACCTCTTCCATATGTTCCGGCGACACCGAGGCGGAACTGACCGTCACGAAAGGGGCATTGGCCCGGTCGGATTGCGCGTGGATGTAGCGGGCAGAGACCTCCTTGCCCGATCCCGGCCCGCCGGTCAGCATTACGCGGCCGTTCGACTTGGTGACCTTGTCGAGCTGCGATTTCAGCGTTTTGAAAGCCGCGCCCGCCCCGATCATCTCATCCGAGCGGCCATCCTGACGGCGGAGCGCCGAGTTCTCGCGCCGAAGGCGGCTGACTTCCATCGCGCGGCGGATCACCACCAGAAGCTGGTCGATATTGAAGGGTTTCTCGATGAAATCGAACGCGCCCTGCTTGATCGCGGCCACCGCGATTTCAATGTTCCCGTGGCCCGAGATGATCACCACCGGCACATCCGGGTTGTCGCGCTTGACGTGCGACAGGATGTCGATCCCGTCCATGTTGCTGTCCTTGAGCCAGATATCGAGGATCATCATCCCCGGCGGCTCCTTGTTCAGCTCGGCCATGCATTCGTCGGAGTTTGACGCCATGCGGGTCGTGAAGCCTTCGTCCTGCAGGATGTCACAGATCAGCTCTCGGATATCGCGTTCGTCGTCGACAACCAGAATATCACTCATGTCGCGTCTCCTTCACTCTCGGGCAGGCGTGGCAGGATGATCCGTGCCATCGCCCCCGGATGCGCGCCGTCCTGAAACGGTTCCGCATCCAGCAGGTCCAGCGACCCGCCATGTTCCTCGATGATTTTCTTGACGATCGGCAGGCCCAGGCCGGTGCCCTTTTCCCGCGTCGTTACGTATGGTTCAAATAGCCGCGCCCGGTCGGGCGGCAGGCCAATGCCGTTGTCGCTGATGGTGATCTCGACCGTCTCCGGCTGCAAGGTCATCACCACTCGAATTTCCGGCTCATGCCCCTCTGGTGCGCCTTTTTCCTGCAAGGATTCAATGGCTTCCCCGCCGTTCTTGATCAGGTTCGTCAGCGCCTGCCCGATCATGGTGGCATCCAGATCGGACAGAACCGGCCCCTCGGGAATATCCGAGACGAACCGTGTACCCGGCTGACCGGCCTTTTGCAGCAGCACCGCGTCAGACAGAAGCTTCGTCAGATCTTCCGGCTGGCGTTCGGGTTCCGGCATTCGCGCGAACTTGGAGAATTCATCGACGATCCGGCGCAGGTCGTTGGTCTGGCGCACGATCACATCGGTCAATTGCCCCAACTGCTCCGCATCGGCTTCATCCAGCAGCTTGCTGAACTTGCGCCGCACCCGCTCGGCGCTCAGCTGGATGGGGGTCAGCGGGTTCTTGATCTCATGCGCGATGCGGCGCGCCACGTCGCCCCAGGCCGCCATCCGCTGCGCGCTGACAAGGTCGGTCACATCGTCGAAGGCCACCACGTAGCCTTCCAGATCGCCCGTCTCATCCATCCGCATCGACATGCGCACCAGCAGGCTTTCCAGCTTGCCCCGCCGCGTGACCTTGATTTCCTCCTGCACCACCGGGGCGGCCCGGTCGCGCAGCCTTGCAAACAGGGCCTCGTATTCCGGTACGGCCACCGCAAGGCTGATCCCAAGATCGCGCTGTTCCACGAGATCCAGCAGACGAATGGCGGACCGGTTCATGAAATCGACCCGGCCATCAGCGTCGAGCCCGATCACCCCCGAAGTCACCGAGGACAGGACGGAGTCGAACTGGCGGCGGCGCTCTTCTGTCTGGTCGTGCTGTTCGATCAACGCTTCGCGCTGCCCTTTCAACTGCCGGGTCATCTGGTTGAACAGTCGTCCCAGCATGGCAATCTCATCGTCGCCCGGCTCTTCCAGAACCCGCACGTCCAGATCGCCCACACCGACCCGCTGTGCGGCACCCGCCAGCCGCCCGACCGGGCGGGCCAGCCGTTCGGCAAACCAAAGCCCCAGCCAGATCGCGGCAAGGATCAGGATGACGGCAAAACCAAGGTAGATCAGGCCGAACTGGAACAGGAACTGCCCCCGCTCGCTTTCCAACTGGCGATACAGGCCCACGGTTGCCTGTGTTTCATCCAGCAGCGCGATGATCTGACCGTCCACCTCTCGGCTGACATAGAGATAGCGGTCGGCAAAGGCTGTCAGGCGCACAAGGGCACGGAATTCATTGGTTGTCCGATCCTCGATCAGGATGACATCGCCTTCCGCTGCGGCGGTCAGATCCTCGTCGGACGGGCGTTCATAATCAAACAGATAGCTGCGTTCGCCCCGAGCGCGGATCTCGCCGCCGCCGTCGATGACGAAGGCCTCTCTCAACCCGCGCTGAATCGCCACCTGCCCCTGGCTGAGCACCTGGCGCAGGTCGCCATCGGCCAGAAACGGTGTGGCGCGGCGGTTGAGGTTCAGGAAGGCGGCAAGCGCAATCGCGTCTTCGGTCAGGTCGTCACGATGCTCCTCCTGATAGGCATGGGCGGCGTCCACCGAATGGCCGAGCGCATTGCGGACGCGGTCGGAAAACCAGCCCTCCAGCCCCATATTCACGGTGATCGTCGCAAAAATCGCCACCGCCACCGTGGGCAGCAGGGCCAGCAGCACGAAGACGCCCGTGAGCCGAAGGTGCAGCCGCGACCCCGCCGATTGCGCGCGGCGCGCGGCGATCATCTTGGCCACGCGATAGAGCACCAGTGCCGCCACGACCAGCGTGTAGACAAGGTCCGCCAGCAGCACCAGGCGCAACGACGGAGAGGCAACCACCTGCCCGAGCGGCCCCATGACAAGGAAGGTCGCAACCGCCAGAACCGGGCCGAGCAGGACCAGCGCGAATGTGCCGATCGTTCGCAGACGGCGCTGCTGACGCAGAGCCAGCAACCGCATCAGTGGGGAATCCGCATCACTCTGCGCAGGGGTGCTCACCCGGAAAAGCCTCTTATGTTGGGCAGACGATCCGCCCGACCGCAAAATCTGGTAGCACAATTCCCGCCGTTACATGCGGGCAACGCTACTGTTGCGGTTTTACATCAACTTCCGGCGGCGAGTCACGCGAATATCAAGGTCGGTGATCTTCTTACGCAACGTATTGCGGTTGATGCCAAGCAGATCGGCGCATTTCGCCTGATTTCCGCCGGTGGCATCCAGCGCGATCTCAATGAGCGGCATTTCCACTTCCCGCAGGATACGCGTGTAAAGCCCCGGCGGCGGCAGGACTCCGCCATGAAGGTCGAAATAGCGCTTGAGATGCTTGGCGACCGAGGCCGACAGCTTCTCGCCGTCCCCGGACCCGATCAACGGCTCGATTTCGGGCTGGTTGCCAAGAACCGCCTCGACCTCGGGCTTGCCGATGACCTCGACCGGGCTGGTCACGCTCAATCGACGAACGGTGTTTTCCAACTGGCGCACATTGCCCGGCCAGCTATAGGCGCGGATCATTTCCATCGCGCCGGGCGACATCCGGCGGGCGGGCAGACCGTCGCGTTCGGAGCGGGCCAGGAAATGCTCGGCCAGCAGCGGAATGTCATCCACCCGTTCGCGCAGCGCCGGAACAGAGAGGGTGACACCGGACAGGCGGTAGAACAGGTCCTGCCGGAAGGCACCCGCCTCCATCCGTTCGGTCAGATCCTTCTGGCTGGTGGCCATGATACGCGGCGCGCCATCGCCGAACCCATCCAGCATCCGCACGATCTTGCCTTGCGCCGCATCGTCGAAATCCCCGATTTCATCAAACAGGAGAGATCCGTCGCGGACCCGCGCCAGCACCTGTTGAGGCCCGTCCGGGGCATCCAGATCAGAGGCGGTCACGGTCACGAAAGGCAGGGTGCGCCGGTCGGAAAAGTCATGGATCGCGCGGGCGATCAGGCTTTTCCCCGTCCCGCTTTCGCCCGTGACCAGCACCGGCAGATCGGCATTCATCACCCGCGCGACCAGCCGATAGAGCGCCTGCATCGCCGCCGTCCGCCCCACAAGCGGCAGGTCTTCTTGCGGGGCCTCGCTGCTGGACACATTCGGGGCGCGGGTCGCGGGCGCGCGGCGCTTCTGTTCCAGCGCGCGGGCGGAGCGCTTCATCAGGTCTGGCAGGTCGAAGGGCTTGGGCAGGTAGTCATAGGCATCCGCCTCGGTCGCCTGAATGGCCGTCATGATCGTGTTCTGGGCCGAGATCACGATGACCGGCAGGCCGGGGCGTTTTTCGCTGATCTTGGGCAGCATTTCCAACCCGTTCCCGTCGGGCATCATCACGTCCGAGATCACCAGATCGCCCTTGCCCTCATCCACCCATCTCATCAGCGTCACCAGAGACGAGGTCGCATGCACCTTGCAGCCCGCGCGCGTCAGGGCCTGGGTCAGAACGGTGCGGATCGTGCGATCATCATCGGCGACAAGTACGGTGCCATCCATTTGGGTCGTCCTTAGCGGTCAGTCGATTTGGCCGGTCGCGACGGTGCAACCGGCAGGGAAATGCGGAACACGGTGCGGCCCGGCACGGACTCCACCGCGATCCAGCCGTCGTGATCGGCGATGATCTTGGACACCAGCGCCAGCCCCAGCCCGGTGCCGTTTTCACGCCCCGACACGAAAGGGTCGAAGATATGGGCGGCAATCTCCGTCTTGATGCCGGGGCCGTCGTCGCTGATCTCCACATGCAGGGGCACCGCGCCGCGCGTACCATCGGACCGGCGCACGCGCAGACCCGGTTCATAGAAGCTGCGCAAACGGATGGTGCCGCCCTGCTGGCCCGCCTCGGCGGCGTTTTTCAGAAGGTTCAGGAACACCTGCTGCAACTGGTCAGGATCGGCCATGGTCAAGGGCAGCGAGGGGTCATAGTCATCCTCGATCCGCATATGGGCGGCGAACCCCACGGCGGCGGATTTCCGGGCGCGGTCCAGAATATCGTGGATATTCGCGGGTTTGACGGCAGGCGGTCGGACATTGCCGAACTCCTCCACCTGGTCGAGCAGCTTCACGATGCGCCGGGTTTCCGCGACGATCAGGTCGGTCAGTTCCAGATCCTCGCCCGTGACCGACATGGAAATAAGCTGCGCCGCGCCGGTGATGCCCGCCAGCGGGTTCTTGATCTCATGGGCCAGCATCTCGGCCATGCCGATGGCGGATTTGGCCGCGGATTTGGAGGTCAGCGCCCGGTGCAGCTTGCCCGCCAGTGCGCGGCTTTCCAGCAGCACCAGAACATGGTCGCCCTGTTCCGCCAGCGGCGCGATCTGCACGTCACAGCTTTCGGGCTTGCGGCTGCCCGTGCCCACGTCGACCGCATTGACGAAGAGCGGCGCACGCCCCGAGCGGACCCGCGCAAAGGCCTCTTCCAGCGGCGCATCGACAAAAATCTTGTCCCAGACCGGGTTGCCCTTCAGCGACCGGGAAGAGGCATTGAGGAAAAGCTCTCCCGCCGGGTTCACATCGGCGATGCGGTCCTCGCCGTCGATGATCACCGCCGGAATCGGCAGCGCGGCCCAGAGCGTCGCGGTCAGGTCGATCATGCCGCCATCTCCTCTGTTTCCGTCAGCATCCGGGGGATCAGCCGGACCACGCGGGCCGGGTCGCCGGCGGTCAGCACCTCGCGGCGCAGCGCCTTGCTGGTGCCCGCCTCATCCATGTACCAGCCCAGATGTTTCCGCGCGACGCGGGTGCCAAGGGACGCGCCATAGAAGGACAGCATCGCCTCGTAGTGACCGGCGATCATGTCGGCCAGCGCGCTACCCTCGGGGATGTTGGGCGCCTCGGCGTCAAAGAGATCATGGGCGATCTGCTGCAATTGCCAGGGCCGTCCCTGCGCCCCGCGTCCGATCATGACGCCATCGGCCCCGGACAGGCGCAGGGCGTCCCCCGCCGTCTCGCTGTCGACGATGTCGCCATTGGCGATGACAGGGATCGACACGGCGTCTGTCACCGCGCGGATCGCGGCCCAATCGGCAGCGCCCTTGTAGAACTGGCAGCGGGTGCGCCCGTGGATGGTGATCATGCGGATACCGGCGGCCTC
>NZ_MNBL01000056.1 GCF_001879695.1 Nioella sediminis
CGTTCAGCAGATCATCGTCCCAGCCAAGCCGCGTTTTCAGCGTGACTGGCACCGAAACCGCGCCCACCACCGCCTCGATCAATGTCAGCGCATGGTCGAGGTCTTTCATCAGGGCCGAGCCGGAATAGCCGTTCACGACCTTCTTGGCGGGACAGCCCATGTTGATGTCGATGATCCGCGCGCCCTGCCCTTCAGCCAAACGCGCCGCCTCGGCCATCCAATGCGCCTCGCGTCCTGCCAGCTGTACGGCGGTGTTCTCCAGCCCGAAGCCCAATTCCGCCCGCGCGCGGACACTGGCCTTGGCCTCGACCATCTCCTGGCTGGCCACCATTTCCGACACCACAAGGCCCGCGCCGAAGCCCGACACCAGGTTGCGAAACGGCAGATCGGTGATTCCGGCCAAGGGAGCCAGAAAGACCGGGGGATTGAGGGGCTTTTCTGCCAGCAAAATGGCCAATTGCTTAATCCTTGAGCAGTCACCCCTCGATGTAGGGGGTTTCCCCGGTGGTTGCAAAAGTTTCGCGGCGGAAAACAGGGGCTACGCAAGCATTGCCCATTTTTTGGGCGCTTGAGGCGGGAAATTCAGCGACATTGTGCCAGCCGCGCTTTCACCCTATCAGAACGCCATGACCAAACGCGCCCCGATCCCCCAAGCCCCCCGCGTCGCCGCGCTTGTCGTCGCGGCAGGCCGTGGCCTGCGGGCAGGTGGCGATATTCCCAAGCAATATCAAGCGCTCAAGGGCAAGGCTGTTCTGACGCGGACGCTCATGGCTTTGGCCGCGAATCCAATTATCCGGGATCTTGTCGTCGTCCATCACCAAGACGACTCGGGCCTACTGGCCGCAGCGCTTGCGCCGCTTGATCAATCGGTCATCACAACGGTCGGCGGAGCGACGCGCGATGCGTCGGTCCGCGCGGGGCTGTCTGCTGTGCCGGACGGGGTGGACTATGTGCTGATTCATGACGCCGCCCGGCCCCTTGTCAGTGCCGAGCTGATCGGCGGGGTGATCGAGGCACTTGCCACCCATCCCGGCGCGGCGCCCGGCCTACCGGTCGTCGATGCGCTGTGGCAGGGTGACAGCACCGTTCAGGCGATCCGCGCCCGCGACGGGCTTTTCCGGGCGCAGACCCCGCAGGGCTTTCACCTCGCCGCGATCCGCGCCGCCCATGCCGCCCATCACGGCGGCGCTGCCGATGACGTGGAGGTCGCGCTCGCCCATGGGCTGGACATTGCCATCACGCCGGGCGACGAAGACAATCTGAAACTGACAAGGCCCGAGGATTTCGCCCGGGCCGAGCGGCTGCTGGAGGCCCGAGCCATGATCGACATTCGCACCGGCAACGGGTTCGACGTGCACCGGTTCGGACCCGGCGATCATGTCTGGCTCTGTGGTGTGAAAATCCCCCATGGGCGCGGGCTTCAGGGCCATTCCGATGCCGATGTGGGCCTGCACACCGTGACCGACGCGATCTATGGCGCGCTGGCCGAGGGCGATATCGGCACCCATTTCCCGCCCTCCGACCCGCAGTGGAAGGGCGCGGAAAGCCATATCTTCCTGACCCATGCCGTTGATCTGGCATCAGAAAAGGGCTTTGCGATCAGCAATGCCGACCTGACCTTCCTGTGCGAACGGCCCAAGATCGGCCCCCATGCCGCCGCCATGCGCGCCCGGCTGGCGGAGCTTTTGCGCATCGACCCGGCGCGCGTTTCCGTGAAGGCGACCACGACCGAACGGCTCGGCTTCACGGGCCGCGAAGAGGGCATCGCCGCCATGGCCACTGTCACATTGGTGAAATCATGAACCGCCTTATCGCCACCGTTTTCTATGTGGGCCTGCTGCGCCCCGCCCCCGGCACCTGGGGCAGCCTTGCCGCCATCCCGCTTGCCTATCTGCTGCACCAGCTTGGCGGCTTTGTCGCCCTTGCAGCGGGCACGCTGATCGTGGCCGTTGCCGGTTGGTGGGCCACGAATGAAGTGACGCGGGACAGTGCCGACAAGGACCCCTCCGAGATCGTGATCGACGAGGTTCTGGGCATGTTCCTGGCGCTCTGGCCGGTCTCCTACGGCGCGATGATGGCGGGGGCGGATTTCTTTGCGCTCTGGCCCGGTGTGCTGACCGCCTTTCTCGCCTTCCGGCTTTTCGACATCTGGAAGCCCGGCCCCGTGGGCCTTGCCGACCGGCGCGGTGATGCGCTTGGGGTGATGCTGGACGATGCCATCGCCGGTGGCCTTGCCATGATGGTGGTCGCGGTGCTGGCAGTCGTGGCACATCTGCCGGGGCGGCTGTGATGCTGGCCCGGACCCTGCTGGAAGAGGCCCGCGCGGGCCATCACGTTATCGCGACGGCCGAAAGCTGCACCGGCGGGCTGGTTGCGGGCGCGATCACCAGCGTGGCGGGGTCTTCCGACATTTTCGACCGGGCTTTCGTGACCTATACCAACCGCGCCAAGGTGCAGATGCTGGGTGTCAGCCCCGACACGCTGCGCGAACATGGCGCGGTGTCCGAGAATGTGGCGCATGAAATGGCGGCGGGGGCTTTTGCCAATTCACAAGCCACAATTGCCATTTCGATCACTGGCATCGCGGGCCCCGGAGGGTCCGAGCACAAGCCAGAGGGCCGCGTCTGCTTCGGCCTGGCCTGGGAGAATGGCCTTCGCACCGAAACCGTCGAGTTTGGCGCGCTTGGCCGCGATCAGGTCCGCGCGGCGGCGGTGGATCATGCTCTGGGAATGATCCTGACAAGCATCAGACAGGATGCGCATGACACTGAGGCAAACCGCCGTGGGAACGCCCAAGATTTACGCAGTTTCTGAATTGCCCCCTGTTTGATCGCTTCAAACGCCCCTTGCCTCTTTATTTATCTGCCCGCCTCCCGCTTTTCGGCGCTCAACCGCTGAAAAAACAAGCATGCGAAGGGACAGATCACCATGAACGGTGCAGATACAGCATGGATCATCGTCGCCACGGCGCTGGTTCTATTCATGACATTGCCGGGGCTGGCGCTTTTCTACGGGGGCCTCGTGCGGGCGCGCAATGTGCTGAGCGTGTTCCTGCATTGCTATGCCATCGCCTGCCTGATGAGCATCCTGTGGCTGGCGCTCGGCTATTCCATCGCCTTCGGCGGGTCGGGCAATGCCTTCTGGGGCGGGCTTGACCGGGTGTTCCTGTCGGGCGTCACCGCCGACAGCCTGTCGGGCACATTGCCCGAGGTTCTGTTCTTCGCCTTCCAGATGACCTTCGCCATCATCACCCCCGCGCTGATCGTGGGCGCCTATGTGGAACGGGTGGGCTTCGGCTTCGTGCTTCTGTTCTCCTCGCTCTGGATGCTGCTGTGCTATGCGCCGGTCGTGCACTGGGTCTGGGGCGGCGGGCTGCTGGCGGGCAACGACGATGTCGCGCCGCTCTTCGGCACGGCGGTGCGTGATTTCGCGGGCGGGATCGTGGTGCATGAAACCGCCGGGATCGCCGCGCTGATGATCGCCTTCTTCCTCGGCCCGCGCCGCCACACGACCACGCCGCCGCACAATCCCGGCTACGTGATGATCGGTGCCGCGATGCTGTGGGTGGGCTGGTTCGGCTTCAACGGCGGCTCGCAGCTGGCGGCCGACGGGGGCGCAGCCATGGCCCTGACCGTAACGCATATTTCCGCCGCCACCGCCTCGCTGACCTGGGGCCTGTGGGAGAAGATCAAATACGGCAAGGTCAGCCTTGTGGGCGTCGTGACCGGCACCATCGCGGGTCTGGCCTCGATCACCCCCGCCTCTGGCTTCGTCGGGCCGCTGCCCGCGCTGATCATCGGGGCCATCGCGGGCATCCTCTGCCAGGAAGCGGTGAATTTCATCCGCAACAAGGCAAAGATCGACGACACGCTCGATGTTTTCGCCGTGCACGGCGTGGGCGGCATCTTCGGCACGATCATGATCGCGGTCTTCGTGCCTGGGGCCTGGGCGGCGCAGCTTGGCTCGTTGGTCGTGGTGGGGGTCTACACGGTCGTGGTGACGCTGGTGCTGATCTATGTGGTCAAGGCCATCACGCCGCTGCGCGTCGATGCGGAAACCGAGACCAACGGGCTCGACCTGACGGTTCACGGCGAACGCGCCTACGACATGTCGAGCTGACCTGACGGACGGGTCACAGCTTGCAAAGCGTCGCGCCGATCTCTCCCGGCGCGGCGCTTTTTTCTATCAGATCGTGAAGGTCGCGGACCTTGTCCTGACCAAGCAACGCCTCGGCCTTGGCCCTGACCTTCGCCGCGCGGGTGGTCAGGGGCAGCGGGGTCAGCAGGTCATGACTGGCCTCGCGCGTGCCGCCGTTCAGCGTCAGGCGGACACGAGCGGCGGTTTCGGGCAGGGTCTCGTCCCGGATGACGCGCACCTTTTGCCTCAGCGCCATCACCTGCGGATCACGGGCCAGCGCATCGGTGAACGTGTCGAGCCGCGCGGTGTCATGGCCGAGCGCCGCCAGCGCCATCACCTGCGCATAGGAAAACTTCGCCTCCAGCCCGGTGGCGGGCGATGCGATGTTGCACACGGTCAGCCAGCGCGGGTGGGTGGTCACCTCGATCGCCGTGATCCCGTCAGGGTCTAAAGGCAACAGCTCCGCGACCGCCTCCAGCGCCGCGTGCAGCCCGTGGCAGCAGGCGTGGAACTTGTGGCTGACCTGCTCGAAGAGCCAGCTTTGCCCAAGCCCCTCAAGCGCGCCCATGTCGCCCGCCCCATGATGGGTGGGGCCGAAGCCCTGCGCATCCTCCAGCCCGGCCCGGCGCGGGTCGAAGCCCTTCGACACCAATAGCGCCGCCTCCACCCCGTTTGCCGCCGCGATCCCGGCGTTGAAGGGCTTGCCCATGGTCCCGAACTGCGATTTCAGCCCCGAGGCGCGGGTGCCCAGAAGGCCAACCACATCGGCAAGCTGCCCGGCCGAGAGCCCCAGAAGCCGCCCCGCCGCCAGCCCGGCCCCGAACGCGCCCGCCGTGGCGGTCTGATGAAACCCCGCCTGGTAATGCCCGCGCCCCAGCCAGACGCCCACGCGCACCGAAGCTTCGACCCCCACAAGCGCCGCCTCCTGCAGCGCCGCTCCGCCTGCGCCCACCCGTTCCCCCATGGCCAGCGCCGCCGGGATGACGGCAACCGAGGGGTGGCCGATATGGGCGAAATGGGTGTCGTCATAGTCCAGCGCATGGGAGAGCGTGCCATTAACCAGCGCTGCCATGCGGGCGGGGACAAGGGAGTCCATGCCGATGGCATGGGCCTGCGGCACCCCGCCCTCCTCCGCTGCCAGCGCACGCAGGACCTGCGCCACCGGCTCCTGCCGCCCGGCGAGGGCCACCGCGCACCAGTCGAGAAGGGACAGCCGCAGAACCGCGTGCGTGCTCTCCGCCCCCGCGAGGGGGGCCGCCGCGAAGGCAGCCAGGGCATCGGTGAAGGAGGTCTTGGTCATGGGGGCTCCGCCGTTTTCGGGGCAGAGTAGCAGGGGCGCCCGCAAGGTAAAGCGCCCGCGTCAGACCCGCGCCAAGGCGGCCTCGGTTTCCGCCACCATCCGGGAGACAACCTGCGAGGTGGTTTCAGCCCGCACCAGCCCCGCCCCCTGCCCCGACCACAGCGCCACCGCATCGGGCAGCCCCGCCTTGGCCGAGGCCGCGCGGATCGGCCCCGTCGCCGCGTTCATCAGCGGAAAGTCGGGCCAGTCCGCATGCGCCGCCATTTCGCGCGAGAAGTCGTTCGCGATCCCGCGCGCCAGACGCCCGGAATAGGCGCGCGTGGCCATGGTGTCGTCGCCCGTCGCGGCGATCACCGACTGTTTGTGCACCTCGGGGCTGGCGCATTCGGGCGTGGCGAGAAAGGCCGTGCCCACCTGCACGCCCGCCGCGCCAAGCATCAGCGCCGCCGCCACGCCACGCCCGTCGGCGATGCCGCCTGCCGCCACCACCGGCACGCTGACCGCATCGACGACACGCGGCACCAGCGCCAGCGTTCCCGTCAGGTCCGCCCCCTTGCGCGGCAGGAACCAGCCGTTATGGCCCCCCGCCTCCGCGCCCTGAGCGACGATGATGTCGGCGCCGTGATCTTCCAGCCAGCGGGCCTCTGCCGCCGATGTCGCCGAGGACAGGATCAGGATGCCTGCCGCCTTCAGCTGCGTAACCAGCGCCATATTCGGCAGGCCGAAATGGAAGGAGGCCACCGTCGGTCCACAGGCAATCACCGCCTCGCACAGGGCCTCGTCAAACATGGGGATTGCATCGACGGGGGCCTTCACCGCGCCCGCGCCCAACCGGTCATACCAGGGGGCCAGACGTGCCGCGACCTCGGCATTCAGATCCTCGTCGGGCACCGGCCGGTCATGCACGAAGAAGTTCACGTTGAGGCTGCGATTGGTCCCGGCCTGCGCCGCGCGCAGTTCCTGCGCCATCGCCTCGGCCCCCATCATCGCACAACCGAGCGAGCCCATGGCCCCCGCATTGGCCGCAGCCGCCGCCATGGCAGGCGTCGTCGCGCCCGCCATCGGGGCCTGAATGATCGGATAGTCTATGTTGAGCGCCCGCGTCAGCGGTGTGTCATGCCAGGCCATACCCGACGCTAGCCGGGCGCACCCTGTCCGTAAAGCACCTTCGCGCGGTCCTCGAAGGCCTGCACGATCCGCATCATCGCCTCGTGAAAGAAGAGCCCCGCCGCCCCTTGCAAGAGCTTGCTCTTGAACTCGAAATCCACATCGAAACTGACCTCGCAACCGCCCTCGGGCACGTCCCGAAACCGCCAATGCGAGATCAGGTGCTTGAACGGCCCCTCGATATATTCGGTGTCGATCTCGCTCAGCTCCGGGCGCAGCGTCACGCGGGACCCGAACCGTTCGCGGAACATCTTGAAGCCCACAACCAGATCGGCCAGCATCACCTCGCCGCCCTCAACCGGCGTCACCGAACGCACCCGCGCGCCCATGATCCACGGGATGAACTGCGGGTATCGCGCCACATCGGCCACCAGATCATACATCTGGGCTGCGCTATATGGCAGCAGACGGGTCTCGGCGTGGCTTGGCATGCGTCTTTTCCGGTTTCCTCGGGTGTGCTCCATGTCCTAAAGTTCCTGCGGGAATTCAAGGGACAGGGGCGGTTTTGCCGCCCAAAAGGGGCGATATGGCGCAGAAACCTTACGTAGTGGACAAGATGATCTCGGCCAAGGCCATCGCGGCACGGATCGAGGAACTGGCGCGAGAGATTGAACGCGCCTTCGCGGGCACCGACAAGCTGGTGGTCGTGGGGCTGTTGCGCGGCAGCTTCGTCTTCATCGCCGATCTGGTGCGGGAACTGAACCTGCCCGTTGAGGTCGATTTCCTGGAAACGTCGTCCTATGGCAGCGGCATGGAAAGCAGCCGCGAGGTGCGTATTCTCAAGGATATCCGCGGTGAGATCGAGGGCCGCGACGTGCTGGTGGTGGAGGATATCGTCGACACCGGCCACACGCTGAACCACGTGCTGCACCTGCTGGAAAGCCGCCACCCCAAGCGCCTGGAAACCATCGCGCTGCTAGACAAACCCTCGCGCCGCGAGGTGGACGTGAAAGCCACCTGGACCGGGTTTGAGATTCCCGATGAATTCGTGGTGGGCTACGGCATCGACTTCGCCCAGAACAACCGCAATCTCGGCCATATCGGCAAGGTCCGGTTTACGGAGGAGTGAGGGGGCTGCAGGTCACCTCCCCCCCCCCGACAGTGCAATCACGCACATGGCAACTCTGCATTTTCGCACAGACCCTGTGCGGATCACACCCGCGTGAGGTGGGAGTGAGGGGCTTGCGTGACAGCGTCTGATGCCGCGATGCTGCTTGGCACCGCACGTATTCATCAGGGAGTTCCCATGCGTATCTTTTCCAAATCACTTCTCGCCGCCGCGGCGCTGACTTTGCCGCTGGCCGCCACGGTTCAGGGCGCGGGCCATGGCGACAATCCTTATGCCAGCCATATCGCGGCGCGTCAGGGCTATATGCAGATCCTCGCCTTCAATATCGGCGTGCTTGGCGGCATGGCCCGCGGCAATATCGACTATGACGCCGAAGCCGCGCAGACCGCCGCCAACAACCTGGCTGCGATGGCGGGCGTCGATGGACGTCCGACCTGGCCCGCCGGGTCCGACAATGCCGCGCTTGGCGATGCCACCCGCGCCCTTCCCGCGATCTGGGAAGATATGGGTGGCTTCGGTGAAGAATGGATGGCTTATGGCGCGGCTGCAAGCGGCATGGCCGACGCAGCCGGCAACGGGCTGGAGGCGCTGCAGGCAGCCATCGGCCCGCTTGGCGGGTCTTGTGGCAGCTGCCACCGGAACTTCCGTCAGTCCGACGACTAAGCTCGTCCCGGGACGGCATCGCAATTCCGCATTGCCGTCCCGATGAAAGGCCATTTTCCCATGCGATTTCTTCGGTTTATCGTCATTCTCGCCATTCTGGGCGCCGCCGCCGGGTGGTATCTGAGCGCCCCGCAGCCACTGGCCGCATCGGATATTCCCGAGCGAGACGGGGATGCAGAACACGGAGAGCTGGTCTTCTGGGCCGCTGGCTGTGCATCCTGCCACGCAGCCGAGGACGCAGAGGGCGACGCGCGTCTGATCATGTCCGGGGGGCGCGCCTTCCCGTCGGATTTCGGCACGTTCTACGCCCCCAATATCTCCATGGACCCCGATCACGGAATCGGCGGATGGTCCGAGGCAGAGTTCCTGTCCGCCGTCATGAACGGGGTCAGCCCCGAGGGACAGCATTACTACCCGGCCTTCCCCTATACCACCTATGCGCGGGCCGGGATGACCGACCTGCAAGATCTCTGGGCCTTCATGCAGACCCTGCCCGCCGACGCCACGCCGTCGCGCGATCATGATGTGGGCTTTCCGTTTTCAATCCGCAGGTCGCTTGGCGGCTGGAAGCTGCTCTTTGCCTCGGATGACTGGGTGATGCAGGGCGATGACCTGCCGCCTGAGGTCATGCGCGGGCGCTATCTGGTGGAATCGCTCGGCCATTGCGGCGAATGCCATACGCCGCGCAATGCGCTTGGCGGGCTGGATTATGCCAATTGGCTGGCGGGCGCGCCCAACCCCTCTGGCGAGGGGCGCATTCCTAACATCACGCCCGCCGCGCTGACCTGGTCGGCCTCTGACATCGCCAATTACCTGCGCGACGGGTTCACGCCCGAGTTCGACAGCGCGGGCGGCGAGATGGCCGAGGTGATCCTGAACATGGCCCACCTGCCCGACGCCGACCGCGCGGCCATTGCCGCCTATCTTCAGGCGCTTCCCGCCTTAGAGTGAGCCCATCATCGCCCGCGCCTCTGCCTGCTGCGCCGGGCTGAGCGCCCGCGACAACCGATTGCAGCGGCGGCTGTATT
>NZ_MNBL01000057.1 GCF_001879695.1 Nioella sediminis
TGATCTCGACCGCGCGCAGGCAAAGGGCCAGGCCGCGCACCGGATCGTGGCCCGGATGGGCCGGATCGGAGATGACCTCGCCAAGGTTCACGTAGGCCAGAGAGTCGTTCTCCTCCAGTCCGCGCTGAAACATCTCGCCCGCGCGCAGCAGATCCCGGGCGCCACCCACACCGTTGCGCAGCATCAGGCCAAGATCGCCAAAGGCCAGTTCGGCCCCGCGTTCGGCGGCTAGTTCCATCAGCCGGCGGGCCTCGATTTCATCGGAATAGCCCAGATCCCCGTGCCAATACATGACCGCCAGTTCATAGGTCGCATCCGCATCCCCCTGATCGGAGGCCAGTTGATAATAATGGCGCGCCATATCAGGGTCGGCCTCGACCCCGCGCCCGCCTTCATACATCGAGCCCAGGTTGTAATAGCCGGTCGTGCTGCCCTGTTCGGCAGCCTGCATGAAATAGGCCACCGCGCGGTCGTGATCGACGGGAAGGCCGCCTTCGCCATTGTCATAGTAATACCCCAGCCAGTTCGCGCCGTAGGAGCTGCCCCGCTCGGCGGCCTCTTCGTAAAGCGCCACCGCCTGTGGCTGATCGGCCGGCCCGCCCTCGCCTTCCCGCAGCATGTCGGCGAGGTTTTCGAGCGCCCAGAGGGGGCCGTCATTGTCATGGGCCAGCGCATAGAAGCGCCGCGCCTCGGCCTGGTTTTCCTCCACCCCTTCGCCATGGGCATACATCCAGCCCACATTCGCGGTGCCATCCACATAGCCCGCCTCATGGGCCCGGCGGAAATACTCCATCGCGCGACGGGAATCCGGGGTGCCGAAATGGCCTTCGAAATAGGACACGCCAAGGTTGTTGTAGACCCCGGCATAGCCCATCTCCTCGGCGCGCAGCATCAGCGGAATGGCCAGATCGGGGCGCGGGTCCTGCCCGGACCAGCCGTCGAGATAGTGATCGGCCAGATTGTTCAGCGCCTGCGGCAGATCCTGATCGGCGGCGGCCTGATAGTAGCTGACGGCCCGGAACCCGTCGGCGGGAACGCCAAGCCCATTCTCGTAGAGAATGCCCATCATGTTGAGCGCCACCGCATCGCCGGAATTGGCCAGCGGGCGGGAAATTTCCAGCGCCAGCGCGTAGTTGCCCGCGCGATAGGCCTCCACGGCGTCATCGGCCGTTTGCGCGTGAAGAGGTACCGCAAGGCAGAGCAGCGCGGCGACGGACATGGCTTTGAGGTTCATAATGGCTCTCCTTCGTGAATGGGTCAGTAGGTGGTCAGCAATTCCTCGGTCCGGGTCGCGATCGCTTCGATATCGGCCTCGGACAGGGTTTCGGGCAGGGTTCCGCAGCTTTCCTGATACTCGGCGGAGCGGCCGGAATCGGTTTCGCGCGCAATGGCATAGGCGCACCAGGCATAGCCCTCGACCCGGTCGGCCCCGGCATAGTCAGGGTTGAGATAGACCGTCGCCGCGCCCCAGGCCGCGAAGGGATAGTCCATGCTGGCAGCCTGCTGGTAAAGCGCCAGCGCGCCGTCAAAGTCCACCGGCCCGCCAAGCCCGGCCTCATGCATGTAGCCCAGATCGTTGATCTGCCCCGGCAAGCCCAGATCGGCCAGCACCTGCAACAGGCGGCGGGCCTCCGCATGGTCCTGCGCGACGCCGACGCCATCCCAGTACATATAGGCCAGATCGGACAGCGCCTCGATATTCCCGCGCTCATAGGCGAGGTGATAGAGCGTCACCGCCCGGTCGATGTCATCGGGCACAGACGGATCACCGTCGGACAGAAGATAGGCCAGGTTGGCGGGCGCCCAGTCATGGCCCAGGGCCGTGCCTTGCTCATAGGCTTCGGCGGCGCCTGCCGGGTCGGG
>NZ_MNBL01000058.1 GCF_001879695.1 Nioella sediminis
CAGGATGCCCAGATCGTTCCCCGCCCCGCCATAGCCAAGCGCGATGGCCTGCCGGTAAGTTTCAATCGCACCGGGGATGTCCTGCGGGCCGCCCCGACCAAGCTCCATCATATAGGCGAGGTTGCGGGTGCCCTGCCCGTGACCAAGCGCTGCCGACTGTTCGAAGAGCAGCCGCGCCTGCGCGTCGTCCTGCGCCACCCCGAACCCCTGCGCATAGAGCGCCCCCATATTGCTATGTGCCCCCGCCGACCCGCCATCCATGGCCTGCCGGTAATAGGCCGCTGCGGCAGCATAGTCCGGGCTTCCAAGGGCGCCTTCCTCGGACATGGCGCCAAGGGTGTTCAGCGCCTCGGCATTGCCCGCCTCTGCGGCGGCGTCTGCCAGCTCCCATGCGCGGGTCAGGTCGCGCGGGGCACCGTATACGCCCTTATACAAGATCCAGGCCAGGTTTGCCTGCGCAACCGCATAGCCCTGTGCGGCAGCGGCCTCGTAGTAATCAAGCCCGCGTTGCAGGTCCTGTTCCACCCCTTGGCCGTGAAAATAAAGCACCCCAAGGATGTTCAGGGCCGCGGGATCGCCCGCTGCGGCCATCGGTTCCGACAATTGGCGTGCGATGTCAAAGTCGCCGCTATCAAACGCTGCACGGGCATCGTCCAGCCAGTCGGCATGGGCCGCAAGCGGAGCGAGGAACAGGCAAACAGCAACAGCAGACAAACCGGCGCGAAGGCGAACCATGGCAAAAAACCTCCCTTAAATGCGGGAATGCTAGCGCAACATGGCAAAATCGCAAAATGCTTTGCGGTCAGTGGGTCAGATGCGCCGGCGCGTCGATATGGGGGCGGCGCAGGGCGAGCAGCCGCAACGCCTCGTCCGCCCGACCCTGTTGGATCTGCGCATTCATCAGGGCAAATTCGAGGATATCGCGCTGCGCCCGGCTGCCGCCGACCCGTTCCGACTGCGCCACGACGGGGATCAGCCGCGCCTCGGCCCCGGCCCAATCCTCGGCGGCAATCGCCCGGAACGCCTCGGCGCAGGCGGGCACCATGTCACCAATCGGCCCTTTGGCGTCCGATATCAGCCGGTCGAGCGCCTCTGCATTGCCGCTCATGGCATGGATCACTGCCGCATGCACATCGACAAAGCCCATTCCGGGATTCGGGAAGGCCGTTAGTGCATAGTCCCCAAGCGCCTGCCAGCGGTTCTGCCCGATCTCCAGCCCGGCCAAAGACGCCCGATAATAAAGCGCCGCCAGATCCGTCACGATATTGATCGCGGGGCTTAGGCTGACGCCGGGGGCAAGGTCTTCGTCCACCGCCCGCCACATGCGCGCCTCGTCGCCCGTCGCCATCGCCCACAGCGCCACATGCCAGGTATTGTGGCAATGCATCAGGCCGGTGCGGTCATAGCTCTGCATCCAGTCGCCCAGAAACGCGAGCCCGTCCGCCGTTTCCCCGACCTCGTAATAGAGATGCGCGCGGATATGGGCGGCATGGGCGCTGTGGGGATTGCGCGCAAGCGCCAGGTCGATCTGCCCCTCGGCCTGTTGGAACTGCCCGATTTCCAGATACGCAAAAGCCATCTGGGCGGGAAACCACCAGTCGCCCTCGTAATGGGGGGCAAGGAAATCGGCCACCGCCAGATGCTCCGCCTCGCGGCCCACGCGGCCGGAAAAGCCGATCAGGCTGAAGACGCCCAGAACCGTCTGCGCCACCAGCGCATCACGGGGGTATTCGCGAATATGGGACCGGATCAGTGCATAGCCCTGCCCCGCGCGCCCCTCGATCAGATGGCCGAAAATCTCCAGTTGCGCCGCCTCTCTCGGGGTCAGTACCCGGTCGCAACCCCGCGCCGCCGCCAGAGCTGCCTTTGCCTGGGGCATATGGCCAAAGGTTTGAAAATTCCGGGCCAGCGCCACATGGGCGGGGGTAAATTCCGGGTCGGCCGCGATGGCTGCCTGAAGCGCCTCTTCCACACCGGCCATTCCAGCGAGATAGAGGTCCATCCCGCGCTGATAGGCCTCGGCGGCCAGATCGGACCCTGTCGAAATGTCCAGCCCGTAGCGATCCGTCATCCTGTCCTGGCGCATCCGCGTCCCCCTGTCTGGCCGTCAGCGCCGTGATCGGCATCGGCCCTGATCATCCCATGACAGCGCCCCATCAGCGCCACCATTTCTGCAACTTTGGAGTGTATCTCGGAGCAACACAAGCAGTACAGCCGCGGAAGACGGCACTTTGGAGTATCCAGAAATGCAACAGAAACAGAACTTTCTTTCAGACGAATCCGGCGCCGTGACCGTCGATTGGGTCGTCCTGACCGCCGGGCTGGTTGGCCTTGGGCTGGCCACCATGGCCGTTGTCAGCGCGGGCGTCGAGGATCTCAGCGGCGACATGCGCGGCCAGATGGAAAGCCAGACGATCTCGACCAGCTTCGCCAGCGCGGCTGGCGGTGACAGCGGCTGGTCCTGGTCGGGCCGCACATCGCAGGACTACTACAACATCGGCGCAGCCCTCGCCCCCGGCAACAATGGTGCCACCTATTACTGGGCGCAGCAGGAAGCGATTGCCGATATGCCGGAAGGCTACAACTTCGACAGCCCGCTGGTCGATCCCGCCACCGGCAACGTCGTCTATACCAGCAATGATGGCACAACTTATGCCTCGGGTGGTGAAACCTGGGCAATCGACGAATATCCCGGAACGCCGGTCTATTGGGGCGCCTGATCCGGCTGACCGTATGAACAGAAAACCCCGGCCTTACGCCGGGGTTTTTCGTATCAGGCCTGTCCCAGTTTCTTCAGCCGCGCCGCGCGCAGCCGGGCGAAATCGTCGCCTGCGTGATAGCTTGACCGCGTCAGCGGGGTGGCCGAGACCATCAGGAAGCCCTTGTTATAGGCGGCCTTCTCATAGGCCTTGAATTCCTCTGGCGTCACGAACCGGTCGACCGCGTGATGCTTGGGCGTGGGTTGCAGATATTGGCCGATGGTCAGGAAATCGATATCGGCGGCGCGCATGTCTTCCATCACCTGGATGACCGCCTGTCTGTCCTCGCCAAGCCCCACCATTATACCTGACTTGGTGAACATGGTCGGGTCCAGTTCCTTCACCCGCTGCAACAGCCGCAGGGAATGGAAATAACGGGCACCGGGGCGCACCTCGGGGTAGAGCCCCGGCACGGTTTCGAGATTGTGGTTGAACACATCCGGTTTCGCCGCGACCACGACCTCCAGCGCCTCGGGCGCGCAACGGATAAAGTCGGGCGTCAGGATTTCAATCGTCGTGTCTGGGCTGCGATGGCGGATTGCGCGGATGGTCTGGGCGAAATGTTCCGCCCCGCCGTCTTCGATATCGTCGCGGTCCACCGAGGTGATAACAAC
Source organism: Nioella sediminis (assembly GCF_001879695.1). Classification (GTDB taxonomy): domain Bacteria; phylum Pseudomonadota; class Alphaproteobacteria; order Rhodobacterales; family Rhodobacteraceae; genus Nioella; species Nioella sediminis. The sequence goes on from NZ_MNBL01000058.1 coordinate 3,374, forward strand.
GTGGTTCAGCCCCAGTTTCTGCACCGCATCCGCGACGCGGCCCGGTTCGAACACGTCGAGATCCTCTGGCGGCTTGCCGGTGGCGATGTTGCAGAAGGTGCAGGCGCGGGTGCAGACCTCGCCCATGATCATCATGGTGGCGTGTCCCTGGCTCCAGCATTCGCCGGCATTGGGGCAGCCCGCCTCTTCACAGACCGTTACCAGCTTGTGCTCTCGCATGATCTTGTGGGTCTTCTTGTAACCCTCGCCCACGGGCGCCTTGACCCGGATCCAGGACGGTTTCTTGGGTTGCGGGTTGTCCGGTCGGCGCGCCTTTTCGGGGTGGCGCTGTTCGGGAATCTTGAGATCGCGCATGGGGTTCCTCCAACTGGCGACTGTTTAACGCTAAACGATCCAAAAGTAACCCCGTCTCGCGCGGGAAGCGGCTATGCAACCCTGCGATTCCTTGGCGCAGCCCTGCCGGTTGTCAGGCCCTGTGCGCAGGTCCAGACTGACCCGACCGGACAGGAGACAAACGGCATGGCCATCAACTGGGCGCAGCACCGCACGCAGGATCATCATATCACCCGCGCGCAGGAGTTTCTCAAGCAAATCGTCTATGGTGGCAATGACGGCATCGTCACAACCTTCGCCATCGTGGCGGGCTTCGCCGGGGCCTCTGCCGAAAACACTGCGCAGATCGGGGCACTCGCGGTGCTGGTTTTCGGTTTGGCCAACCTCTTTGCCGACGGGGTGTCGATGGGGCTTGGGGAATTCCTGTCAGGCCGGTCGCAACGCGATCTCTACCATGCGCGGCGGGCAATGGAATTGCAGGAACTGTCCACCGATCCCGATCGTGAACGGCTGGAGCTGCAACAGATGCTGCGCGAACGAGGGCTGCCGGGGACAGATGCCGATCAGGTGGCGGATATCCTGATGCGCAACCATGATTTCGCCGCCGACCTGATGATGGCCTATGAATTCGAGATGACCGACCCGCGCAGCACCAATCCCGCAGGAGACGGGGTCTCCACCTTCATGGCGTTCATCACGCTCGGCTCTATCCCGTTGCTGCCCTATATCGCGGGTCTGGACCCGGCCCGCGCCTTCCCCATATCCGTCGCGGCGACATTCCTTGCCCTGTTCGGCCTCGGGGTTCTGCGCTGGCGTGTGACAGGCGAAGCGGCATTGCGCTGCATCGGTGAAACGGTGATTGTCGGCGGTGTCTGCGCATTGGTGGCCTTCCTGGTCGGCGTATTGGTCGGCGGCTAGAAGCTTGCAAAACCGGGCAAAACCGGCAGGCTGCGGGCCAAGCCCGAAAAAGGATGCCCCATGACAACCCGCGACCAGATCACAGCCCGCGCCGCCACGCCCGAGACGCTTCACCGTTTTGTCGAGGACCTGACCGCGCTGGTGGCCTTCCCGACGGAACCCGGTGCAATTGATGCCCATGCCGCCTGCCTGAAGCATATCGCCGGGCTGATGGCGGGGCACGGCTTCGTGGCCCGCTGGATCGAGGGCGACCATCCGCCCGCGCTGGTCCTGTCGCGTCACGAGGGCGACGGGCTGCCGACGATCCTCGCCTATGGCCATGCCGATACCGTTCCGGGGATGAAGGGGCGCTGGCAACAGGGTCTGGCGCCATGGACGCTGACCGAACGCGATGGCAAGCTCTACGGGCGCGGCGTGGCCGACAACAAGGGACAACTGTTGGTGAACCTGACGGCGCTACGATTGGTGCTGGAGCAACAAGGCGCGCTTGGCTTCAACTGCCACATGCTGGTGGAAATGGGCGAGGAGGTCGGCTCACCGGGGCTGGATGCGATCTGCGCGGGGCTGAAGGACGACCTGAACGCCGATCTTGTGCTGGCCTCTGACGGGCCGCGCCTGTCTCGGGATCGACCGACCGTGTTTCTTGGCGCGCGTGGCTCCGTCACCGTGAAGCTGTCGATCCGTCACCGCGAGGCCGGGCGCCATTCCGGCAATTTCGGGGGGCTTCTGCGCAATCCCGGCACCGAGATGGCCCACGCCCTTGCCTGCATCATCGGCCCGCGCGGCGAATGCCTCGTCCCCGGCTGGACACCGGAGAGGGTGCCGGACGACACCCGCGCGATCCTGTCGGGCATCACCCCCGCAGGCGGAGAGATTGACCCCGGTTGGGGCACTCCCGGCCTGACGCCCGCCGAACGGGTCTTTGCGTGGTCTGCGGTCGAGGTGCTGGCCTTCACCTGCGGCACCCCGGAACGGCCCGTCAATGCCATCCCGCCAGAGGCGCAGGCCCATATCCAGCTGCGCTATGTAACCGGGCTGGACCCCACGGCGATCATGCCCGCCCTGCGCGCGCATCTGGATGCTGAAGGCTTCGACTTTGTTGACATCGAGGAACCCGACGCCCGCTTCCCCGCCTCGGCCACGCCGCCAGATCATCCTTTCGCCCGTTTCGCAGTCCAGTCCATTGCCCGCACCACCGGGGCAGATCCGGTCCTTCTGCCCTCGCTTGGCGGATCTCTTCCCAACCACGTCTTCACCGAAACGCTTGGCCTTCCCGCAGTCTGGGTGCCGCACAGCTACCCCGGATGCAGCCAGCATGCCCCCGATGAACATCTGCCCAAGGCGATGATCCCCGGTGCGATTGCCCTGATGGCGGGGCTTTATCATGATATCGGCGCTGCCGGGCGGTCCGGCCTGGGGCTGGCGTGATCCCTACTGGATCGTCGCGCTCCAGCTGCCGGTCCCGGAACAACTGGCCGCACCGCGCCCGCTATAGGGGATGCCGTTGGTGGTGTCGCGCGGATACCACGTACCGCTCAGGGAACAGCCCGCAAGGCTGCCCGACACGGTATTGACGGTCAGGGACGTCCCCACGAGTCCGACCGTGGCCGTACCTTCCCAACGGCTGGTGGTGTTCCAGATATAGTAGTTCCACAGACTGTCGGCCGCACAGGTCAGGCGCCTGAGTTCAAACCCGTAGATCCCGCTTGGCAGGTCGATGCGGCCTTGCCAGTTCACGCCGCGATTGTCGCAATTGAGCGCTGCTGCCGGTCCTGCAGGTATCACCCCGAACAAGAAGGCCGCAAAGGCCACGATCCGTACAAACATGAGATCCTCCCGTTGAATGATTGCTGGCCCCGAGGGGCCTCTAATGTGGGGCACCCTATCACAGTTCGTCCGCTGGCGCTGTTCACGATTGCCCATGACAACGCCCGTTCCCGCCAAATCGCCCCCTGTCTTTGTCGAAAACGTGCGATCCGAAACCCGACCGCCACGCTACCCTTTCCGGAAATCAGGACTGCGAAACAGGAGATTTTCATGCAGACCCAGGCACGTGTTGTGGTGATCGGCGGCGGCGTCGTCGGTTGCTCGGTGCTCTATCATCTGGCCAAGGCGGGCTGGACCGACAGCCTGCTGTTGGAGCGGTCCGAACTGACCTCGGGCTCCACATGGCACGCGGCGGGGGGCTGCCACACGATCAACGGCGATCCCAATGTCGCCAAGTTGCAGAAATACACGATCGAGCTCTATCGGGAGATCGAGGAACTGTCGGGCCAGTCCACCGGCTTTCACATGACCGGCGGTGTCATGCTGGCCTCGACCCCTGAACGGTTCGACTGGCTGAAATCCACCATGGCCAAGGGCCGCTATCAGGACATCCAATCGCGCGTGATCACGCCCGAAGAGGCGCATGAGCTGATGCCGCTGATCGACCCCGCGCAATTCGTGGGCGGGCTGGAAACCGTGGTCGATGGCCATCTCGATCCCTCCGGCGTGACCTGGGCCTATGCGAAATCGGCGAAGAAACTGGGCGCGAGCTATGAACAGCATTGCAAGGTCGAAGAGATCCTGCGCGCCCGTGATGGCGGCTGGATCGTCAAGACCAACAAGGGCGATGTCGCCTGTGACCATGTGGTCAATGCCGGTGGCCTCTGGGCGCGTGAAGTGGGCCGCATGGTGGGGCTGGAACTGCCGGTTCTGGCGATGGAACATATGTACCTCATCACCGAGGACATGCCGGAAGTCGCTGAAATCAATAAGACAACCGGCAAGGAAGTGATCCACGCGGTCGATTTCGATGGCGAGCTCTACCTGCGTCAGGAACGCGGCGGCATGCTCATGGGCACCTATGAGAAAGCCTGCGTGCCCTGGTCCGAACGCACGACCCCGTGGGAATTCGGCCACGAGCTGCTGCAACCCGATATCGACCGCATCGCGCCGTCGCTGGAAGTGGGCTTCGAGCATTTCCCCGCCTTCGCCAATGCCGGCATCAAGCAGATCATCAACGGCCCCTTCACCTTCGCCCCCGACGGCAACCCGCTGATCGGCCCCATCCGTGGCATGCCGGGCATGTGGTCGGCCTGCGGCGTCATGGCGGGCTTTTCTCAGGGTGGCGGCGTGGGTCTGGCGCTGGCCAACTGGATCACCCAAGGCGATCCCGGTTTCGATGTCTGGGCCATGGATATCGCGCGCTACGGCGATTGGGCGACGATGAGCTACACCAACCCCAAGGTGCAGGAAAACTATTCCCGCCGCTTCTCGATCAAGTTCCCGAACGAGGAATTGCAGGCCGCCCGCCCCTACAAGACCACGCCGATCTATGACCGCATGCTGTCGCTCGGCGCGCAGATGGGGGATAGCTGGGGTCTTGAGGCACCGCTCTGGTTCTCACCCGATGGCACAAAGGATGAATTCAGCTGGCGCCGCTCCACCGATTTCGAGCATGTGAAGGAAGAGGTCCGCGCCTGCCGCGAAGACGTTGGGGTGATGGAAATCTCCGGCTTCTCCAAGTTCTACGTCCGGGGCGCAGGGGCCACGGCCTTCCTCGACAAGGTGCTGGCCTGCAAACTGCCCAAGCCAGGCCGCATGACGCTTGCCCCGATGCTGAAGGAAAACGGTAAGCTTCAAGGCGATCTGACCGTCGCCTGCCTGTCCGAGACCGAGTATTTCCTAGCAGGCTCCGGCATGGCGGAAGTCTTTTATGCCCGCTGGCTGGAAAGCCATATGCCGCAGGACGGGTCGGTATCGCTGGAGGTCGTGGGCCTTGGCATGGTCGGCCTGTCCATCGCAGGCCCCAAATCTCGTGACCTATTGCAGCGCCTGACCCCTGCGGATGTGTCCAACGCCGGGTTCCGCTTTATGGACATCCAGCGCATGGATGTGGGCTTTGCCCCCTGTCTCGTGGGCCGCGTGAGCTTTACCGGCGATCTGGGCTACGAGATCTGGATGAAGCCCGAATACCAACGCCATGTCTTCGACCGGCTTCTGGCAGAGGGCGCGGAGCTCGGCCTCAAACCCTTCGGCCTGCGCGCACTGAACGCGATGCGGCTCGAAAAGAACTTCGGCGGATGGGCGCGCGAATTCCGTCCCGTCTACGGGCCTTTGGAGGCTGGTCTCGACCGCTTCATCGCTTATGGAAAAGATGCTGATTTCATAGGGAAATCCGCAGCCGTGGCGGAACGGGACAGCGGCGGCAAACTGCGCCTGCGCGCCTTCACCGTTGCCGCGATTGATGCCGATGTGATCGGGGATGAACCGATCTGGCACGATGGCGAAGTCGTGGGCTGGGTCACCTCCGGCGGCTATGCCCATAACGCGGGCCAATCCGTGGCTATGGGCTATGTCGCGAAAGAGGTCGCCGACAGCGAGGGCCCCTGGGCCATTGAGTTGCTCGGCCAGATGCTGGATGCAAAGCCCCAGCACACACCGCTCTTCGACGCCAATTTCGAGCGTATGCGCGGCTGACACGATCAGGGCGGGGTCAAGCCCCGCCCTCTTCGCTGTCCCGCTGCTCGCGGAACCACCGTTCCAGCGCCGGGTTGGGATCTTCTGCCGTTTCGGTTGCGTCCTCCGTCAGGTCTCGGGGTCGCATCCGGGGCAGCCTGCCGCCATTGGGCGTGCGGAAATAGTGCATCTCCCGCGCCCCGAAATAGAAGCTGACGATGGCGCCCAATAGCCACCAAAGCGGTTCCGGCACCTCGTTCAGCCCCACCATCCGCGAGGCAAAGGCCTCCGGATCGACCATGGCGAAGATGAATAGCCCGATGGTGCCAAGCGCCAGCATCGGGCGTGGCATCCGGTTGATGCCGTTGATCACGCGGTCGAACAACCCCCGTCTGGCGTATTGAAACTCATCACCATGGGCATCAAGCGCCGCCCGATGCGCCTCAGCCGACAGCTCCATCGCCCTTGTTTCATTGGCGTGAAAGATCTCGGCCACATCGCTGACGGCCTCACCGGCGACGGCAATGGTCTGCGGACCGCCCAGAATGCGCTGCATCAACCCCATGCCGCCACCCGCGCGCGGTGTTCCGCGTCCGTAAGATGAAACTCAGGCGAAATGAACTCCTCCGCCCGGAGGATCCAGCCCCCCTTGCCCCCGTCGCGCCGCGTGGCATAGCGGCGAGAGGCCGGGCGTCGGTCCCCGATCCGGTAGTAGAAATTGCGCCGGGCAATGCCGTAGGCATCCACCATGCTCTGCCCTGCACTGTCATGGGCCGCAGTTGCGGCGGCAACGGTCTGCGGCCCGATCACCCCGTCGACGGCAATCTCCAGCCCCATATCGCGGATCAGCCGCTGCAGAATGCGCACCGCGTTCGACCCGGCATTGACCTGCATGTCGAAGACCGTGGGCTGCAATGGTTCCGGCAACTGGCCTATCCGGGGGGCATGGTAATAATGCTCGATGAAGATCTCGACCGCCCGTTCCCGCGGCAGGGCGCGCACATCAGCCTCGTCCACATCGCCATCGCCATCCAGGTCCAGCCCGAGACGCCGCATCGTATGGATTGTCACCCCGTAACTCGTCGCGCCCCCGGGGTCATTGGGGTCGTTTACATAGCCTCCCTCTCGATCGACGATTTCAGACGCAATCTGGCGAACCGACAGCATGGTTCAGCCCTCCCATGCTCAAGGTTCAAGATGCGCATAAGCCAATCACACGAGGATTAAGATTTCGCTAAAGCCCCTTCATCTTGGCAAAAATACCTCGGGAGCTCGAGGGCAGAGCCCTCGATCCTGACATAAAAAACAGGCGCTTACGGATCAATCTTCACTCAACCCGGCCAAGCATCCGCGGCAGTGCGCTTCGACGAAGGCTCCCGAAGGGGGCTTGAGGAGAAGCGCCCGCCGTCAATAGCTCGGCGCCGGGTCCTCATCTTCCGCGTGTCGGTAGACCCCTTGCGCTTCCAGCGCGTCTATCACCTCGGCGGGCATGTAGGTCTCGTCATGGCGGGCCAGCAGTTCTGTCGCCAGAAACACCCCGTCCTCATAGGTGCCGGTGGCCACAGTCCCCTGGCCTTCCCCAAACAGATCTGGCGGCGCGTCGGTCCCTATATAGCGCACCGGAATATCGGCACCGCCATCGGTCACGGTGAAGGTGAAATCCAGCCCCTCATCCTGAACCAGCGTGCCCTCCAAAACCAACCCGCCGATACGGAAGACCTCATCGGGCGGTGGCGGGGTTTCCGCCACTTCAGTCGGGGTGCGGAAGAAATTGATGCCGTCACGCAACCCGTAGCCGATCAGCCCCGCAGACACCGCCAGCGCTACCATCGCGACGATGATCACCTGGATCCGGCGTTGTTTCTTCAATCCGCGCATGGTTGTCCTCCACGTCCACCAGACCCACAGATAGGCAACGACCAGCCCCGCGTCGAGAGGCGCCACCTTGACAGGTTGCCTCAGGCTTTGACGAAAGCGATCTTGCGCCGCAGGAACTGGGTGGCCTTGTTCGATACCCGCGCCGGATCGCCGGTCGTCAGGAAAGCGGATTCCGTCCCCTCCCCCAGCTTGTCGGGATGACGGGTCAGATAGTCGGCAAGGCTCTCTGCCACGAGATTGGCCTGGCTATAGACCGCAACCCCCTCCCCAAGCGCGTCCTGAAAGACGTCTTCCATCAGCGGGTAGTGGGTGCAGCCCAGGATCGCTGCCTCGGGCTTCGGCATCCGTCGTTGCAGCGCCTCTACATGGCTGCGCACAAGGGCTTCCGCAAGAATCATGTCGCCATCCTCGATGGCATCGACCACGCCGCCACAGGGCTGCGCCTCCACGTCGACACCGATGGCGCGGAAGGCCAGTTCGCGTTGGAACGCCCGGCTGCTGACCGTCGCTGGCGTCGCGAACAAGGCCACATGTTTCACCGCCACCTCGCGCGGCGGGGAATTGTCGCCCCATTGCCGTTCGGTCAGCGCCTCAATGAGCGGCACGAACACGCCCAGAACCCGTTTGTCCGCCGGAACCCACGCCTCCTGCATCCGGCGCAGGGCCGCGGCGCTTGCGGTGTTGCAGGCAAGGATCACCAGATCGCAGCCCGCATCGAACAGACGCTGAACCCCCGCCGTCGTCAGCTCATAGACGTCATCGGCATCGCGCACGCCATAGGGCGCATGGGCATTGTCGCCGTAATAGACAAAGGGCACGTCCGGCAGGCGCTTGCTGACGGCATCCAGCACCGTCAACCCGCCCAAGCCACTGTCAAAGATCCCGACCGCCATTTCGCTTGTGCTTTTCCTCGAATTCGAACCCGATTTCAGCCGGGTTTATGGGTGTTGGCGACAATTCGTAGGTCGATTGCCGCAGGAAGTCCATCATCGCCCGTGTATCACCGGCGAAACGGTCAAGCTCGGCCCGTGGGATCGGGTCGCCGATGACCACGCGCACAGGTGTGTTCACCCGTTTCTTGAACTCCTTGATCAAGAGCCCCATGCGCAGCGTGTTGTGCAGATGGCTGGCGAGTTGAAAGAGTCGGCTGGTGTGCCCGTCGAAGTAGATCGGCACAACGGTGGCTGCTGACTTGGTGATCATCCGCGCGGTGAAGCCGCGCCAGTAAGGGTCCATGGGCCGCCCGAAGGGTTTTTGCGCCGTCGACACCGTACCGCCCGGAAAAATCCCGATCGCCCCGCCTTCGGACAGGTAGCGCAGCGCCGTCTTGCGGGTCTGGATATTCAGCGCCACCGCCTCTTTCGTCTCATCGAAAGAGATAGGCAGGATGACCTTGTCCAGATCCTCGGCCTTGCGGAAAATCCGATGCGCCAGAATGCGGAAATCCCCGCGCGCAACCGACAGGATATGCCCCAGCATCAGCCCGTCGAGAATGCCATAAGGGTGGTTGGCGATGGCGATGACCGGCCCTTCGCGCGGGATATTGTCCAGGCTTCCGCCCATGATCTCCAGCGTCAGCCCGTAGCGGTCCACCATCACTTGCCAGAAATCCCGGCCCGCCGCGACCTCGGTCTCGTAGCCCTGTGCCTGCTTGATCAGCTTCAGCCGCCCGGTGGTATTCTCCATCGCGCGGATCATCGCCCGCCCGCCCTTGGTCCGGGCGGAATGCGCGTAAGAGATCTCGCGCGCGATCTGCCTGTCTTCTTTGGAATGTCGCTTGCGTGCCATGGTCCTGATACACACCGCTGCCGTTGATGCTGGATACGCCCCTTGGGCGATTCCCGCTAGCGAAAGCACGTCACAGTTTCATGACATCCCGCGCCGCGCCCATCCCCGGAGGCACAAAAGCTCCATCGCCACATGCGCCCCCGCCACGGCGGTGATCTGGGCCGTGTCGAAGGGCGGGGACACCTCGACCACATCGCCCCCGACCAGGTTGATCCCGGCAATATCGCGCAGAATGATCGCCGCCTGAGCAGAGGTCAGCCCGCCCCAGACCGGGGTACCGGTGCCCGGCGCATAGGCCGGATCGAGGCAGTCGATATCGAAGCTGAGATAGGCGGGCGCATCGCCCACGATCTCCTTGATTCGCGCGGCGATGGCTTGCGGCCCCTGCTCATGCACGGCACGCGCGTCGAGGATCTTGATGCCAAGATTGTCCTCCACCACCGTGCGGATACCCACGTGGACAGAGCGGGCCACGTCGATCAGCCCCTCCTTCACCGCCTTATAGGCAAAGGTGCCGTGATCGACACGGGCCGGGTCGTCATCGGGCCAGGTGTCGGTATGGGCGTCGAACTGCAGCAGCGCCACGGCCCCATGCTTCTTCACATGCGCCCGCAACAGCGGCAGGGTGATCGAATGATCGCCCCCGAGCGTCACCATCGCCGCGCCCTGGGACAGAATGCCGTCGGCATGGGCCTCCAGCACCTTGGGGAATTCGCCCGGATTGGCATAGTCGAAGGCCAGATCGCCATAATCGGCAATCGCCAGATCGCTCATCGGGTCATAGCCGCCCCAGCCATAGGGCGGGTCATAGACCTGCAACGCGCTCGCCTCGCGGATGGCACGGGGCCCAAGCCGGGTGCCGGGCCGGTTCGTCACCGCCTGATCGAAAGGCACACCCGTCACCGCAATATCGACGCCCGCCAGGTCCTTGGTATAACGCCGCCTGAGGAAACTGACCGCACCGCCAAACGTGTTCTCGAAGGCGCGGCCCTTCAACTCGGCCCGCGTGAATGCCCCGTCGATATCCTTCTTCGCGTCTTCCAGCGCCATAGCCGGCCCTTTCCCGTTTTGCATCCAGCCCCATGCAAATCCTCTCCGGCGGAAAAAGGCAATGCCACCTTGCATCCCGTCTGCCTGCGCTACATCAAGGGATCAGTCCCGCCGACAGGAGCCCAGACATGCCCGACAGCCCGCTTCGACAGCAGTTTCTCGAAGGCATGAGCCGCGCCGCCGCCTCGGTCAGCGTGGTTACCACCGACGGGCCTGCGGGTCGTCACGGGATCACTGTCAGCGCCATGACCTCGGTCAGCGCCGATGGCGAGGCCCCCACCATGCTGGTCTGCCTGAATGCGGCGTCATCCGCGCTGCCGCCGCTGCTGGCGAACGGCTGCTTCTGCATCAATGTGCTTCGGATCGACCAGCAGGCGATTTCCGATACGTTCTCGGGCCGGCTGCCCGCACCCGATGGCGACCGCTTCAACGCCGCGCCCTTCACCCCCGGCCCCACAGGTGCGCCGATGATGGACAGCGCCCTTGTCAGCTTCGATTGCGAACTGGTTTCGGCCGACAAGATCGGCACCCACCATATCTGCATCGGCGCCGTGCGAGAGGTGCGCGTCGCCCCCGATGGCTCACCCCTTCTCTATGGAATGCGCAGCTATCTGAGGGCTGAAAAGCACTGAGACCTGTTAGCCGAGCGGCTGCGCTTGTTCCACCAGCCTTGCGAAGAAACTCGCGCCATAAGGCGCAGCCTCATCGTTGAAATTGAACCGCGGATGATGCAGCCCCGCTGCCTCCCCCTGGCCGAGGAACAGGTAAGCACCGGGCCGCTCCTCCAGCATGTAGCTGAAATCCTCTGCCCCCATCTCGCGCCACTGGGCCCCGTCCACGGCGTCCTTTCCCGCGATCTCCTCAGCCACGCCTACGGCAAATTCAGTCTTCGCCGGATCGTTCACCGTCGCCGGATAACTGCGCTTGTAGTCGAGCACCGCCTCCACCCCGAAGCTTGCCCCCTGCCCGGCCACGATCTCGCCCATGCGCGCCTCGACCATATCGCGCACATCGGGGTCGAAGCTGCGCACCGTGCCGCCCAGATAAGCGGTGTCAGGGATGATGTTTTCCGCCGTGCCGGTGTGGATCATGGTGACCGACACCACCAGATCCTGCAGCGCGTAATGGTTGCGCGCGACGATGCTTTGCAGCGCCTGCGCGATATGCACCGCCGCGATCACGGGATCGACGCATTCATGCGGATAGGCCCCGTGCCCGCCCTTGCCCTTGATATGCACGTCGAAACTGTCGACGGCGGCCATTATCGGCCCCGGCGTCGTCTGAAAATGGCCCACGGGCAGCGCCGGCGTGGTGTGGATCGCGTAGACCTCATTGATGCCGAACCGGTCCATAATGCCCTCGCGGCACATGATGCCCGCCCCGCCGCCATCCTCCTCGGCAGGCTGGAAGATCAGCGCCACGCGCCCCCGGAAGTTCCTGGTCTCGCTTAGATATTTCGCGGCCCCCAGCAACATCGTGGTATGCCCGTCATGGCCGCAGGCATGCATCACGCCCTTGTTTTCAGAGGCATAATCGAGCCCCGTCTCCTCCTCGATCGGCAGCGCGTCCATGTCGGCGCGCAGCCCGATGGTCGGCCCCTCTCCCTGCCCCTCGATGATCGCCACGACCCCCGATTCGGCGATGCCGGTGTGAATCTCGGTGATCCCGAAGTCCCTCAGCCGCTCGACCACGAAGGCGGCGGTCTCATGGCAGGCGAAGCCAAGCTCGGGGTGGGCATGCAGGTGGCGGCGCCAGCCGGTCATCTCGTCGGCGAATCCGGCGATGCGGTTGAGGACGGGCATGGGTGGACTCTCCGGGGCTCATGGGTGTTAGTCGGGGGCACCCTGACCGAAAACCGGAGGCCCGGCAATGGATGACGCGCTGATCAACGACCCCAAGGGCGGCATGCCCCGCCTGCTGGAAATCATGCGCCGGTTGCGCGACCCCGATAGCGGCTGTCCCTGGGATATCGAGCAGGATTTCGCCAGCATCGCGCCCTACACGATCGAGGAGGCCTATGAGGTCGCCGACGCCATCGAGCGCGAGGCCTGGGACGAGTTGAAAGGCGAGTTGGGCGACCTGTTGTTCCAATCGGTCTTTCACGCGCAAATGGCGGAAGAGAAAGGGTTATTTTCATTTCAGGAGGTGGCCGACACGATGTCGGACAAGATGGTTGCCCGCCATCCGCATGTGTTTGGCGACCAGTCGCGGGAGAAATCGGCGGAACAGCAGACGCAGGATTGGGAAACGATCAAGGCCGCCGAACGGGCAGCCAAGGCGCGGGGCGGTGTGCTGGATGACGTGGCCATCGGGCTGCCCGCGCTGATGCGCGCCGAGAAGCTGCAAAAACGCGCCGCGCGGGTCGGGTTCGACTGGCCGCATATCGCGCATGTGGTTGACAAGATTGCAGAAGAAGCCCGCGAACTGGCAGAAGCGCGGGAGGCGTTGCCGCAGGAAAAGATCGCCGAGGAGATGGGCGATCTTCTGTTCGTCATGGCCAATCTGGCGCGGCATCTGAAGGTCGATCCCGAAACCGCCCTGCGCAATGCGAATGCGAAATTCGTGCGCCGCTTTCACTTCATCGAACGGGAGCTGGAGGCGCGGGGGAAACGCCCCCACGAAAGTGATCTGGAGGAGATGGACGGGCTGTGGGACGCGGCGAAGGCGGCGGGGCTTTGACCCCGATTTCGGCCCGTCGCCATGCGTGCACCCCCCGTACACCCCCTGTACACCCCCCGTGCATACGAAACGGCGATTTCGCCGCCTGACGGCGTCGACCCGGGAGCGGCCCTCCTCAACCTCCCGCTTGCGCGGGAGGCCTCGTCGGCCCGCGTTGCCACGGACCTGTGGGAAGGGGAATTTGCAGATAGGACGACTGTCCGTGTGGCGGGGACAGGATGCCTCCGGCGGAGGTATTTTTGCCAAGATGAAAGAGGTCAGGCTTTGAGCCGTCTCAGCGTGGTTTCCATCGCGTCGAGGAAGCGGCTGCGGTCGGTCTTCGAGAAGGGTTTCTGACCGCCGATCCCCTGGCCCTCCAGCCCGGCGCGCAGGTCGGCCATGATGGCGCGTGTGGCGATCTGGCTGCCGATGCTGTCCATGGTGAAGGCGCGGCCCTTTGGGTCCATCACCTCGGCCCCGGCTTTCAGGCAGCGTTCGGCCAGCAGGATATCGGCGGTGATCACCAGGTGGCCGGGGCCAGCCGTTTCAGCAATCGCATCATCGGCGGCATCGAACCCGTCGGACACGGTGAACTGTTTGATCAGCGGATGGTCCGGCAGGCGCAGGCCCTGATTGGCGATGAATACGATCACCTCGCCATGGCGCAGCGCCACGCGAATGGCCTCCTGCTTGACCGGGCAGGCATCGGCATCGACGAGAATCATTCCGCGGCCAGCGCGCGGAGCGCATCGGCGAGCAGTGTCGCCTCGCTGCCCATTCCGAGGAAATTGATACCTTGCGCCACCGCCGTCGCACGCGCCTCGGATGTGCCGAGGATGATGCCTGCGGCCTTGCCCGCGGCACGGATGCGCGGGATGGCGTCGGCAATGGCGGCCTGCACATCTGGATGGCCGGGATCGTCGCGATGCCCCATATCGGCGGCGAGATCGGCGGGGCCGATGAAGACGCCGTCAACGCCCTCCACACCCGCGATCTGGGTAAGATCAGCCAGCGCGGCGCGGCTTTCGGCCTGCACCAGAATGCAGATTTCGTCATTGGCATTGGTGGTGTAATCGGCAATCGCGTTGAAGCCGCTGGCACGGGCCACGAGGGCCCCCTGCCCGCGCACGCCCTGAGGCGGGTAGCGGCAGGCGCGGACCACGGCGGCGGCCTCCTCGGCGCTGTCGATCATGGGCACCAGCAGCGTCTGCACCCCCAGATCGAGCGCTTGTTTGATCACCCAGTCCTCGGCCACCGGCACCCGGACGACGGCCTGCGCGGGCGTCGCCGCCAGCGACATGAGCTGCGCGCGGATCGCGGTCGGGTCCCATGGACCATGCTCTCCGTCTATGAGGCACCAGTCGAAACCGCTATTGCCCGCAAGTTCCGCCACCAGCGGTGACCCGAAGTTCAGCCAGATTCCCTTGCAAAGCCGCCCGGCGGCGAGATCCGATTTCAACCTGTTCCTGGGGGCGGGCATGGGCATGGTCCTTGGTCTGAAAGGCTGTATGCGGCGAACCTGTAGGAAAAACACCCGATATGAAAGCCGGTTTCAGACCCATTGCCTTTTCTGACAGAAAATATCGGTTGGCAGGCTGAAAGGGTCCATTTCGGCCCTTTTCAATTTGCGGAACCCGTCATAACCTGCCCTCACAAGAATAATTTGTCCAATAGGGAGACAATCATGAAGAAGCTTCTGCTGGCCTCTGCGGCCACCGCAGTTCTTGCTGGTGCGGCCGCTGCCGACGAAATCAGCATCGGCGTCATTCTGGGCTTCACCGGCCCCATCGAATCGCTGACCCCCAACATGGCGGCCGGCGCGGAACTGGCGATGGCCGAAGTGAACGCCGCGGGCGGTATCATGGATGGCAGCACCTTCGTGTCGGTGCGCGCGGATTCCACCTGTATCGACTCCGCCGCCGCGCAGGCCGCTGCCGAACGTCTGATCACCGCCGATGGCGTGTCGGGCATCGTCGGCGCGGACTGTTCCGGTGTGACCACCTCGATCCTGTCGAACGTGGCCCTGGCCAATGGCATGGTGATGATCTCGCCCTCGGCCACCTCCCCGGCACTGTCTGCCGTGGAAGATAACGGGCTGTTCTTCCGCACCGCCCCCTCTGATGCGCGTCAGGGTGTGGTGATGGCCGAAGTGCTGATGGATCGCGGCATCGACGAGGTTGCCGTGACCTATACCAACAACGACTACGGCCTGGGCCTGGCGGACAGCTTTGCCGCTGCCTTTGCCGAAGCCGGTGGCACCGTGACGCTGGTGGCCGCCCATGAAGATGGCCGCGCGGACTATGCCGCTGAAGTCGGCGCACTGGCATCTGCCGGTGGCGCTGCGCTGGTCGTGGCGGGTTATGTGGACCAAGGTGGGTCCGGCATCATTCAGGCGGCGCTCGATTCCGGTGCGTTCGACACCTTCGTGTTCCCCGACGGGATGGTCAGCCAGGCGCTGGTCGACAATTTCGGGTCCGACATCGACGGGTCCTTCGGCCAGCATCCGGGCACCGATTCCGATGGTGCGGCGATCTTCCAGGGCATGGCCTCGGAAGCGGGCTTTGACGGCACCTCGCCCTTCGCGGCGGAATCCTATGACGCAGCCGCGCTGATGATGATGGCGATGGCGGCGGCGGGCTCTTCTGCGCCGGGCGATTATGCCGGTCACATCATGGACATCGCCAACGCCCCCGGTGAAGTCATCCAGCCGGGTGAACTGGGCCGCGCGCTGGAAATCATCGCCGCTGGCGGTGACGTGGACTATGAAGGTGCCACCGCAGTGGAGCTGATCGGACCCGGTGAATCGGCAGGCAACTACCGTGAAATCGAGATCCAGGGCGGTGAGATCGTCACCGCGCAGTATCGCTGATCCGATCGCGATTGCATGACACAGGACAGCCCGGTCATCGCCGGGCTGTTCGTTTAAGACATTGGGGAAAGTGAGCCTTCACGCATGATCACCGTTCATGACCTGCACAAGCATTTCGGCGGCTTTCACGCCGTGGACGGGGCCAGTCTGTCCATCGCGCCGGGCTCCATCACCGGGCTGATCGGCCCCAACGGTGCGGGCAAGACCACGCTGTTTAACGTGATCGCGGGGGTACTGGAGCCCACATCGGGCCGGGTGGAAATGGATGGTGAGGATATCACCGGCCTCGCCCCGCATGAGCTGTTTCACAAGGGGCTCCTGCGCACCTTCCAGATCGCGCATGAATTCAGCTCGATGACCTGCCGGGAAAACCTGATGATGGTGCCGGGCGGGCAGTCGGGCGAAAGCCTGTGGAACACGTGGTTCGGGCGCAAAAGGATCGCGGATGAGGAACGCGCGCTGCGAGCCAAGGCCGACGAAGTGCTTGAATTCCTGACGATTTCCCATATCGCCGACCTGAAAGCGGGCGAGGTGTCCGGCGGGCAGAAAAAGCTGCTGGAACTTGGCCGCACGATGATGGTCGATGCCAAGATCGTCTTTCTGGACGAGGTCGGCGCGGGCGTGAACCGGACGCTGCTTTATACCATCGCCGACGCCATCAAACGGCTGAACGAGGAACGCGGCTATACCTTCGTCGTCATCGAGCACGACATGGATTTCATCGGCAAGATCTGCAACCCGGTCATCTGCATGGCCGAGGGCAAGGTTCTGGCGGAAGGCACGCTGGATGAGATCAAGGCCAATGAGCAGGTGATCGAGGCTTACTTGGGCAC
The DNA here is from genome assembly GCF_001879695.1 of Nioella sediminis. Lineage (GTDB taxonomy): Bacteria > Pseudomonadota > Alphaproteobacteria > Rhodobacterales > Rhodobacteraceae > Nioella > Nioella sediminis. Next base: position 20,144 of record NZ_MNBL01000058.1, read on the forward strand.
CGGCCTGAAGAACAAGGACAAGGTAGAGGCATGAGCGGCAACCCCTATCAGGACGATCGCGGCAACAAGGACCGCTCGATTGGCAACCCGGACGGGATCGGCACGCTGACCCCGGCAGAGGGGCTTGGCTCGAAAACCAGCCCGGCGGCGGGACAGCCCTTCCTCATTGGCGAGAACATGACCGGCGGCTATGGCAAGGGCGCGGACATCCTACACGACTGCACGATTGCCGTGGAAAAGGGTGAGATTGCCGTCATTGTCGGCCCAAACGGGGCGGGCAAATCGACCGGGATGAAGGCCGTCTTCGGCATGCTGAACCTGCGTCAGGGCCGGGTGGTGCTGGATGGCGAGGATATCACCAAGCTGACGCCACAGGCGCGCGTGGCCAAGGGGATGGGGTTTGTCCCCCAGACCTCGAACATCTTCACCTCGATGACGGTCGAGGAAAACCTTGAAATGGGCGCCTTCATCCGCACCGACGATTTCCGGGGCACGATGGAGCAGGTCTATGACCTCTTCCCGATCCTGAAGGAAAAACGCCTGCAACCGGCGGGCGAGCTTTCCGGCGGTCAGCGTCAGCAGGTGGCCGTGGGCCGGGCGCTGATGACGAAGCCCAAGCTTCTGATGCTGGATGAACCGACTGCGGGCGTTTCGCCTATCGTGATGGACGAACTTTTCGACCGCATTATCGAGGTCGCGCGCACCGGGATTTCCATTCTGATGGTGGAACAGAACGCCCGGCAAGCGCTTGAAATTGCAGATAAAGGCTATGTGCTCGTTCAGGGCCGAAACGCCTATACTGATACCGGCAAGGCACTTTTGGCCGACCCGGAGGTTCGCAAGTCTTTCCTAGGAGGTTGATTATGAAACACATTCTGACAACGGCCACTCTGGCCACTCTTCTCGCGACCCCCGCGCTGGCGCAGGACCGCACCTTTCAATGCACGATGAACGAGGCCTGCCGGCAAAATGGCGGCGGCTGCGTGGCGGAGGACATCCCCTACAACTTCACCCTCAACGCCACCACCGGCGTGGGCGAGATGGAGCAGCGCGAAGGCAATTTCTTCGACGGCACCGTCTATGAAAGCGATGGCGCCATGCATTTCTTCTTTTCCAATTCGGCCGGTGTCGAACTGGGCACCATCACCGATGCGGGCCGGATCATCTACACCGGCAACATGGCGCTTGGCGATAACCTGATCCACTACCGGCTGAACGGCACCTGCACCGAGACCACCGGCAGCGCGGGTGGCGACGGCAAGTGACACGGGTCCGGGGGATCATCGGGGGGCTGGCGCTGGCAACGGCGCTGCCCGTCGCGGCAGCGGCGCAGACGGGCAGTTATTACTGCCTGTTCAGCACGCGCTGTGACACCGAGGATTGCACCCCCGACACCTTCACGGTCGAGATTGGCATGGCCGATCATGGCAACGGGCTGTGGCTGATCTATGAAGGGCGGCACCGTGCGGTCGACGATGCCACGCCCTCTGACACGCCGATGGCGATGTTCATCTCGCCCGGCTATGAGGACAACCTGACGCTGACGATCTTTCCCACCGGCGAGGCGCTGCATGTCTACCAGGACTATCAGCCCGGCCAAGGCCCGCGTCAGCAGACCGCCTACGGACAATGTGAGGTTCAATAGATGATGATCCGCCGTGGCCTTGCAGCCGCCCTGCCTTTCCTGATCCCCCTGCCCGCCATGGCGCAGCATGTCGCCATCGAGCGTGTCTGCAACATGGCGGTGATCTGCATCGAGTCGAACCCGTGCCAGGACTGGGGGCAGGAGATTCATATCACCGAGCAGGAAGATGGCAGTTGGCGGGTTCTGTGGGAAGAGGACCTGCCCTCGGATTACGAGCTGGCCGCCGATATTCTTGCGCCGGAAGGATCGCTGGAACCCACCCGCCTGCGCAGTCTGATCTTCGCCAATCACGAAACGCAGGCGGTGCAGATGGTCAGCATCGCCGATAGCGGCCATGTGGTCGTGACCCTGCACCAGCCGCAGGCGCGGCCCCGCTCGGTCACCGGCTTTGGCCTTTGCGAAGACGTGGACCGTGCGGAGGCGGCTGAGTGAGGCACCTGCCGCTCATATCCCTGTGCCTTCTGGCGGCCCCTGCCATGGCCGAAACCGGCTATAGCTGCACGTTCACCGTGGCCTGCGAGGCTGCGGGGGACTGCGTGCCAGCCGAGATAGAGATCGAGATCGGGATGGGCGAAGAGGGCGCGATGGCCTTTCTGGAGGCCGATGCCGACGCCCTGCCCGCCCTGAGCCTGTCGGACGCGGACAGCTCTCCGTTTTCAATCGCCACCGCCGTGCCCGGCGCGGAAAGCGACCTGATCACCATCCATGCCGATGGCACTGCCCTGCGCAGCCGTCACCCGGCCAACCCCGGCAGCCCCGCCATCACCTATTTCGGCATCTGCGAGGAGACATGACTTGGACTTCCTGAACGCCATTGTCGTCCTGGCCAATTTCGTCATCGTACCAGCCACCGCCTATGGCGCGCAGCTGGCGCTTGGCGCGCTTGGCGTGACGCTTATTTATGGGATCCTTCGGTTCTCGAACTTCGCCCATGGCGATACGATGGCCTTCGGGGCCATGGTGACGATCCTTGTGACCTGGGCCTTGCAGGGCGCGGGCGTCTCGCTCGGGCCGCTGCCCACGGCGCTGCTGGCGCTGCCCATTGGCATCGCGGCCACGTCCCTGCTGCTGATTGGCACCGACAAGGTGGTCTACAAGTTCTATCGCCAGCAGAAAGCCAAGCCGGTGATCTACGTGATCGCCTCGCTCGGGGTCATGTTCATCATGAACGGGCTGGTGCGCTTCATCATCGGGGTGGATGACCAGCGGTTTGCCGATGGCGAACGCTTCATCATCTCCGCCCGCAATTTCCGCACCCTGACGGGTCTTGATGAGGGTCTGGCCATCCGCACCAGCCAGGGGATCACGGTCGTGGTGGCGCTGATCTGCGTGATCCTGCTGTTCTGGTTCCTCAACAAGACCCGTACCGGCAAATCCATGCGCGCCTTTTCCGACAATGAGGATCTGGCGCTGCTGTCGGGCATCAACCCCGAAAAGGTGGTGCTGGTGACCTGGATCATCGTCGCCGCTCTGGCGACCACGGCCGGGGTGCTTTACGGGCTCGACAAGAGCTTCAAGCCCTTTACCTATTTCCAGCTGCTGCTGCCGATCTTTGCGTCTGCCATCGTCGGCGGGCTTGGCAACCCGCTTGGTGCCATCGCGGGCGGCTTCGTGATCGCGTTTTCGGAAATCACCGTGACCTATGCCTTCCGCCGCGTGGTCAACCATCTGGTGCCGGAAGGCTGGGAGCCGGAGGGGCTGCTGCAGCTTCTGTCCACCGACTATAAATTCGCTGTCAGCTTCGCGATCCTGCTGATCGTGCTGCTGTTCAAGCCCACGGGCCTCTTCAAGGGGAAATCGGTATGACGCAGATCAACACCAAGAATATCCTGCTGTTCGGTCTGGTGGCGCTGCTGTTCATCCTGACCGGGTTCATGCAGTCGTGGAACACCACGCTGACGATCCTCAACATGGGGCTGATTTCGGCCATCATGGCGCTTGGGGTGAATATGCAATGGGGCTACGCCGGGCTGTTCAACGTCGGTATCCTGGGCTTCACCGCGCTTGGCGGGCTGGCCGCCGTGCTGGTGTCGATGCCCCCGGTGCCCGAGGCCTGGGCGGCGGGCGGGCCGCGCATCCTGCTGGCACTGGCCGCCGGAGCCGCGTCGATCTTTGCCGCCGTGATGATCTACAAGAAGATGCCAGCGGGGCTGTTGCGCGTGGTGGTGATGCTGGCGGTGCTGATCGCGGGCTTCATGCTCTACCGCGCCATTTTCGACCCGGCGCGTGACGCCATCGAGGCGGTCGATCCGGCCCTGACCGGCTATCTGGGCGGACTTGGCCTGCCGGTGATCCTTGCCTGGCCCGTGGGCGGGCTGTTCGCGGCGGGGGCGGCCTGGATCGTCGGCAAGACCGCGCTTGGTCTGCGGTCTGATTACCTGGCGATTGCGACGCTCGGGATTGCCGAGATCATCCTCGCGGTGCTGAAAAACGAGGACTGGCTGGCGCGTGGCGTCAAGAATGTGACCGGCCTGCCCCGGCCCGTGCCATACGAGGTCGAATTGCAGGCCGCCGAGTGGTTCCTGTCGCTGACGGAACGCTTCGGGGCCGACCCGGTGACCGCGTCTTCCGTGGTGGTGAAGCTCTGCTATGCGGGGCTCTTTGCCGCCGTGCTGCTGCTGCTCATCTGGATGTCTGAAATGGCGCTGAAATCGCCCTGGGGCCGGATGATGCGCGCGATCCGTGACAATGAAGTGTCGTCCGAGGCCATGGGCAAGGACGTGACCAAGCGGCATCTGCAGATCTTCATCATCGGCTCTGCCGTCTGCGGCATTGCGGGCGCGATGATGACCACGCTGGATGGCCAGCTGGTGCCCGGCACCTATAACCCGCTGCGCTTCACCTTCCTGATCTGGGTGATGGTGATCGTGGGCGGATCGGGGAACAACTGGGGTGCGGTTCTGGGCGGCTTCCTGATCTGGTGGCTGTGGATCATGGTGGAACCCATTGGCCTATGGCTGATGCAGACGGTCACCATGGGCATGGCGGAAGATAGCGGGCTGCGTCAGCACCTGATCGACTCCGCCGCGCATATGCGGTTGCTGACCATGGGGCTGTTCCTGCTGCTGATGCTGCGCTTCAATCCGCGGGGGCTGATCCCCGAACGCTGATGCCGGGCGGTGGAAGGGCCTTCGAAGGCCCTTTCAAGGCGCTTCGAAGCGCCTTCCCCGCGCCGGTGGTCAGGGCAGGTGCAGCCAATCGGGCATACCACCCGGCAGATGCGGACGGAAATAGACGATGGCGCGGCCCTCTGCCGGGGCCTCCGCCCCCTCGTGCCACGGGGCGACCCCGTGAAGGACCAGCCGGTGCAGCAAGGTTGCCTCGCCCGGTTTCGCGGGCAGTTCGACACGCGGGCAGGTCTCGAACACCTCACGCCGCGCGGCGTGATAGGCGTCGGTCAGGTCCAAATCGGACCACTCCTCCTTAGGGTGCTGCGCGAATACCGCTTCCAATCGGGTGCGCATTACCTCGTGGCTGCCCTTCCAGACCACCAGCGGCGCGGCCCCTGCCCCGCAATCGGTCACGGGCAGGCCGAGAATCCAGGCATGCGGTTCCTTCAGCATCCGACGACGGTCCGGCCCCACCGGAAGCAGCCCATCCAGATGCGCCGCAGCGCGGGTTCTGCGGTAGCGGTGATTGGCGTCGCTCTCGTTTTCGTCCTGCCGAGGATAGCCGGGATAGGTGACCGAGACCTGGCCCGGATCAAGCGGCAACGCGCCGGTCACCGCCTCTGCCGCACGGAGCGCCGCGCCGCGTAGCGGCACACCATCGGCCACCCGCCCTTCCCCATCATTGTCCAGCACATTCACACCGGCAAACCACGTGCCACCATGGCGCAGCCAGTCAGCCCGATGCCCTGGGTCGCGTGCCGCCGCCAGCGCGGCAGGGCCAGCGCTTTGAAGCCAATGCAAAACCTCCGGGTCCGGCCCGAAGACCTGATACCCGTCGGACAGCCAGCTCAAAACCCTAGCGCCTTTCGCAGCATGTTCACCGCCATGATCATGATGAACACCGCAAAGACCCGCTTCAGCGGCTTGGGGTCCATCGCGTGGGCCAGCTTCACACCCCAGGGCGTGGTGATCATCGTCATCGCCACGATCACGACGAAGGCAATCAGGTTGACCTGACCGACCGTGTAGGGCGGGCGCCCTTCGGTGCCGCCTCCGATGAACAGAAAGCCCAGAACCGAGGGCACCGCGATAATCACGCCAAAGCCTGCCGCCGTTGCCACCGCCCGGTGAATCGGCCGTCCGTAGAGCGTCATCAGCGGCACCCCGAAGCTGCCGCCGCCGATCCCCATCAGGACCGACAGGAAGCCAAGCGCAGGCGAAACCACCGCCCGCGCCGCGCCGCCCGGCATCTCGTCGCCAAGCCGCCAATCGGGCTTGCCAAACGCCAGGTAGAGCCCGACGCACAGCCCCAGCACCCCGAAAATGCCCATCAGCACTTCGTTCCTGAGACCGGACGCCGCCGCAACCCCAAGCGCCGCGCCGATGGCGATGCCCGGACCCCAGGCTTTCAGGATCTCCCAATCGACCGCGCCTTTGCGGTTATGGGCCATGACCGAGCGCACAGAGGTCACGACGATGGTCGCCAGCGAGGTCGCAAGACAGATCTGCATGAGCTCTGGCGTGGTGTAGCCGAGCGAGGAGAAGGCAAAGAAGAAGGCCGGGACCAGAACGATGCCGCCGCCCACGCCCAACAGCCCCGCCACGATGCCCGCAAAGCCGCCGATCAGCAGGATCAGCCCCAAAAGCGGCAGGTATTGGGTGAACTCGGCCATGGCGTGTCCTTTCGCGATTTGGCGCGACTTAAGCAGAGCGGGCGGGGAATGGAAAGCGGGCTCAGGCGGCGAATTGGCTGACGGCGTCCAGCGCGGCCTGAACAACCTCCGGCCCCGCCCCGTCGCGATGCGCCTGTTCCGACAGGATGCGTTTCCAGTGCCGCGCACCGGGACGGCCTGCAAAGAGCCCCAGCATATGCCGGGTGATCTGGTTGAGCCGCCCGCCCGCCGCCAGATGCGCCTCGATATAGGGCAGCATCTCCTCTGCCACCTGATGGGCGGTTTTGGGCGGGGTCGTGGCGCCGAAAATCCGCTGGTCGGCCTCCAGCAGCACGTCGGCAGGGGTGTGATAGGCGGCGCGGCCGATCATGACCCCATCCATGCCCGTGGCCAGATGCTCTTCGGCCTCGTCCAGCGTGGTGATGCCGCCATTGATAGACAGGTGCAGATGCGGAAAATCCGCCTTCATCCGGTGCACCAGCGGATAGTCGAGCGGCGGGATATCGCGGTTTTCCTTGGGGCTGAGCCCCTGCAACCAGGCCTTTCGCGCGTGGATCGTGAAGCGGTTGACCCCGGCGTCGGACACGATGCGCAGGAAGTCCGGCAGCACCTGCTCCGGCACCTGTTCATCCACCCCGATCCGGCATTTCACCGTGACCTCCACCGGGCTGGCCGCGATCATCGCCGCCACGCAATCGGCCACCAGCCTGGGCTGTTCCATGAGAATCGCCCCGAAACTGCCGGACTGCACCCGATCCGAGGGACAGCCGACATTGAGGTTGACCTCGTCATAGCCGTAATCGCCTGCGATCCGCGTAGCGTCTGCCAGTTGCGCGGGATCGGAGCCGCCAAGCTGAAGCGCAACGGGATGTTCCGGCGTGCTGAACCCCAGCAACCGGTCCCGGTCCCCGTGGATAACCGCAGGGGCCGTGACCATCTCGGTATAGAGCAACGCATGAGACGACATCAGCCGGTGGACATACCGGCAATGGCGATCCGTCCAATCCATCATCGGGGCAACGGACAGGCGTGCGGCCTTGGTAGCTGCGTTCGGGGGCATTCGGCGATCTCCTCGGAGCCATCCCGCTTCGGAACGGCCTTACTGTGCGGACCATACGCACACGGCATGCGCTGCGCCACCCTGCCCCGGCGAAGTCAGGCAATCGGCAAGTGTTTGGTCAGACAGCCTTCCGGATCAAGGCCCGGTTCGGTCGCCTTCCATCGCCGGATAATGCTTATCCGACATTCATTTCGAAAGATCGACACTTGTTCAGCATTCAGCGAATGACCCGGAGGCCTTCGCACAAAAATTGGCTTAAACAAGCATTCTTGGTGACACAAGAAGTTGCGGGTCCAAGATGAATTTTTCCATAATAGAACCCTATATCTCCATGCAAAAATCACCCACCCCCTTAAAAAATCAAACATCAAAACAGTCAGTAATGACAATCAAATACCGGCGAAAATGACCGCAACTGTTGGCGCTATCTATTAATAATTGATTCTTCCCTAATTACCAAATCAGCCCACATTCATCAAGAAGTATATATGAAAGGTCAGGCAACATATCTGTTGCAATATTTCGACCCCACTGGACTATGTAATACAAATGAAAACGCCATATGATTCCAAATTCAGTCTTTTGAAAGGCACGATCATGTTCGATATCACTACTGCGCGCGAAGTTGTGTATGGGGATGGGCAAGTCACCTACGCTTACCAGGACCATGATGATCCGGACACTTGGTATCTCGTGCCATCACCTCGAATTCGGACCATGGGCGGAGATCCGGTTTTCTCCGTCATCGAATATACCGAAAACGGTGGTGGCGTTTCTGGTGCCTGCACCTTCGAGGCGGATCTTGTGCAGCCGGAGACGGCAAAGGCAGCGCTGGAGGCGGAGCTTGGAAAAACCGTCACCTGGGGCGGGTTCACCTGGGTTGGCGGGAATGCCTATTTTCACTTTCTGCGGGACGGCGCGCCGGAGATTCTGGTTGCGGAACCTTCGCTTTATGGAACCAACGTGGTGTCTTTTCAGGTCGAACTGGACACGGCGGAGCAGTTGAACGAGTTCAAGACCGCGCTCTCTCAGGGTGGTGGCAATTCCCCGTTCAGCATCGAATATGACATGCAGGTCCTGACCAAGCTGCTCGGGGCGAAGGCGACTGTTTCCTATAATTCGCAGGCGGCAATCACCTACGAGGAAAGGTATCGCACGGAGAAAGACACCTGGGGTCGGCAAAAGCGGGTTCTGGAAGAGGTCAAGCAGGTGCTACAACAATCGGGCGCCGGCGATGTGCGTGTCGAGATCGGCGCAGGCGGCACCCCCGAACTGGAACAGCGCGTCCGGGATTGGGCGTGGACCACGCTGGAAGATCAGGTCGCCAGCACCGTTGCCGCAGCCGCAACCATGGCGACAGCGCCGGGGAACAACCCGGTGTCGGCGACGACCTCGTTTACCAAAAGCTATACAGAGGACACCGTCGTCGACTGGTCGACACCCGTGTCCAGCGCGGTGCCGGTCTTCACCTCGGAAACGTGGGAAAACAAGGTTCTGCAAAAGGTCGACAATCGCAAATTGTCGGTCATCTTCTCGCTGGTCGGCCAATTAACGTCATCGGAAACCGGGTTGGCGATTGCGGAACGGGTGACTGTCACGGTCGATTACCCGACCCGACAGACCGACAATACGTTTGAACTCATTCCCGCCGATGGTGACAAGTCGACATTAATCTATGAGGCGCCGGGCGAATTCACGCCAACCGGAGAGTTCGTGCCGGACTTCAAGTTCAGCTTCGTGATCCGTTATTCCGATGGCACGGAATACACCTCGGCGAAGATCAGCACCAGAGATACGGTGGTGAATATTGCCCCGAGCGACTTTGGAACCCGGCAGGTTACCTTTGTAGGTCAGGGCGTGCCGTTCGGCGATGATCAGAAAGATGTGGATCGTGTCGTCATCGACCTCTTCTTTACGCCCCCCTTCGGTAAGACCGCCATTGTGCAAACAAAAGATCTGACCGCGAATGGCGATGCCGAGGGCGATCCGGTTCAATTCAACAGCTACTACAAACAGCCAATCGGCGGTACGTATCACTACACGCTTCGCTATATGATGAATGACGGGTCGGTCATCAGTTCGGGCACGCCGATCACAATCAGTTCGGCACCGGAAAACACCAATTCCGGAAATGCCGATATTGTCTATGTGATCGACCCGGCCAATTTCACCACCCAGTTCAACCTTCGCGTTTTCAACGTGAGCAACGCCCCGAGCGTTCTACTGGCCGACATTTCCGCCCAGTATTTCGATCAGGAAAACAGCCCTGGCCGCGCGCTGTTCCATAATGCCTGGCCCAACTGGGAACCGGGCACGTCGCCTGCGATTGTCTCTGCCGATCCCTGGACATTCGCGGCGGTGGACAATACCAATTCGGCGTATTTCAAGCTGGCCGGAAATATCTATTTCAGCGATGGCACGGAGGTTAATCTCGGCACCAGTTACCAGCAGCCAAGCGGCAATCGCACCTTCCTCATCCGCACCGACAGTCAGCCCTATGGCGTTCGGATCATCACCAGCGAAATCGACTGGGATCAGGTGGCCGGTGTCAATCTGACCTTCTTCCGTCTGGAAGGGACCGGAGCGGACAAACTGGCCGGCAAGCCGCCCGCCTTTTTCGCGATGCCACGGGTAAGCATGACCACGGAACAACTGGCCATTGCAGAAGGCTCTCAGGCCGATCTCTATGCCTACTCCCTGATGAAAGCGACCGATGGTCAGCCGGTGGACAATCTCGACCGTTTCTATGCGCTCAAGCGCCCCCATGATCAGCCCAATGTGGAGTTCTACTACACCGCCGAATACATCATGGCCGCAGATTCCGAACGCCGCTGGCTCAAGGATCAACATGTCGAGGGTGTGCTGACCGTAACCTTGCCCGATGTGCCCCCGGCAGGCAGCAACGAACCGGGCTTCGTGCGCCACACCGTCGACGCCGATACGCTGAAGGCCCTCGAAAAAGAGGATGGCTGAGAAGGGCCTGACAGGGGCGGTTCCGGCCATGTCCACTCTCGCACCAGAAACGGTCCACAGACCGGATTGCGATCACCGCGCCGCAATCCGGCAACTGGCCAGCGCAGCGCAGGCGCTGATCGGTCCACGGTCGCAGGTCGGCGCAGCCGCGCAAAGCCGGCTTACCCCGTCGGGACAGCCGGCCGAGCTGGCCTTTCTGTGGCCCGATGCGGACTACAGGATTTCGCTCGATCCGTGTCCGGGTGCGTCGCCAGAGACGCGCTTGGCCCTTTGCGCGCGCGTCGTGGCCCCTGCCCTGTCTTCGGCGCAACTGGCCACTTTGGCGAAGATATCCGAATGGCAGCAGACCTATGGAGCGCGCTTTGGCGCGTGGTTGGGTCTTCGCCTGCGCCGGGGGGGCTTGGCGCATAAGCTCTATCTCGACATCCCCGAGCACGCCCCATGGGCCGCATGGGAAGCAAAGCTTGCGGGAACGGCGCAGATCAGGTCGTCGCGAGGGGCGGTTGCGACCATGGTCGGTCTGGACCCGTTGACCGGCGGGACAGAAGTCTATTTCAGCGCGGGCAGGCTCCATCCTGCCGACCTCCCCGCACTGGCGCGCCGCATTGGCATCAACCTGTCTGACGCGGTTGTGCCAGCGCTTGTTCAGGATCTGACCCGACGCAGTGTGCGCTTTGCGCTGCCGTCCTTTGACATGGGTTTCAGCAATGCCTTTGCTGACGACGGCGCTGGCACGGCCTTCACCTGGTATTCGACAACGGTCGGTTTGCTTGGCCCCGACGACAGGGTACGCGCGGCGCTGTTATCCGCCGGTGCCACGCGCGGATGGGACATGTCCGTCTACCGCGATCTGACATCGGGCCAGCCGCCCCGCCATGTGTTGATCGGCGCTGCACAGGCGGGCCAGCAACCGCCCGCAATCACCGCGACGATCGCCACCACGCCAGAGGCTTTGCTGCTTTGGTCGGTTGATGCGGGAGGCCGCGAATGAAGGTCTCGCAGCTGATGGACCAGCTTGTTTCGATGCAAACCCCTTCGGGGGCCTTCCCCTCGACCGTGGACACGCGCGACGGGCAGCAGGTGGATGAAACCTGTTTTGTCACGGCAAGCGTCGTCCTGCTTTTGACGGAAATGTGCCAACTGAGCGACGCAAGCCCTTGCCTTGTGCGGGCCATCGAACGGGGCGTGGCCTTTATCGAGCGCTGTGCCGACCCCGATCTTGCGGGAGCGTTCCGTTTCTACCCGCGGGATGCCGAAACCTACCGGGTTCGGAAAGACCTGCCGCCCGATGCCGACGATACGGCATTGGCATGGATGGCTTTGATCCGCTCCGGTGCCAGACCGCAATCGCATGCCGCTGCGGTTCTTGCTTCGCTGTTCGACGGGGTCCGGGTCAGGGCGCGGGCAAGGGGCGATGCGCCGTGGGTTCGCGCCGGGGTCTATCGGACCTGGCTTGATACGTCCCTTGCGATCAACCCGGCAGATATCTGCGTCAACGCCAACATCCTTGCCTGCCGCGCGATGGCGGGGCTGCCTGCTGACCCGGAGCTTTCCGAAACGCTGTCATCCGCACTGCAGCGGTGGCAGGTCTCGCCAGCAAGCGTGCGGGGGCTTGCACCCTACTACGCGCATCCCGATGAGATCGGCTTTGCCATGGCCCGGGCCGAGCGGGCCGGTGCAATCGGCGGGTCATCCTGGTCGCCACCGCCGCAAGCCCAATCCGAAGACCAACCCCTTTATTGCAACAGCCATGGCCGCCCGCTCTGGAGAGCACCGGCCCTGCACCGCGCGCGTCACTTGCAGCGTGCCCTCATTCAATCCAAGGAGATAGCCAATGCCCAGGATGCCGCAATCTGTTCTTGAGGCCGCTGCCACCGATGACACGCCGGTCGCCCGCGCAAGCACCAAGTATATGGAAATGTTCCAGCCGACACGCCCGGCGCTTGGCGGCACGGATATCAAGACCTTTCCGAATGCCGCTGGTTCGTTGGATCTCTACACGGTCGGGACCGACAACCAGATCTACCGCCTGCGCCAGGGCGAAGGCAGCCTTGCCCCCTACGAGCAGAAGAATTTGGCCATCACCGGGCGTCAGATCTTTGCCTATACCAATGACGGCGTTTCATCGAATACGCCCAACCTGATGACCCTCGGTGCCAATGGGCAGCTGCATCTTGCAACCTTCCGATCCCAGACCGATACCTATTTCCAGAGAGAGACCAAGCCAGCCGACGCGACCGAAACAATTCGGCAGTTCACCGGGGCCAGAGGCTTGACGGGAAATATCTATTTCAATGTCATCCTCGAAGACAACAGCACCCGTCCCGGCATTCTGGCAAACAACTTTTACCTGCCGGGCGAAGACAGTTGGGCCGGGCCTGTCTGGGTGGCGCATGAGGATGCGAACGGGGATCCTGTCCGTGCAAAATCGGTCGTCAGCACCGCGAACAACCCTATCCAGTCGGCCCTGTTTGCCATCGGCGAGGATGATGACCCGCTCTACGCGAAAAGCAGCGACCGGACGGCCAAGCTTGTCTCGCTCGGAACCTACAAGGTTTCGCATTTGTCGGTGGTCACTGATGCGTCGGGTCAGAACAATTCCGACCGGCTGAACGTCTTCGCCATCGAGCGTGACACAGGCAGATTGCTGTTCAAGAAAGAAAAGAAGTACCAGACCGGATCGACAACCCAATGGGACGATTGGATTGTTGTCGATCCCGGCCAGGACGTGCGTCTGACCAGCATCTTTGCCGCGCAGCAATATGACAACCTGCTTCAGGTATTCGGGATCGGTGATGATGGCCGCCTGTACTGGACCGGCCAACTGCCTGGTGAAGGCCGCAGCGCCACAGCTGAATGGCAACCGATCCTGGCGCTCGGAAACGAGATTCCGTCTAATCCGGCGGATTCCGCCTCGATCTTCGCCGTTGGCCGCGACAGCAACCGTTATAGCGAGGCCTTCACGGTATCGGCCGCAGGCAATGTCACGCGGTTCTGGCAGTCACCCACGACGCAACAATGGTTCCAGCAGCATATCGAGCTGGAACGCACCGATGATGACATGACCCAGGTCCCGACCCATTCGCTGGAACTGACCGTGCTGGACGGATCGGGCCTGCCCCTGCCAAACGCACAGATCGGGATCAAGGCATCGTCGCTTGTGACGCTGTTCGTGAACGGTCTGTCCTACCGGGCCAGCCAGGCGGATTGGGTCAGCATAAAGGCCGGTCCCGATGGCAAGGTGATCATTCAGCAGCAGGCCAACGCGCTTGCGGCGGCGACGCTGTATATCGAGACCCCGCAGACAACGCCGGGCTCTCCGATCGTGGTGCAGCCAAACCTGCAACTTCAGGAAAAATTGACCGGGCTGACCGTCGACGAAATCAAGGATGCGAAGGATGCGGAGGGTAATTTCCTGCTGCCCGCAGAATACCGCACGGATGAATATGCCGCCAATCTTCAGGCCATAACCCGGGCCTCGATGAGTATTGCCGATGCGGATGAAAACGGCAGCGGCAAGGTCAATTACCATTTTGCATCCCTCCGGGCAGCGGGCCGGGGCTTCCGTCCGGCGCTGAACCTTGCCGCGATGGAGGGACAGACATGGGCAATCGACTTCACCAGCGGATTCCCGACCTACGAGGTTATGACAGCCGACAGCCTTGCCGAATGGAAATCCGGCCGGCGGGCAGACATGGCCGCTGCCGGGCTTGGTGACGGGTGGCTCAAATCTGCCTGGGGCACGTTCTGGAACGGCATCAAGGAAGGGGCGGAATGGATCGTCGAAGGCATCAAGAAGATCGTCGTGGAGGTGGTCGACGGCATCGGACGGGTCCTGTTCCACATCGGTGAGAAGGTGTTCGAAGCGGTGATCGAGTTCGCCCAACAGGCGTTCGATTTCGTGCAGGGCATATGGAACTGGCTGAAGGTCAAGCTCGATGAGCTCTACCAATGGCTCGCCTTCCTGTTCAACCTTCCCGATATCGTGCGCACGGCAGAGGCCATTCGCCATTCCATCGACGTGACACTGGCCTTTACCGTCGACGGGGTGGAGTCCGTCAAACAGACCATTCTGGCGGGCATCGACACGATGAAGGACAGTCTGAAGGACACGATCGACAGTTTCGTTGACGACCTCAATGAAAAGGGAGATCCCAGCTATCGAACGGCGGCGGACGAGAATGAACTGAGCGACGAAGACAGCCACCAGATGGAGCACAACCCCTTCATCAACACCTATACCGAAAACTATGAAAACGCGCAGGAGCAAGGCCAGAGTGTTGTCAGCATGGCCTCGTCCACGGCATTGTCCAGCTCGCTCGACAGCCTGGTCGAAATGCTGTCGAACCTTGCGGACAACTTCCAGTTCGGTGATGGAAAGGAAGCCTTCGACGAGGCGGTGAACTACTTCACCGCAATCGGAGACGACCCGGCCAACGCGATGAACCTGCTGCTCTCGGGTGTGGTGAAGGTGATGGAGAGTGTGGCCCTCTTCGCGCTCGACTTCGCCCGCGGGGTCATTGCGACGCTGATGGACCTGATTGCCGAGGTCATCCAGTCCTTCCGCGACTTCCTGTTCAACGAGTGGGAAATCCCGATCTTCTCGCAGCTTTACAAGTTCTTTACCGGCAAGAAGCTGGGTATTCGGCTGATCGACATCCCGGCCTACATCATCGCGGTGCCGACAACGCTGATCTACAAGCTGGCGACCGGCAAGGCCCCGTTCCCGGATCAAGCCGCGCTGGACGATTACAGGGCCTATTACACGGTCGACTGGCTCAAGGCCCAGTCCGGCATCGGGACACCATCCACCGAGGTCAGGATCGACGCATCGGCCGAGGTCTGGATCAGGGGGATCTCGCTCAGCATCTATTCTGCGGGCATGTACGGACGCATGATTGTCGACCCGATCACCGCCACGGCCAGCGCGCTTAACACGCCCATCAAGCAGCTCAGCTATGCCAGCATCGTCTTGCGCTACATCACCACGGCGGCAACCACGCCATGGCTGCTCAATGTCAATATGGGCCCCCCGACCTGTGGCGCGGGCACCAAGGGGTTTTCCGCCAATATCTGGTTCTCTCAGCTGGTCTTCGGACCAACCCGCGGTCTGTTGATTGCCTATGCCATGCCCGCCAGCGCCGGAAAGGCCAAGGTCTACACGGCAGAGGTCACGGTTTCTGTCTGGGGGGCCGTAAACGCGACAATGGTCATCTGGAACTACGTTGCGACGGATTCCGCGGACAGGAACCCCGAAAACCTGATGCGGTCGCTGTTCAACATCGTTCCGGGCCAGCTTTGCCGCTTCCTTGCCACGCCCGATATGCAAGAGCCGCTCTACGGCATCCCAATTCTGGTCGAGGTGCTTCTTATCGAGGTCGGCTATGGCAGCTCTGTCGCGGTGGCGGTCAACCAGATCGGCACTTAGCGGCCTGTGTTTTCGCTGTGACCGGGGCCGACCTCTGGCCCCGGCGCGGCGGGTACGTGGTCAGAGGCAACCACCGGACAGCAGGGCGTTCGTCGGCGTCCGGGCGACATGTGGGCGTCGTCTTCGCAGCTTTCTGGGCGATAGCGGCGGTTCTGAACTCTCTCGGCTTTAGGGCGCAATCATCAGGGGCCGAAACAAGCCTACCAAAGCTGCCGAAACCCTTTCGGCAGGTCCGACGGGTCCGGGACCGAGATCGCGGATGCCTGAGCGGAAAGCCCGCTGGCGAGGTCGCGCACAAGGGCGAGCGCGGAGGTCAGCTCGGCATTCGAGAACGCCGACAGAACCGCGACCGCTTCGGCCTTGTGTCCCGAGCGAATGGCCGACTCTGCCACGCGAAGATGGGCATCGGTCAGATCCGACAGCCGCGCTTCGCGTGCGGAAAACGCCGCGTGCACCGGGGCGAGGGTCTGCTCTCCCAGCAACTGCATCAGGTACATCAGGCGTTTGCATTCCTGAAAGGCCCCAACCGTGGTTTCATTGACCTGCGGCACGAGCGACACCGTATCGCTGCCCCCGCTGACCGCCTTGCGCATGTCCTGAAACCTGTGGGATTCCCCGGAGGTCAGGTAGCGATGCAGACCATATTCCGGCGACACCGAATCTTGCCCCAGAAACACCGGCGAAAAGGGCGCGGCCAGCGCGCCGCAGGCCGCATGCCACATCATCTGAAGGGCCGGATCAGGGCTGCGAACCAGTGGAACGACCTGTCCGTAACCTGCCGTATCTCCGGTCAGTTTCTCGGTGCGCACCGCCCAGATCATGTCGTCCAGCCCGATCTTTTCCGGCCGCGCCGCGCGCGCCTGCATCTCGGCCTCGATCCACTGGATGCCGTCCCAACGGCCCTTGCCGTCACCATAGATGGCATTGGCATCGAAGGGCCCTGACTCGTACCAGCCCTGATCTCGCGCGAAGCTGACGAAATTCGGGGACCACAGGAAATCGGGGTGATCCGGGTCATGCACTGGCACCTCCAGCACATAGCCGGGACGCGAGGCGCGGATGCTGTCGGGGCCAAGCCGTTCAGCCACCCAAAGCCCCTGCCCGCCCGCGAACTGGATCATCACCCAGGCTTCGTCCGCATCGGCAAAGAGATGGGAGTTGCCGCCATAGCTCGCCTCGCCATGGTCCGCGATCAGTCGGGCGCACAGCTCTACCGCGCCTCGGGCACTCGTGGCCCGCTCCAACACAGCGCGGGCCAGATCGCTGTAGTTGAATCCCCGCTGGTCCTTCGGCGTCATCTCTCGCAACTCGGGCCGCGAAGTCGACCAGACGTCGCGCACGGCAACGCCGGCCTCGTTCACGCCGCCATTGGTGATCGGCGCGGGAACCCCAAGGTAATAGGAATAGCTGACCCGCATGTGGCGCAGCGCATGCGCGACCTGCGGCACGGTGATCCGCTGTCCGGGCATGTCCGCCTCGGGGCCGACGCCCACGTCGATCACCGCCCCCTCCGGGTGGTCCGCAGCGGGCAGGATTTCCAGCCAGTGCGAGGACGGCTCATCGCCATATCCGGCCAGCCAGGCATGACCGGTGCGGCTGTGGTTCCTGCCGACATAGATTGCGTAGCTCATGCCGGTTCACCGACCCTTTTTGTGTTTCGAGCGTAGACCTGTCGACCATGCCGCCAGGTTTCGCTGACCTTGATCGTGTCGATGGTTTCAGGCCGCGTCAGCGGATTGTCGTCGAGGATCGCCAGATCCGCAAGCTTGCCGGGTTCCAGCGATCCGCGTTCCGCCTCTCGGAAGACCTGCCATGCGGCGTCGATCGTATGCGCCCGCAAGGCCGATAGCGGCGAAAGGCACTGATCCGGGCCAAGCACCCGCCCGCTTTGGGTGCGGCGTGTGACGGTTGTCTGGATCAGCTGCAAGGGCCGCGTCGGCGTGACCGAAGCGTCGTTATGGATGGTGAAGCGCAATCCCTCAGCCTCGGCCCATCCCGTGGGCGAGATATCTTGCGCGCGGTCGGGACCGAGGATCTCGTCATGATGCAGATCGCCCCAATACCAGATATGGGCCGGAAAGAAGCTGATGGTCACCCCCAGATCGGCACAGCGCCTCACCTGGTCGCGGCGCATGACCTGCCCATGAATGATCGTGTGCCGATGGTCGTCGCGCGGGTGGTGCTTCTGCGCGCCTGCCACGGCATCGAGGAACATGTCCGACGCCGCGTCGCCGTTGCAATGACAATGGATCTGGAACCCGAGGCGATGCAGTTTCCTGACCTCAGAAAACAAGGTGTCGCGCGCCAAATAAGCCAGCCCCAGATCGTCCGAGCCAAGATAAGGCGCGGTCAGAAAGGCGGTGCGCATCAGGAAAGAGCCATCGGTCAGCAGTTTGCGCGGCCCCAGGGCAATCGCGCCGTTCGGCCAGTCGCGCCCCGACCCGGTTTGCGAAAACGCAGGCTCGATTTCGGCCACGGGCAACAGGATCAGGTCAATGCCCGGATCGCCCTGCGCCGCGATCCCCTGAAACAGGTCGAGCAGCGGTTGCGCCGTCCAGGAGTTCTGCGCCAGCGTCACCCCTTGGGCAAGATATTCGCTGCGCGCCGCCGCAAAGCAGCGCGCGAAAGAGGCATCATCCAGCAGGAAATGGGTATCGCCCATCTCACCCATGGCGGACAGCCCCTCGATCCCGCCAGTCAGACGCCCGGCGCCGTCGCGCAGATAGCGCCCCCCCTCGGGATCGGCACTGTCCTCGGCGATGCCCTGCCGCGCCAAGGCCCGCGAATTGGCAACCCCGCAATGACCCGAGGAGTGAATGACCCAGATCGGGTGATCGGTGGACACCGCGTCCAGTTCGTCGCGCGTTGGAAGGCGCCGTTCGGCCAACTGGCACTCGTCGAGCGCTGCCCCCATCACCCAGTTGCCCTGCGGGGTTTCGGCGGCTTTCGCGGCCAGCCTTGCAAACACATCCGCCAGATTGCGACAGCCGGACCGGGCCGACAAATCTGCCCGCAGCAGCGAGACAATCGCGCTGTCGGGAAAATGCCCATGCGGGTCGATGAAGGCCGGGATCAGCGTGCGCCCGTCAAGATCGTGCAGCGGAGCATCGGGCACAGCGCGTCTGACATCCGACAGCGCGCCGACCGCCACGATCCGATCCCCCTCGATGCCGATGGCCTCGGGGCGGCTGTCATCCGCATCCATGCTCAGGATCGGCCCGCCGGAAAAGATGAGACCGGTCATGCGGGACAAACCTTGTCCTGCTCCCACGACGCCGGGAGATGGCACCGATGCGCTGCGGGACCTGCAACCTGCCAGCTTGGCACATCCGTTGAACAGCGCGCCTGCGCGAAGGGACAGCGGGTGTGAAACTCGCAGCCCGTGGGGCGGTTCAGAATACTAGGGGGTTCCCCCTGCAATTCGATCCGCATCAGCTGCGCGTCCGGGTCCGGTTCCGGGTTCGCAGCCAGCAGGGCCAGCGTATAGGGATGCCGGGGCGCAGAGAAAACCGTGTCGGTCTCGCCCTCCTCGACCAATTTGCCCAGATACATGATGCCCACCCGGTCGGTGATGTGGCGCACCACGTTCAGGTTATGGGTGATGATCATGATCGCGAGCCCAAGCTCGTCCTGAAGCCGCGCCAGAAGGTTCAGCATCTCGCCCTGAATGGACACGTCGAGCCCCGCCGTCGGTTCATCCGCGATCAGAAGCTTCGGATCGAGCGCCAGCGCCCGCGCGACCCCCACCCGCCGCGCCTGACCGCCGGAGATCTGGTAGGGGTAGCGGGCGGCGAATTCCGGCGGCAGGCCGACCATGGCCAGAAGCCGCCTTGCCTCGGCGTCGAGGTCGCGGCCCTTCATGCCCTGAATGCGGAACGGTTCGGTGATCAGCGACTTGACTGACAAGCGCGGCGACAGCGACCCGATCGGATCCTGAAACATCATCACGATTTCGCGGCGCAGCTTGCGGAACTGTGCCTCGGGCAGGTCGCGCAGTTCCTGTCCCCGATAGAGGATCGACCCTTCGGAAGCATGATGCAGCCCCGCTACCGCGCGCGCCAGCGTGGTCTTGCCCGACCCGCTTTCCCCGACAATGCCGTAGGTCTTGCCCTCCTCGATGGACAGGCTGACGCCCGAGACCGCGTCGATGCTGCCGGCGCTGCTGAAGACCCCGCCGCGGACTGCAAAGCGGACTACGACGTCCTTGATATCCAGAAGCGCGCTCATGCCGGGGCCCCCGCCTTGATCAGATGACAGGCCGCCCTGTGTCCGGCGGATGCCTCGGACAGGACGGGGTGTTCGGTGCACGCGTCATGGCGCTGCGGGCAGCGGTCGGCAAAGATGCAGCCACCCGGCAGGCTGACCAGATCGGGGATATTGCCCGGAATGGTCGGCAGGTTTCGGGTCTTTTCCTTGATGTGCCCCGGATCGCATTCCAGCAGCGCGCGGGTATAGGGATGGGCCGGGTTGTGAAAGACGTCGCGCACCGATCCGGCCTCGACAACCTCGCCCGCATACATCACCACGACCTCGTCACACAGTTCGGCAATGACCCCGAGGTGATGCGAGATGAACAGGATCGAACAGCCGATCTCGTCCTGCAATTCGCGCAGGCGCTTGATAATCTGCACCTCAAGCGTTGCATCGAGCGCTGTTGTCGGCTCGTCCGCGATCAGCAGCGACGGTCTGGCCATCAGCGCCATGGCAATAGCGATCCGCTGACGCATGCCGCCGGAAAATTCGAACGGGTACTGGTTCAGCCGCGCACTGGCGTCGGGGATGCCGACCAGCGCCAGCATCTCGGCCGCGCGCTTCAGCTTGTCCGCCTTTGACCGCTTGTCACGATACTGGATGTCGATCATTTGCCGCCCGACGGTCAAAACGGGGTTGTGGGTCTGCATCGGGTCCTGAAAGACCATCGAGATCTCTGTCCCCCGCAAGCCGCGCATCCGCGCCTCGGGCAGCGCCAGCAGGTCCTCCCCGTTGAAGCGCACCGTACCCGACCGCACCCGCGCATTGGGCGCCATCAGCCGGATGATCGCGGAAATCAGCGTGGACTTGCCACAGCCGGATTCGCCCACGATGCCGACGATCTTGCGCTCCGGCACGGACAGGGACACATCGCGCAGCGCCCGCAATTCGCCACGCGGAGTCCCATAGCTGACCGACAGGCCCTGAATGTCGAGAACGGTCATCACTTGCCCCCCTTGCCGCGCAGTTTCGGGTCGACCACGTCGCGCAATGCCTCGCCCAGGAAAGTGAAGCCGATCGTCGTCAGGATCAGCGGGATGCCCCCCGCGATGATAAGCCAGGGCGTGTTGCGGATCAGGCTGTAGCCGTCGTTCAGAAGCGATCCCCAGGAGGGCGTCGGCGGGCGCACCCCCATTCCGAGGAAGCTCAGCCCCGCCTCCAGCCCCACAACGGTCGGAATATCCATCGCTGCCAGAACCGCCAGTGGCCCCAGCACATTGGGCAGCAGGTGCACGCCCATGATGCGCAGGGTCGAGGCACCAAGCGCGCGTTCGGCGGTGATGAACTCCGCCTCCTTCAAGCTCAGCGTCAAGGTGCGCACGACCCGGCCATAGGTAGGGATCGAGGTCGCCATGATGACGAAGATCACCGTGTTCAGGCTCGGCCCCACCAGCGCCACCACCGCCAGCGCGAACATCACCGTGGGGAAGGATCGCAGCGTGTCAAAGAAGAGCACGATCAGCGTGTCGAGCCATTTCGGCCCATAGCCCGCCGCCATGCCCAGGATCAGCCCGATGGCCACCGCCCCGCCGATGGTGGGCAGCGCCACCTGCAACGCCACGCGCCCGCCCCAGATCACGCGCGAAAACGTGTCGCGCCCGATCTGGTCGGTGCCCAGAAGGTGCGCGGCACTTGGCCCTTGCAGCCGGTCGGGGATGTTCATGGCAATGGGATCGTAGGGCGCGATCCACGGGGCCAGCAGGGCCGAGCCCACGATCAGCGTCACGATGACCAGCCCGACCAGCCCAAGCGGGTCGCGCAGCAGGTGGTGCAGGATCTCTCCCATCTCGGAGCGGGGTTTCGGCAGCGATGTATCGGACATGGGCGGGCTCCTACTTTCCGGACCGGATGCGCGGGTCAAGGATGGCGTTGACGATGTCGGCCAGCGTGGTGGAGGCCACGAAGATGAGGGTGGAGAACAGGACAGACCCCATCACCACCGGGTAGTTGCGTTGCATGATGCTGTCGATCACCAGCGACCCGAGGCCCGGCCGCGAGAAGACGATCTCGATGAAGACAGCCGCCGACAGCAGGAAGCCCATGCCGACGCCGATCACCGTGACCGTGGGCAGGATGGCGAGCCTGAGGGCGTAGCCGAAGATCACCCGCCGTTCCGGCAGGCCGAAGGCGCGGGCGGTGCGGATATGGCCTTCCCCCAGAACCTCCAGCATCGAGGCGCGCACAAGCCTCGCGATATAGCCCACCCAGCTCAGCCCGATGGCGAGGCTCGGCAGGACAAGGTGGTGCAGCTGATCGAGGATGTCGCCGGAATCGCCTGCGCCGATGGCGGGGAACCATTGCAGGCGCACCGCGAAGATCAGCAGCGAATAGAGCGAAACGACGAAGGCCGGCACCGCGATGACCGAGACCGACAGGATGCCGGTCAGCCGGTCGCCTAGCGAATTGCGCCGCACCGCCGAATAGCAGCCGAGCGCGATGCCCAGAACCGCCGACCAGGCGATGGAGGCGAGGATCAGGACCAGCGTATAGGGGATCTGACCCAGAACGATCTCGGTCACGGCGCGGTTGGAAAAGACGTCGGTGCCAAGGTCGCCGCGTAGCATGTTGCCGAAAAACAGCGCGATCTGCACCGGCAGCGGCCGGTCCAGCCCCATCCGCTGTTCCAGCGCGGCGCGCATGTCCTCGGAGGCGCGCGGCCCCAGCATGGTCGAGACCGGATCGCCCGGAATGGCGTGGATGATGACGAACAGGGTCGTCACCGCCAGAACGGTGATCACAAGCGCCAGCCCGATGCGGCGCAGAATGTAGCTGAGCATGACCGTCTCCCCTTCGGTCCGTCGGTAGGGCGGG
>NZ_MNBL01000059.1 GCF_001879695.1 Nioella sediminis
CCCTGTTCCCTTGCCGGGATCAGGCCGTTCCGAAGTAGCGGTAGATCGGCAGACCGTCGGGGCGCAGCGCCGGAGCCACGCTGTTGCGGTAGATCACCGGTGTCGCCTCGTGGGTCAGGAACTTGTAGGCCCCGCTTTCTTCCATGAGATCCTGCGCGCGACGATACATCTCGGCCCGTGCCTCGGCATCGCCTTCGGATTGCGCGGCCAGGTGCAGCGCGTCGAACTCCTCGCTGCGGAAGCGTTCCCAGTTCCAGATGCCCGCCTGTTCGGTGATGAACCACGAGGTCGCATAGTAGGGATCGGGGGTCATCGAGAAGCGGTTGAGGACAAGCTGCATGCTTTCGTCCGAGCCCAGTTCCCAGAAGGCCGCGGCCTCATGCAGGCGAATGTCCAGCGAAATGCCGATGGCGGCGAGGTTGGCCTGGATGATCTGCGCCGTGGTCACGTTGGTCGACTTGTTCAGCACGTCGATGGTCAGCGACACGTTGCGCTCGCCCGATGCGGCCATAAGCTCCATCGCGCGTTCCATGTTGGCCGACACGCCGGTCAGCGGTGCCTCGCGGTGGCCCGAAAGCCCCGGCGCGATGATGCCCGTCGAGGGCTGCGCCACGCCGTAATAGGCGCCTTCCATGATCGAGGGCACGTCAATCGCATACTGGATCGCCTGGCGCAGTTCGAGGCTTTGCAGCGCCGGGTTGTCGAGGTTCATGCCGACCCAGACATAGTAGAGCGAGGGGAATTCCTCCAGCGTCGCGCCTTCGATCGGGTTCGAGCGCAGCCGCCCGACGCTGTCGAGGCTGACGCGGGTGAAGTCGAGCTCGCCCGCCTCGAAGGCGATCTCGGCCGAGCGCTCGTCGTCGATGTGGAATATCTGGATTTCCTCGTAGGCGGCGGGGGTGCCGCGCCAGTCGGGATTGCGGCGCGGCGTGGTGCGCTGGCCCGGTTCCCAGCCCGCATGCATGTAGGGGCCGGAGCTTGCCACAACCTCGGTCTCGATCCGTCCGCCGACGCTTTCGAAGGCGTTCTTCGACACGATATTGCCCGCGATATAGGGCAGCGTGATCGACCAGAGCGGCTGGAAGGCGTTGTTCAGCACGATGGTGCCGGTGCGTTCGCCCGTCACCTCGACATGGCTGAGCGGGCCCCAGTCGGGCCGGTTGGTGGATTCAAGCGCATCGTCGATGATCCGCTCGAACGAGAATTTCACGTCCTCGGCGGTCATCGCACCGAAGCCGTTGGTGAAGCCGATATCGTCGCGCAGGGCGAAGTTGATATGGGTGTCATCCACCTGTTCGATCATCGCGGCGGCGTCCAGCTGCCAGCCCCAGTCGCGGCCCGGCGTATACTGGATCAGCTTGTTATAGATCGCGCCCTGGATCTCCTCGTCGACCACGCCCTGGCTGAAGGCCGGGTCCATCGAGCGGATATCGGCATAGGTGCGGGTGCGCAGCGTGCCCTCGGTGGCATGGGCCGCGCGGGGAAACATCATGCCCTCCGCGGCCATTCCCCCAAGCGCCGTTGCCCCCTGCAAGAATGCCCGGCGTGGCAGACCGACCTTGGTCCATGAAATATTGGGGTTGTTCATTGGATGTCTCCCTGACTGACAAAGCGCCCTTCTGGACGCGATTATTACCCTGAAGATCACGTCAAACCGCCCTGGCTCGCAATTATGCGAGCTTGCGCTTGATTATGCCTTTTTATGCTTTTATCACGTCATTAAGCTGAAAACTCCCCTCTCAAACCCTTACAAAGGGCTGACCCCATGCACTCCGAAGATTTCGCGATCAACCTCCGGCTTCTGTGCTCCACCGAATCGTCGGTCTCGGCCATCTGTCGTCAGATCGGTCTCAACCGGCAGCAGTTCAACAAGTACCTCAGCGGCGCCGCGCGGCCCTCGCCCGCCAATATGCGCAAGATCGCAGTCCATTTCGGGGTCAGGCCGGCGGAGTTCCTGTTGCCCGCGAATGAATTCGAAGCGCACCCCTCCGTGGCTGCGAAACTGGCGGGCCCCCAGAACCCGCATCCCGAGCGTCCCGAGTTCGAATCCGCCTTTCGCGGGCAAACGATCCCGCTGCGCCGCTACCTTGGCTACTATCTCAGCTACTTCCTGACCCAGAGCTGGGAAAACTCCATCATCTGCGCGATTGTCCGGCTGGATGAATATGAGGGCATGGTCCGCTGCCGGTCCCTGGAACGCTCCATCGACCCCGATGATGGCAGCCTGTTCCTGTCCAAATACGATGGCCGCGTCGCGATCCTGGGTAACCGCATATTCGTGATGGAATACCAGGTGCTCGCGCGGGACGCGCTGGTCGAGACGGTTCTGCACCCCGTCGGGCGGGGCCAGCTCCAATATCTGCGCGGCACCACTTTCGGCATCACCAGCCGCCAGCGGGCCCCGTTCATGTCCCCCGTCGTCTGGCGCTATCTCGAAAACCTCACCTCACTTCGCGACGCCATGCGTCAGGTCGGACGCTACGACATCAATTCGGCGAAACTGGACCAGCGCGCGCGATCTATCCTGTTGGGGGCGAAAGGCTGAGACGGGATATCTCGTGGATGGCATGTCCACATCCTTTCAATGGATTAGAGACCATTCTTCACATCCCGAGATGATCCGCGACAGCCTTGGCCGCGTTCCGGAAGGCGCTGCGGGTCACTTCCAGATCTTCCGATCCCAGGGCCAGCGACGGGTAAAGCTTTCCGGGGGATTTGAAGATCCCCTGACTGCGCAAGCTGCGGTTCCAGACATCATTCAGCATCGGGTCCCTGTGCTTTGCGCTGCGATAATCGACCGGGTCGGCGTCGGTGAAATAGACGTCGAACAGGGTCGCGTCTCCGCAAAGGCGGTGCGCGATGCCGTGATCTGACAGCGCTGCGGACTGCATCTCCATCAAGCGCTGACCGAGATCGCGCAGCCGGTCATACTGGCCCGGGCGGCGCAGGATCTCCATTGTCTTGAGGCCCGCCGCCGCCGCAACGGGATTGCCCGACAGCGTGCCCAACTGCATCAGCCATTTCTCGGACCCCACGGCCGACTTGTCGAAATGCGCCATGATCCCGGCCCGTGCCCCGAGCGCGGCCAGCGGGAAGCCCCCGCCGATGATCTTGCCCAGGGTGCAGATATCCGGTGTCACGCCATAGCGTTCCTGCGCGCCGCCATAGGCAAGGCGGAAGCCGGTGACGATCTCGTCGAAGATCAGCAGCACCCCATGCGCGTCACACAGATTCCGCAGACCCTGCAGAAAGCCCGGCTGTGCCGGAATGATGCGCTGCAGGGGCTCTGCGATGATGGCGGCAATGTCGTCATGTTCATCCAGAAGCGACGCCACCGCCGCGAGATCGTTGAAGGGCGCGATCAGCATCTCCTTGGCCACGCTGTCGGGGATGCCGGCACTGTCGGGCACGGCCGTGGGGAAATTGACTTCGCGGGCGGGGGCAAGGCTCATCTGGGCCTCGGCCGACATGCCGTGATAGCCACCCTCGAATTTCAGGATCTTCTGCTTGCCGGTAAAGGCGCGGGCCAGACGGATGGCGTACATATCCGCCTCGCCGCCCGAAGTGACGAAGCGCACCTGTTCGCAGCAGGGAACGGCCTCGACGATGGCCTCGGCAAGTTCGATCCCCCTGGCGTTATTGGCAAAGAAGGTCATGCCCTTCGGCAACTGTTCCAGCACCGCCTCCATCACTTCCGGGTCACCATGGCCCAGAAGCATCGGGCCGGACCCGATCAGGTAGTCGATATACGCGTTGCCATCCTCGTCCCAGACATGGCTGCCCTGCCCCCGGGCAATCACGATGGAGGCGTCGAAATTGCCGAACCCCGCGGCGGGCAGAACCTCGCGGGCGCGGGCGATCCAGTCGGCTTGGCTGTGCAGAATATTCATGAGGTCAGTCCAGTATCAGGTCGGGGTGTCCAAGCGCCTGACGATCAGGCAGGATCCCGAGGCCGGGGCCATCGGGGGGCGAAAGGCGGCCAGCCTTGCGAACCGGCGCATCGGGGGCGAGGCGCGGGGCAACATAGCCGGAAAGGTCACAGGTATTGAGCAGGCGGCGCGGATCGGTGGAGACCGCCAGATGTGACAGCGCAGCGGTGGTGATATCGCTGCCCCAGGTATCTTCGATGCACATCTTCGCCCCCAGATGATAGCACAGATCGCGCGCGGCGCGGGTGGCGGACAACCCGCCGAATTTCGACAGCTTCAGCGCCACCGCATCCATGCAGCCATGGGCGTGGGCCTTGAGCAGGCTTTCCGTGTCATGCGCGAGTTCATCGAGCTTCATCGGCAGGCCGGTCGCGGATTTGACGCGCGCGCAATCCTCCAGCGTCGCGCAGGACTGTTCCAGCATGATATCGAGATCCGCCACGGCGCGTCCCACGCGGGTGGCGTCGAGCGAGGTGGCGCCGCAGTTCCAGTCGCCATAGACGAGCGGGCCGTCGCCCACGGCCTCACGCACCAGTCTGAGCCGCGCCACATCGGCCTGCCAGTCAGCATCCGCCCCGAGCTTGACCTGAAACTGGGTGATGCCGCTGGCCTGCGCCTCACGCGCGATGCGGGCCATCTCCTCGGGCGCGATGCAGGTGATGGAGTGGTAGAGCGGCATGTCCTTGGCGCGCCTGCCCCCCAGAAGCGTGTAAAGCGGCAGCCCGGCCACCTTGCCGGTCAGATCCCACAGCGCGATATCGAGGGCGGATTTGGCGTATCGGTGGCCGATGAGCCAGTCGTTTGCTTTGCTCATCAGCGCCTCTGGCCCGATGGGGTCTGCGCCAAGCAGGACCGGGGCAAGCTCGGTCAGGGCCGGGGCTACACCGCGCGCATAGGCGGGCAGGTAATGCGGGATAGGGCAGACCTCGCCCCAGCCAGTGAGGCCGGTATCGGTGTCGAGCGCGAGAACCACGGTTTCGACCGTGTCGCAGGTCTTGCCGTCGGCCATGTAATAGGTCTCATGGCTGGTCAGCGGCACATGCCACAGGGAGATGCGGGTGAGTTTCATGCGCGTTGTCCTGATAAGGGTTTCGCCGCCTTCGGCGTCGATCCGCGCGCGACCGGTCCGGTC
>NZ_MNBL01000006.1 GCF_001879695.1 Nioella sediminis
GTTTGAAACCAAGCTGAAAGGATCAGGGATCGAGCGCGCCGAGCACCATCACCCGCAGCTCGCGTTCCAGCTTGCGGCGCATGGCGGCTTCGAATTCCTGGTGATTGAGCGCGTGTTCCACGAAGGCCCCCGGGCCCCGGATGATCTCCTCTGCGAAATATTGCTCGATCTGTCGACTGGCCCCGCCGATGGCCAGCCCGTTCACGGTGACGCCATCCAGCGGAAAATGCTGGTAGGCCAGCGCCGGGGCGAAGCCATCGTTGTTCTGTCCGTCCCCCGCCACGTCCAGGGTCTGGAAAAGGCAAGGCGGGGCGCGCTCGAACATCGTGGCGGCGAAACCGATCGCGTAGCCGATGGCCGTTGGGAACTCTCCGGTCGTGCGCGGGGTTGTCTGCAATTCCTCCACGATCTCCAGCACCTGCGCGCGGGACGTCACCAGCCGCCAGTCAGAGATCACGTCCTGCTGGAAGCGCCCGGACCATTCATAGATCGCCAGCGCCACCGGGCCCGGCCCGTTCAGAAGCGGGTCGAGCACTTCGGGCGCCAGAAGCGCAGCTGCCAGCCCGTTGCGCTGGATCTGATGTTCGGCGTCATCGACCGACGCCGAGACATCCAGCGCCAGCAAAAGCGCCAGCCGACAGGTCTGCTGCGCGGCAGCCGGGCCCGAAAGCAGCGCCGTGACCAGCGCCAGGAGGGCGGCGCGGATCACCAATGCCCGGTATTGCCCATGCTGGCCCAGGGTTCCGCCGGGGGCAGCGCCTCGCCGTTTTGCAACAGTTCCACCGACACATTGTCAGGCGACCGGACGAAGGCCATGCGCCCATCGCGGGGCGGGCGGTTGATCACCACGCCATTGTCCATCAGGTGCTGGCACATTTCGTAGATATTATCGACCCCATAGGCGAGATGGCCGAAATGGCGGCTGTCCGAGGGCAGTCCATCATCGCCGTCCCAGTTATAGGTCAGCTCCAGCGGGCATTCCGGTTGTCCCGGCGCTGCCATGAACACATTGGTGAACCGGCCTTCCTCGCTGTCCCAACGTCGTATCTCGGTCAGCCCGAAAAGCGCGTAGAAGGCCATGCTGGCCTCCAGGTCTTTCACGCGGACCATGGTGTGTAGATATTTGAGAGCCATTCCAACTTCCCTGTTTCATCTCAGGGAATGGTAGCGCGGCCAGTGTCACTTGTCGCGTGGGGACCGCGATAAATTTCTCGTGGGGCGGGGCGCACCGGATGCGGCTTCAGCTCATCGCGCATGATGAGGGTCACGGTCACGAAGCTCACGTACAGCAGCAGGTACCACGACCCCAGCTTGCCAAGCGATACCATGTCGAACTGCCCCTGCCCCGCATAGGCCCAGGTGCGCGTGACGGTGCCGATATTCTCGGCGATCCAGATGAACACCGCCGCCAGCCCCGCCGCCACCGGCAGGGGCATCCAGCGCGGATCGGTGCCGGGGAAGAACCAGATGCGGGTGCGCCAGAACAGCAGCACGGTGGCGAGGAACAACCCCATGCGGATATCGGGCAGGAAATGGTGGGCGAAGAAGTTGCCATAGATGGCGCCCGCCAGCAGCAGCGTCGTCCAGAACGGCGGGTAAGGCGCGAATTCCATGTGGAAAATCCGGATCACGCGGGCGATGTAGCTGCCCACGCTGGCATACATGAAACCTGAGAAGAGCGGCACGCCCCCCAGTTCGAAAATCCCCTGTTCCGGGTAGTCCCACGACCCCTGCGCCAGCTTGAAGATCTCCATCACCGTGCCGGTCAGGTGGAAGAGCGCGATCACCTTCACCTCCTCCCATTCCTCCAGCCGCATCCAGACGAACGCCACCTGCGTTGCCACCGCGAAGAGGAACAGCGCATCGTATCGCGCCAGCGCCCAGTCCTCCTGCCACACGGCCTTGGTGCCGATAATGGCGACCAGGAACAGGATGCCGAACATCGCGGCCCATCCCTGTTTCAGCACGAACATGATGAATTCCGCCGCGTAAGGGTGCAGACGCGCCCGCGCCCAATCCCCCATGCGGCGTTCCAGGAAAGCGGTTCCGCGATCTGCCATGCTCAAAATGCCCCTTTATCTTGCGGTCCTGCGCCCCGGTGGGGCAAAATATGGGAAACGTGCGATTCCCCGAAGAAGAAAGAAAAACGATGCCGCTCAGCGACGATCAATTGGCCGATATCACCGCAGCCCGCGAAAATGCGCAACCCACTTTGCGCGCGGTGGCCCCGGGGATGGAGAAGCACCTTTATACCGCGCAGCCGGTTCTCGACCATGGCTTCGTGCGGGTGGTGGATTACATGGGCGACGATGCGGCCATCGTGCAGGCGGCGCGCGTCAGCTACGGCGCCGGGACGAAAAAAGCCCGTGATGACAGTGGCTTGATCCGCTATCTCATGCGCCACTGGCACTCCACCCCGTTCGAGATG
This sequence comes from Nioella sediminis, assembly GCF_001879695.1. Classification (GTDB taxonomy): domain Bacteria; phylum Pseudomonadota; class Alphaproteobacteria; order Rhodobacterales; family Rhodobacteraceae; genus Nioella; species Nioella sediminis. The sequence goes on from NZ_MNBL01000006.1 coordinate 2,429, forward strand.
TGCGAGATCAAGCTGCATGTCAAACTGCCCGTCTTCGTCGCGCGCCAGTGGATCCGCCACCGCACCGCCAACGTCAACGAATACTCCGCCCGCTACTCGATCCTGGATCGGGAGTTCTACATCCCCGCCCCCGACGCGCTCGCCGCGCAATCGACCGTCAACAACCAAGGCCGGGGCGACGTGCTGCAGGGGGAGGAGGCCGAGCGCGTGCTGCGCATCCTCAAGGACGATTCGACCCGCGCCTATGACAATTACCAGTCGATGTTGTCCCAGGACGGCCAGCAGGGTCTGGCGCGAGAACTCGCCCGCATGAACCTGCCCGCCAATGTCTACACGCAATGGTACTGGAAGACCGACCTGCACAACCTCTTCCACTTCCTGCGCCTGCGCGCCGATGCCCATGCGCAATATGAAATCCGCGTCTATGCCGTGGCGATTGCCGAGATGGTGAAAGACTGGGTCCCCGCCGCCTATGGCGCGTTCGAGGATTACCGGATGGGCGGGGTGAACCTCAGCGGCAAGGGCGTCGAGGTGATCAAACGGCGGCTCGCCGGCGAAGCGGTGACGCAGGAGACGTCTGGGATGAGTGCCGGGGAATGGCGGGAGTTTGTGGAGGTGTTTGGGTGAGGTGGGAAAAATCAAGAGTTCCAGAGCTATACTCGCGCTTTGAGGGCTTTATATACCAAATATTGCAATCGGAGGCCTCTGACAGATTCGAGATATTCAAAGAGTCACTAAATGATGATAGATTTCGAGCCGACTTCACTGTCAGAAATCTTAAAGTTTCTATACCTGTCGAAGTGAAAATTAGCGCTTCGGATTCCGGTGCAACGCGGCAAATCAGAAATGCCGCTAGGCATGTAGTTGGGCTACTCAAAAATGAAACGGAGGTTGGAATTGTCATTATCAACTCCAGACTGCCACTGAGAGCCAAAGAACAGCTCAAGGCTGAATTTCCGCATATTGTAGTTATTGATTTAAGCAATCTACTCTGGATCGTTGAGGGCACGGAGTTAGAAGATGAGCTTCTGGAAATCGCTCAAGAGATAGCCCCATTTTCAGAAGCCCAAGGCAGGGGCAACGAAATTCCTCCTGAGGAGCTCTTTTCGCTTGGCTTGCTTAACAGAAGAACTGAGCAGCCTGTTCTTGCTAATAGGAGAGATTCAGTTTCGTGTAGCGAGTTCAAGAATCTCAAAACTGGGCGTGAGGCTGCGAAGAGTTACGAGGATCTCTGTGAACGGGCGTTGAAAAATGTTTTCCGAGAACACCTAAGCGTTTGGTCGAAGCAGCAAAGATCAGACACTGGCATGTCCATTAACGATCTTGTGGTGCGAATAAACTCGAATCATGATTTTTGGGAAATACTTAGAGATCATTTTTCTTCTATTTATGTTGTTTTCGAATTCAAAAACTATAGAGCTCAGCTTGGGCAAGATCAAATCTTTTCCACTGAAAGGTATCTCTTCAAGACCGCGATGAGAGGGGTTGCAATAATAATTTCCAGAAAGGGATTCTCTGAGAACGCTGCGAAAGCCGCACGAGGTTCACTGAGAGAGCATGGGAAATTGATTATGGATGTCTGTGACGATGATCTCTGCGAAATGTTGCGTTTAGCTGAAGCGGGTGATGACCCGGTGATCGTCCTTTCGCGAAAGCTAGATGAAATGTTGGTTAGGATCGAACGCTAGTTGAAGCTAGCGTATGATGAGCAGTTCTGCCCACCCTCCTCCCCCCCTCAATCCCCTCCCCGCGCGGAATAAAGGCGAAGCCGCCGCGCCATCGCCGACGCGCCCCCACGCGGAGGCGATTTGGCTGCCACCTGCGCAGACGATTGAGGTCGCCCAGACTTGGCCGGGATAAAGCGCTCGGATCAGCGGTTGGATCGCCCCCGCGCGCGTCGTCTATGGCGCTTGGGGGTGCGTCGCGCGCCATCGCGTTCGGGGGGCTTACGCCGCGCCACTGGCGCGACGGTCCCCCCTCACCGCCCCCATGCGGAGGCGATTTGGCTGACACCTGCGCGGACGATTGAGGCCGTCCAGACTTGGCCGGGATAAAGCGCTCGGATCAGCGGTTGGTTCGCCCCCGCGCGCGTCGGCGATGGCGCTCCCCCTGTCACCCCTGCGCAGGCGAGCCTCCCCCCTTTCGCGGGCAGGACACCCCGCCCCAAACCCCCGATCTGTCTGTACGGGGGGTGCATGAGGGGTGTACGGGGGGTGTACGCATGGCGCCCCCCTCATTTCAGGGTTCAAACCCGCCCCGGTTTCGGGCATAGAACCTGCGAAACGCCCGCCGAAAGAGGCCCAGAATGCACGATATCCGCGCCATCCGAGACAACCCCGCCGCTTTTGATACCGCCATGGCCCGCCGTGGCCTGCCCGCGCAATCGCCCGCCATTCTAGCGCTGGATGAAGAGCGCCGTGCCTGCATTTCTGCGGCGGAATCCGCGCAGGCCGAGCGCAATGCGGCCTCCAAGGATGTGGGGAAGGCCAAGGCCTCTGGCGATGAGGCGGAGTTCGAACGGCTCCGCGCCTTAGTCGCTGAAAAGAAAGACGAAATCGCGCGGCTGGAGGAGGATGCCAAGGCCAAGGACGCGGCCCTGAAGGCGCTGTTGGAGGCGCTGCCGAACCTCCCCCATGAGGATGTGCCGGACGGAACGGACGAGGCCGACAACGTGGAGATCCATCGTTGGGGCACGCCCAAGGAATTCGCGTTTTCCCCCAAGGAGCACTACGAGCTTGCCGCCACCCAGGACGGCATGGATTTCGAGACGGCCGCCAAACTTTCCGGCTCCCGCTTCGTGATGCTGTCGGGCGGCGTCGCCCGCTTGCACCGGGCGCTCGCGCAATTTATGCTGGATATTCATACGGTTGAGAACGGTCTGACCGAAGTGAACCCGCCCGTTCTGGTGCTGTCGGACACCATGTATGGCACCGGTCAGCTGCCCAAATTCGGCGAAGACAGCTATCAAACCCGCGAAGGCTGGTGGCTGATCCCGACCTCTGAGGTGCCGCTCACCAATATCGTTGCCGGGCATATCGTCGAGGAAAGCTACCTGCCCCGCCGCTACACCGCGCATTCGCTCTGCTTTCGCTCGGAAGCCGGCAGCGCGGGCCGCGACACCTCGGGCATGCTGCGCCAGCACCAGTTCGAGAAGGTGGAGATGGTGTCGATCACCCATCCCGATCATTCCCGCGCGGAACTGGACCGGATGACCGATTGCGCGCAGGGCGTTCTGGAACGGCTTGGCCTGCCCTACCGTACCGTGGTGCTCTGCACCGGCGATATGGGCGCGGGCGCGCGGCGGACCCATGATATCGAGGTCTGGCTGCCGGGCCAGAACACCTATCGCGAGATCAGCTCCTGTTCCGTCTGCGGCGATTTCCAGGCGCGTCGGATGAATGCGCGCTTCCGCCCCACGGGCGGCGGCAAGCCGGAGTTCGTCCATACGCTGAACGGGTCCGGCGTGGCCGTGGGGCGCTGCCTGATCGCGGTGTTGGAAAACGGTCAGCAGGAGGACGGATCGGTCGATCTGCCCGAGGCACTGCACCCCTATCTGGGCGGCAAGACCCGGCTGGCCAAGGATGGCACCCTTGTCTGATCCTGCGCCAAGCGACGGCGGCACGCCCCAGATGAAGGCCATTGCGGTCGTCTGCGGCGCACTGGCCTTCGCGGCGGGGTCGGCCATGTCTTCGGGCTTTGGCGGGTTCGATCCGGCGGCTTTCCCCTATCCGGTCGAAGACCTGCCGCTCACCCCTGCGGGCTATGCGTTCTCGATCTGGGGTGTGATCTTTATCACGTTGATCCTGAACGCCTTTTACGGGCTGATCAAACGCGACACGGATGCAGAATGGGACGCCACGCGCTGGCCGCTCTTCGTCACACAAGCCATTGGCGCGGCCTGGATCGGGATTGCGCAGGTCTCTCCCGTCATGGCCACGATCACCATCTGGATCATGCTTGGCGGCGCGCTGCTGGCGTTGCGTGCGGGCCTGAAAACGGCAGAGACATGGTGGATGCACCTCCCGCTTGCCCTACTGGCTGGCTGGCTGACGGCAGCGTCCTGGGTGGCGCTGACGACCAGTGTCGTGGGCTTCACCGCCCTGACCCCGGCGGTCGGCAGTTGGATCGGCCTTGCAGGCGCGCTGCTCACCGCCATGGCGGTGCTACGCGTGATGCCGCAACCCGCCTATGCAATCGCAGCCATCTGGGCTTTGGTCGGCGTGATCGTTGCCAATCTGGGCGGCTCTACGGCCTTCGTGGCGGCCACCGGCGCAGGCGTGGCCCTGCTGGTGTGGGAGGCCCTGCGGGGCATCCGGACAGCCTGAACCCCTTTGCGCCCCTTTACCGGACCTGCCCCCTCGGCTAACAGGGCGTATCGGCAGGTTTTCAAAGGCGGTTTCATGCGCATTCTCATCACCAATGACGACGGCATCAACGCCCCCGGCCTCAAGGTGATGGAGGCCATCGCACGCGAGATCGCGGGCCCGGAGGGAGAGGTCTGGACCGTCGCGCCTGCCTTCGAGCAATCTGGCGTCGGCCACTGCATCAGCTATGTGCACCCCACGATGATTTCCCGCCTCGGGGCCAACCGCTACGCTGCGGAAGGCACGCCCGCCGATTGCGTTCTGGCGGGGCTGCATGACGTGATGAAGGACAGCCGCCCCGACCTGGTGTTGTCGGGGGTTAACCGGGGCAACAACGCCGCTGAAAACGTCTTGTATTCCGGCACCATAGGCGCAGCCATGGAGGCGGCCTTGCAAGGCGTGCCCTCGGTCGCGCTGTCGCAGTATTTTGGACCTGACAACCTGCAACTGGATGATCCGTTCGAGGCGGCGCTGCAGCACGGGGCCGCCACCATTCGCGCGCTTCTGGATCATGGGCACTGGGACGAGGAAGATTATCGCACTTTCTACAACGTCAATTTCCCGCCCGTCCCGGCCAGCCAGGTCAAGGGCCGCCGCGTGGTGCGTCAGGGCTTTCGGCGGGGCACGCATTTTTCCGCACAGCCGCACAGCGCCCCGAATGGCCGCCGCTTCCTGTGGATCACCGGGGGCAGTCAGCATAACCCGACCGCGCCGGACAGCGACGCACAGGCCAATCTCGACGGCTATATCTCGGTCACGCCGCTGCGCGCCGACCTGACGGCCCATGACCTGCTGGCCGATCTGAAGGCGCGGCTCGAATGACCTGGGATGCCGAGCAGAAAATGCAGTTCCTGTTCCACCTTCGTCAGAAGGGGGTGACGGACTCGCGCACGCTCGGTGCCATGGAGAAGGTGGATCGCGGGCTGTTTGTGAAGGGCCATTTCGAAGATCGCGCCTATGACGACATGCCCCTGCCGATCAGTTCCGGCCAGACGATCAGCCAGCCCTCGGTTGTCGGGATGATGACGCAGGCGCTGAAGGTCGAACCGCGCGACAAGGTGTTAGAGGTCGGGACCGGGTCGGGCTATCAGGCTGCAATCCTCAGCCACCTTGCGCGCCGGGTCTACACGGTGGATCGCCACCGCCGCCTGACGCGGGACTCGGAAAAGCTGTTTCATTCCATGGGCTTGAACAACATCACCGTGATCACTGGCGATGGCAGTTTTGGCCTGCCAGAACAGGCGCCCTTTGACCGGATCATCGTGACCGCCGCCGCCGAAGACCCGCCGGGGCCGCTGCTGGCACAACTGAAAGAGGGCGGAATCATGGTGCTGCCCGTGGGCCAGTCGGACGCGGTGCAGAGCCTGATCAAGGTCACCAAGACCGCGCAAGGTCTGCATTATGACGAGCTCTGCCCGGTGCGCTTCGTTCCGCTGATCGAGGGCATGGCGCAGGACTGAACGGCCTTGGGGCTGGAATCCCAAGGCGATTCGCGTGTAAAACCCTGCAAAAGCCGCGGGACCATTGCCGCGGCAAGACCCCGTGTCCAAGGGGCTTTTGAACCAGACAGAATTGAGGTTGCAGTGCCGATGACCAGATTTCCCATGCTCGCCCTGGGCCTGACCCTGCCGCTTCTGGCGGCCTGCAACACGCCGGGTGGCTTCGACTTCGATTTCCGAAACAACGGCATCAACGCCGCCGCGCCCGTCCGCGAGGCGGCCACCGCCGCCCGCCCTGAACCCGATCAGTTCGGGCTGATCACCTACCCCACCTATCAGGTGGTCGTCGCCAACCGGGGCGACAGCCTGAGCACGGTGGCCAACCGGATCGGCATGGATGCCGGCGAACTGGCGCGCTTCAATGGCCGCAACGAGACCGACATCCTGCGCGATGGCGAGGTCTTGGCCCTGCCCCGCCGGATCACCCCGCCGGGGGCGTCCGCCAGCACCACCGATATCACCTCCATCGCCTCGGCGGCTATCGACCGGGCGGATGCGGATGCACCGGCGGCACCTTCTGCGCCCGTGCTGCAGGTTCAGGGCGGGGCCGAACCCGTCCGCCACCGCGTGGCGCGCGGGGAAACCGCCTATTCCGTCTCGCGGCTTTATGGCGTGTCTGTGCGGTCGCTTGCGGATTGGAACGGGCTGGGGCCGGAACTGACAGTGCGCGAGGGCCAGTTCCTGATCATCCCGATCGTGCTGGAAGAGGCATCGGACTCCCCTGACGGCAATAGCCCCGGCAATTCCACCACGCCGGTGCCGCCATCGGCGTCAGAGCCGCTGCCGGAGGCGATCTCGACCGCGGAACTGCCCGAGGCCCCGGCATTGGATGCGCCCACCCCGACGCCCGAGGAAACGGCGGCGGCCAATTCGGAACCGCAGATGCAGCGCCCGGTGCCCGGCCAGATCCTGCGCCCCTACAGCGCCCGGAACGAAGGCATCGACCTGTCTGCCTCTGCCGGAACGCCGGTTCGTGCGGCTGCGGCGGGTGAAGTGGCGGCCATCACCCGCGACACCGATCAGGTGCCGATCCTGGTGCTGCGCCACCCCGGCAACCTGCTGACGGTCTATGCCAATATCGACAATATTCGCGTGGAACGGGGCGACACGGTCTCGCGGGGCCAGACCATTGCGGATGTGGGCGAAGGCGACCCCGCCTTCCTGCATTTCGAGGTTCGGCAAGGGTTCGAGTCAGTCGATCCGACCCCCTATATCGAATAACGAAAACGGGCACCCACTGGGTGCCGTTTTCTTTTTCGGTCAGTGGGTTGCGATCAGATCCTGACGCCCCTGCGTCCGGCCAGATCGGTGAAATACTGCCACGCCACCCGGCCCGACCGCGCGCCGCGCGTGGCCTGCCATTCGATGGCCTCGGCGCGCAGGGTTTCATCGTCGATCTCGACCCCATACGCGTCGCAATAGCCCCGGATCATCGCCAGATAGGCATCCTGATCGCAAGGATGGAAGCCAAGCCACAGACCGAAGCGGTCCGACAGCGACACCTTTTCCTCTACCGCCTCGGACGGATTGATGGCGCTGGAACGTTCATTCTCGATCATATCGCGCGGCATCAGGTGGCGGCGGTTCGACGTGGCGTAGAAGATCACGTTGTCGGGCCGCCCCTCGACCCCGCCATCCAGCACCGCCTTGAGCGACTTATAGTGCTGGTCGTCATGGCTGAAGCTGAGGTCATCGCAAAAGAGAATGATCCGCACGGGTGCCTTGCGCAGAATGGCCAGCAAGCGCCCGATCGACGGCAGGTCTTCGCGCTGCACCTCGACCAGTTTCAGATCCGGGAAATTCGCTTCAATCGCACCGTGCACCGCCTTGACGAGAGAGGATTTTCCCATCCCCCGAGACCCCCAGAGAAGGGCGTTATTGGCGGGCAGACCATCTGCGAACTGGCGGGTGTTTTCCATCAGGATATCGCGCGCCCGGTTGATCCCAAGAAGCAACGAGAGATCCACGCGGTTGACGGTCTCGACCGGGTCCAGCCGATCCGGGTCGGCGTGCCAGACAAAGGCGGTCGCGGCGGACCAGTCCGGCGCTGCGGCGGGCGCGGGGCGCAGACGTTCCAGCGCCTCGGCGATCCGTTTCAGGTCGCCGTTATCGCTCATTTCGAGCTATCCTCGGCTTCAGTTTCGGCAGAGGTGTCGGCCTCCTCCTCCTCATCGTCCACCCAAAGCCCCTCGGCCCGCAGGTCCTTCTCGCGCTTACGCTCCACCAGCTTCACCAACTGGATCGAGATCTCATAAAGCCCGTAGACAACGACAAAGAGAATGAGCTGCGTGATGACATCGGGCGGCGTCACGAGTGCGGCCAGAACCAGAATTCCCACCACAGCATATTTCCGAACGTTTCCAAGCCCTTCGGCCGAGACCAGCCCGGCCTTGCCCATCAGGGTCAGCAGCACTGGCAGCTGGAAACAGATGCCGAAGGCGAAGATGAACTTCAGCTCCAGATCGAGCGATTCCTTGACCGAGCCCAGGAAGATGGTCTGCAACTCTTCGTTCGAGCCGGGTTCGACGCCGGATTCCATCCCCGTGATCAGCGAGGTCAGCGCCGGGATCACGTCGGAAAACCCGATGAAGAACCGCATCGCCAGCGGCGTCACCACGAAATGGGCGAAGGCCGCACCTGCGAGGAACAACAGGGGCGAGGCAATCAGGAAGGGAAGAAATGCATTCTTTTCCGTCTTGTAGAGCCCCGGCGCCACGAAACGCCACATCTGGTAGGCAATGACCGGGAAGGCCAGGCCAAAGCCCACGACGACCGACACCCGGATCAGGGTAAAGAATTTTTCCTGCGGGGCCGTGAAGATCAGCCGCGGGTCTTCCCCCCGCTCCAACAGGATCGTGCGGATCGGTTGGAACAGAAATTCCAGGATCGGTTCTGCCACGGTGAAACAGGCCACCATGGCGATCACGAAGGCCAGCACCGACCAGATCAGGCGGGTCCGAAGCTCTGCCAGATGCTCGATCAGCGGAGCGGAGCTGTCTTCGATCTCGTCTTTTTTCATGTGTCGGCGGTTCCGGTGCGGGTCTCTGCCGGGGGCGGCAGGTCATCATCTGCGATGGCGGCTGCGTCCTCGGCGGCCTCGGCGGCGGCACTGGCGCGTGCGGCGGCCCGTTCCTGAGCGGCAGCAACGCGCGCCTCGGCCTCCTGTCGGCGCTGTTGCGCCAGTTTCTCGGTCTCGGTCAGGGGCCGGTCGGCTTCTGCCTCGTCATTCAGCGCAGATCCGGCGGCTTTCTTCACCGCCTCCATGCCCATCTTGCGGGGGCTGGTCACCTTGCGCAGGTCGCGGGTGATGTCGGTCGCCTTCTTGAGATCCTTGGCCATTTCGTCGAGCCCGGTCTCGCTGGCGGCGGCGTTCATGGTGGTCTGGAACTCGCGTGCCATGCCACGGATGCGCCCGGTCACCTGACCGAGCGTTCTGAACATCTTGGGAAGGTCCTTGGGCCCCACGACGATCAACGCCACGATGCCCACGACCATCAGTTCCCACATGCCGATGTCAAACATGGCAGTCCCTCAACCCGACTGTGCCGATCCCATGCAGGGGATCAGGCGTTTTCACGATCGCGTTCGGGGGTCACGTCGCGGGCCGCTTCGCCATCTTCATTGGCCGCGTTCTCGATTTCCTCGGTGCCGTCGCGGACGCCGCGCTTGAATGCGGTGATGCCTTTGCCCACTTCGCCCATGAGGCCCGCGATCTTGCCACGGCCAAACAGCACGAGGACAACAACCGCGATCAGCAGAAGGCCCGGCAGGCCAATATTGTTGAGCATGTCAGTCTCCCTTGTCCGGGGCGGTCATGACCCGCCTCCGTGAGTGTCACCGCATATACCTATGGATTCTGCGGGCCGGATCAAAGCCCCAATCTGTCACATGCAGGCAGAAAACAGCCGAAAGATGCGGCAATCGCCCGGATCACTTGGCAAAAACAAAACAACGGTCACGCCGGATCGTCAGCCAAAGCGCCATTCCGGGCTTGGGCAGGAAGACCGCGGGGACCGTTGCCTTGAGGATCTGGTTGTTGAAATCCATGCGGAATTCCACAAGGCTTTCATGCCCCATGAAGCGGGCCCGTTCGACCACGCCGCGCGCAGGCGCTCCGTCCAGGGGGGTTGGGTTCGGACCGCGTCCGCCCCGATCGAAGTCGATCTTGACGTGTTGCGGGCGGAAGATGATTTCGACCTCGGTGCCATCAGGGTGACCGGGGGCAAGGAACTGGCCGAAAGCGGTGTCGGTCAAGGCACCCTGAACGGTGCCGGTGATCACGTTGATATCGGAGAAAAACGCCGCGGCATCGCGGTCGCAGGGGGCGTTGTAGATGTTATAGGGCGCGCCCTGCTGAACGATCCGCCCGCCACGCATCAGCGCGATCTGGTCGGCCATCCGCATCGCCTCTTCCGGTTCGTGGGTGACCAGAACGACGGCGGTGCCCTCTTCCTTCAGCAGCTCCAGCGTTTCATCGCGGATGCCGTCGCGCAGGCGGTTGTCGAGCCCCGAGAAGGGCTCATCCATCAGCATCACGCCGGGACGCGGGGCGAGGGCACGGGCGAGGGCCACGCGCTGCTGTTCGCCGCCCGACAACATGTGCGGGGCCTTGTCGCCGTAGCCTTTGAGATCGACGCGGGCGAGCAGTTCCTCGACACGTTTGGCCTTGTCGGTTTTCGTGCCGGTCAGACCGAACGCGATATTCTGCGCCACGCTGAGATGCGGGAACAGCGCGAAGTCCTGAAAGATCAGCCCGACCCCCCGTGCCTCTGGCGGCAGGTGCAATGCGCCATCCGCGAGAACACGTCCATCGACGGAAACGCTGCCAGAGCTTTGCCGCTCGATCCCGGCAATGACCCGGAGCGTTGTTGTCTTGCCGCACCCTGATGGCCCGAGCAGGCACATGACTTCGCCCGGCGCCACCCGCAGCGAGACATCCCGCAAGACCGTCCGCCCCGCGAAATCACAGGACAGGTTCTGAACGGCCAGTCTGGGGGGCTGTTGCACGGGCGCAATTCCGATCAATTGTCTCGGATTTCGCAGCTATCAGCCCCGCACGCATGTTTCAAGCTCCCGTCAGGCGGGCATGTTGACGCCTTGTCCGGGAATGCGTGCTCGATCGGGATTAAGGTATTGTTTCAGCTTCCCCGCATATCATTATGGAATCCGGTACTGAATCCAGACTATGCACAGGGTTATCCACAGAAAATCAATGGATCGAAACAGCACTCGGCCCTCTCTTTCTGCACGGGACGGCCCTGCTGGCGCTTGCAGGCGGGCGAGAGCCGCTGAAAGGGTCCTATCCTTGGGATTCCGCCCAAAGAATCCCATTTATGATCAAAAATTTATTCGGATCTCAGGTCAAGAGCTGGCGAGAAGGCACAAAATCACCTCTTCCACGGCAGAATATCGTGATTCTGGAATCTTTTTGCTGAGTCAGGCTTTGATTGCACAACTTGAGTCCGTGAATCTGGAATCCATTTTCTGACAGTTTGACCGCCAGAACAAGCCTACCTGCCCGTATCCTCGGCAAAGACTCGTTGTGGTGTGCTAATTTGAGTCAATTTCACACATACAGGTGATCCACCGAAGACAACCCCGCGCGCCTTCAGTGTGTCACCAGATTGATCTGTTTGGGAAAGACAAGCCCTCCCGTCTCGCTGAGACGAGAGAAACTTGTTCGGAATCAGGATGTTATAGGCGGAGTCTCACACGAGACCCTGTCCGGAATCGACGAATTCGACGCCTCTACAGCGTCGCATTCGTCGAACCGCCGTCCAGAAGGATGTTCTGACCGACCATATAGCCCGCGTATTGAGAGCACAGGAACGCACAGGTCGCCCCGAACTCCTCTGCCGTGCCATAGCGCCCGGCCGGGATCGTCGCGGCGCGGCGGTCCATGGCCTCTTCCAGCGTGATGCCATCCTGTGCAGCGGCCGCCGTATCGAGCGATACGGCCCGGTCGGTCGCATGAATGCCCGGCAGAAGGTTGTTGATGATCACGCCTTTGCCGGCCACCTGCCGAGACGTCCCCGCAACATAGCCGGTCAGCCCGGCGCGAGCCGAGTTCGACAGGCCCAGAACCGCAATCGGAGCCTTCACGGATTGCGAGGTGATGTTCACCACCCTGCCCCATCCACGCGCCATCATCCCCGGCATCAGCGCTTTCATCAGGGCAATCGGGGTCAGCATGTTTGCGTCGAGCGCCCTGATGAAATCCTCACGCTCCCAGTCCTGCCAGCTGCCCGGCGGCGGACCGCCTGCGTTGTTGACGAGAATATCGACGTCACCGGCAGCTGCCAGCACCTTGGCCCGGCCCTCTTCGGTGGTGATGTCAGCGGCGATAGCGATCACCTCTACCCCATGGGCAGCGCGAATATCCTCTGCCGCCTTTTCCAGCGCCCCAGCCCCACGCGCGTTCATCACCAGGTTGACGCCATTGGCCGCCAGCATCTCGGCACAGCCACGTCCAAGCCCCTTGGACGAGGCGCAGACCAATGCGCGCTTGCCAGAAATTCCCAGATCCATGATCCTTTTCCCCGTCATTCATGTTTCGTTAACCAGTGCCTTACCATGCTGATATCGGCCCTGCCACCTTCTGACCGCTTGACGGTTCGCCCTGCTCGGGACTAGCCAAGGCGCAAAGGAATTCGTGATGTCCCGTCGTACCGCCCAGTTCAGCTTTCCCACCTATACCGCCAGCGACCTGATCGTGCATTGGGGGGCCAATGAGGGCGATCCGATTGGTGGCCTGCAGGACGTCGTGCCCGGCGACAGCTATCGCCTGTCCCGTGACGCGCAACCGCGGGCTCTGGCAATCTGGGATGGGCCGGAGGGCACCGAAGTGGCGGACGGCTCCGGCGTCGGGCAACCCGGCGACAAGGTTCTGCTGGAGGTCTGCCACAGCATGATGGCCCCCGAAGGCACCTTCGTGGAACTGCTGATCCTGACCGTGACCGGCGACGAAGACACCGCCCGCCATTTCCTGCCACTGGCCCCGATGACCCCGCGCGGGGAATACGAGCTTGTCGCATCAGAACCCGCATTGGCCGCGCAGCGGCTGGCCGATATCGCCAGCGTCAGTTTCATCGCGGGGACGCGGTTGACGATGGCCAATGGGCGGCAGGTGCCGGTGGAGGAGTTGCAGGCGGGCGACCGTTTGCTGACCCGAGATCACGGCCCGCAGGAAGTACGCTGGATCGGCCAACAGGTGCAGCGGGCCACCGGCGCCCTGGCCCCGATCCGAATCCGGGAAGGCACGCTCAACACCGCCAATGACCTGCGGCTTTTCCCGCATCATCGGCTGTTCATCTGGCAGCGCAGCGACGAGCTTGGGACGGGCCGGGCAGAGGTGCTGGTCAAGGCCGCGCATCTGGTCAATGGCGACACGGTGCGGCGCGAGGAAGGGGGCTTCATCGAAAGCTACCAGATCCTCTTTGGCGCGCATGAGATCATATATGCCGAGGGTGTCGCGGTCGAAAGCCTGCTGGTCACACCCCAGACCCGCGCCGCCCTGCCCGACGATGTGGAGACCGAACAGACCGATGCCGACCGCCTGCTGGCGGCCGATATCGAGGTCGATGACAAGGCGCTCACAGAGGCCGGGGACCCCGCCGAACGCCTGACCCGGGCCAGTCGCGGACAGTCGGATTAGGCGGGTCCGGTCGTCCTGTGTCTTCGTCGTGCGGCGCAGCCTGTGGGTGGGCAGGGCCCTGGAAACTCGACCGCCTGTCAAGGACCGGTGATCACGACGGACAACGCCCGAGGGCATTCTGCCCGAGCCCCGGATTTCCTTGCCAATCCGCATGGCTGCGCCTATACGCGCGGCCATGCTGGACACGCCCACGAACCGCCCCGACCTGCCGCCCGAAATCGCCCGCCGCCGGACCTTTGCGATCATCTCGCATCCCGATGCGGGCAAGACCACGCTGACGGAAAAATTCCTCCTCTACGGGGGCGCCATCCAGATGGCCGGACAGGTGCGCGCAAAGGGCGAGGCGCGGCGGACGCGCTCGGACTTCATGCAGATGGAAAAGGACCGGGGCATTTCGGTTTCGGCCTCGGCCATGTCCTTCGACTACGGCAAATACCGCTTCAACCTGGTGGACACGCCCGGTCACTCGGACTTTTCCGAGGACACCTACCGGACGCTCACCGCCGTTGACGCCGCGATCATGGTGATCGACGGGGCAAAGGGCGTGGAAAGCCAGACGCAGAAGCTGTTCGAGGTGTGCCGGTTGCGCGACCTGCCGATCCTGACCTTCTGCAACAAGATGGACCGCGAAAGCCGCGACGTCTTTGATATCATCGACGAGATTCAGGAAAACCTGGCCATTGACGTGACCCCCGCCAGCTGGCCGATTGGCATGGGCCGCGATTTCCTCGGCTGCTATGACCTGCTGCGTGACCGGCTGGAACTGATGGACCGCGCCGACCGCAACAAGGTGGCGGAGTCGATCAAGATCGAGGGGCTGGACGATCCGCTGCTGGAAGAACACATCCCCGCCGACCTGCTGGAGAAGCTGCGCGAAGAGGTGGAGATGGCGCGCGAGCTGCTGCCGCCGCTCGACAAGCAGAGCTTCCTCGAAGGACACCTGACGCCGATCTGGTTCGGGTCTGCCATCAACAGCTTCGGCGTAAAAGAGCTGATGGACGGCATCGCGGGCTACGGCCCCGAACCCCAGGTCCAGACTGCCACCCCGCGCGAGGTCGCGCCGGAGGAAAATAAGGTCACCGGCTTCGTCTTCAAGGTGCAGGCCAATATGGACCCCAAGCACCGCGACCGGGTGGCTTTCGTGCGGCTGGCCTCTGGCCATTTCCAACGCGGCATGAAGATGACCCATGTGCGGTCCAAGAAACCGATGGCCATTTCCAGCCCAGTGCTGTTCCTGGCAAGCGACCGGGAACTGGCGGAAGAGGCATGGGCGGGCGACATCATCGGCATCCCCAACCATGGACAACTGCGAATCGGGGACGCGCTGACCGAGGGTGAAGCGCTGCGCTTCACCGGCATCCCCTCCTTCGCACCGGAACTGTTGCAGACCTGTCGCGCGGGCGATCCCCTCAAGGCCAAGCATCTGGACAAGGCGCTGATGCAGTTTGCCGAGGAAGGCGCGGCCAAGATCTTCAAACCGACTTTCGGGTCGGGCTTCATCGTCGGCGTCGTCGGCGCGCTGCAATTCGAGGTGCTGGCCAGCCGGATCGAGCTGGAATACGGGCTGCCGGTGCGGTTCGAACCCTCTCAGTTCACCTCGGCCCGGTGGGTGCAGGGCGAGCGTCTGGCGGTGGAGAAATTCGCCGCCGCCAACAAGCAGCATATGGCCACAGACAATGACGGCGACCCGGTTTTCCTGACCCGCCTGCAATGGGATATCGACCGCGTGGGCCGGGATTACCCGGATGTGAAGCTGACGGCGACGAAGGAAATGATGGTCTGACCGGGGTGAAGAGTAACCGCTAAACCCCTGTTAATCTTCTGTTTACCTTTTGATGCGCATCTTGGCCGGATGTACCGGTATCTAGTGATTTGCGTGGGCCTCGCCGCCTGCGTAACTGCGGGCGGCGAGTTCGCCTCACCAGTCACGGGGATTACCGGTACATACTCCCGACAGGTCGTGATTTCGGACCATCCGCACCATGTACTCTATGGCCATGTGGTGGTGCTGACCGATGACAACGCTGCGCCGGTCCGGGCATTGGTGATCAGCCACAGGCGCGACGGGGTGCACCGGTTGCGCATCTCCGGGGCGTATCACTCGGGCCGCGAACTGCCCTTTCGGCGGCTCGATCACCGGCTCGGCTGCACGCATGGGCATTGCCGAAACGACGCGCTCGGCTTCATCGCGCTTGGCCCCGGTATGATCGAGCGCGCAACGCGCGAAGGGTTCAGCGCCCATCTGCTCGGCCCCTATGGCCGCATCGGGATTCACGCCCCGGCCGCGTTGTTCCGCGATATGACGACCCGTTCGCCACAACCGGACACGCCATAACCCCGCAAATCGGCTTGGATTTGACCATTTCGGCGTTTTGTTTTATGTGCATTCGCAGCATCGCGACACGCGCGATGTCCGAACCGCGGAGCGCGATGTGGCAGATGCGCTCCATTCACATGACGCGGGCAAATGACCCCGCCAGACTGGACGCATATGACGAAATTCTCTGATCTCAACCTTAATCCCAAGGTTCTCAAGGCCGTTGAAGAGGCAGGCTATACCGAGCCCACCCCGATTCAGGCCGGCGCCATCCCCCCCGCCCTCGAAGGGCGCGACGTGTTGGGGATCGCGCAAACAGGCACCGGCAAGACCGCCAGTTTTACCCTGCCGATGATCACCGCACTGGCCCGTGGCCGCGCCCGCGCCCGGATGCCGCGCAGCCTGGTGCTGTGCCCGACGCGCGAACTGGCCGCGCAGGTGGCCGAAAACTTCGACACCTATGCCAAGTATGTGAAGCTGACCAAAGCGCTGCTGATCGGCGGTGTCAGCTTCAAGGAACAGGATGCGCTGATCGACAAGGGCGTTGACGTGCTGATCGCCACGCCGGGCCGCCTGCTGGACCATTTCGAGCGCGGCAAGCTGATCCTGTCGGATGTGAAAGTGATGGTGGTCGATGAGGCCGACCGGATGCTCGATATGGGCTTCATCCCCGATATCGAGCGCATCTTCGGCCTGACGCCCTTTACCCGGCAGACGCTCTTCTTCTCGGCCACCATGGCGCCGGAGATCGAGCGGATCACCAATACGTTCCTGTCGAACCCGGAACGGATCGAGGTGGCGCGTCAGTCCACCACATCGGACACGATCACCCAGAAGCTGGTGGAGTTCAAACCCACCCGCCGCGATCAGACCGCCAAGCAGAAACGCGAGATGCTGCGGGCGATCATCAATGCCGAGGGCGAGGGCTGCACCAACGCGATCATCTTCTGTAACCGCAAGGTGGATGTGGATATCGTCGCCAAATCCCTGAAAAAGCACGGCTATAACGCCGAGCCCATTCATGGCGACCTGGACCAGTCGCACCGGATGCGCACGCTGGACGGGTTCCGCGACGGCTCGATCAAGTTCCTCGTGGCCTCCGACGTGGCGGCCCGTGGCCTCGACATTCCGAATGTGAGCCATGTGTTCAACTATGACGTGCCCGGCCATGCCGAGGACTATGTTCACCGGATCGGCCGCACCGGGCGCGCGGGCCGCAAGGGTACCACGGTCATGATGGCCATTCCCGCCGATGACAAGCTGCTGGCGGCAATTGAAACGCTGATCGGTCAGCCGGTCCCGCGGGCCGAGGCCCCCTGGCAGCCCAAGGACACGCGTCGCACGTCCTCTGAGGAGGACACGACCGAGGACAAGCCCAAGCGCGGGCGTGGCCGGTCCCGCAGCCGCAAGGCGGATGATGCCCCCAAGGAGCAGCCGGTCGAGGAAGCACAGGCAGAGGCCCCGGCATCGTCCGAACGCAGCGAGCCGCGCCGCAAATCCGAACCCCGGCAGCGGTCCGGCGGTGGCGGGCGTCGCGGTGGCAATCAGGTCGTCGGCATGGGCGATCACATGCCCGACTTCATCGCGCTCAGCTTTGCAGAGCGTCGTGGAGAGGCTGCAAAGCCCGCTGAAGCCACGGAAACACCTGCCGAGGATGGCAACGGCGACGAAAGCGAGTCCGCCGCCTGAGGCGCCTCTCAGTCGATCAGCGCATCCCCCCGCTGCCCGGCCCGTTCGTGATGGATGGGCAGCGTGCGCCCATAAAGCTGGCGGGTGCGTTCCGGCGCGCCCACCATGTCGGGCTGATCCACATAGGAAAAGATCGCCACATAGCGCGGGCGGCTGCCCCTTAGCGGCGCGACCCGGTGCAGGGAATAGCGCCCCTTGAACAATTGCAGGTCACCGGGTTCGAGGGTCAGCACCGTCACCCGGTCTGACGTGCCGTTCAGAACGCGGGACACCTCGTCGAAATTCTCGTCCGTTTCGCGGATCATCGGGGCGTATTCAAAGGCCCCGCCCCCTTCCGCATTCTGAATGGCCAGCGTCACGGTGAAATTGTTGGTGTCGAAATGCCAGGGGAAGCCATTGCCCTCGCCCGCCGCGTTCACGATCACATCTGCCAGCGGGTCGGCATAGCGGTAGAACCTGGTTTCCTGAAGGCAGTCGCGGATGAAATCGTCAAACCCCGAGCTGTCGTGGATGGTGCGCAGCGGACCGGACTTGGCAAAGTTATCCGCCGGGATGAAGGCGTTGGAACGGTCAAAGAACTGCCGGCGCGGGTCATCCTCGGGCAGGCTTGGGTCATCGGCGGTGAAATAGGCATTGGTGCGGTTGTAGCTGCGGTGGCCCTTGTCGGCGACGCTGTCGGCCTCTTCCGCCAGGGCCGCCACGCCCGCAGGCGTCAGGAACCCCTTGATGACCGCGCAGCCGTCCTGCGCCAGATCGGCGCGCACCTTGGCCAGCACCGCGTCGCGGGCGGGGCCATGCTCGTGGATCGGATAGCGTTCCCGGTCGATCAGATCATCTGCAGTCCACATGGCGTCCTCCCATAGCCGTTTCGGTCAGGAAACGTCGGGGACAGCCCGCAGTCTAACCCTTTTCCGACCGGCGGTAGGTCGCGTTCCCGCCGTCAGGGCGCGTGGAAGCCGTGGTCGGAAGCCTGTGCGATGGCATTGTCGAAATCCGGCACTTCCGCGCGCAGCTCCGTGCAAAGACGGCCAAGATCCTCGGCCCCAAGAATGCGGGGCAGGATGGCCCCCGCGATCTCTGGCGCGAGGCTCTGTCCCACGCGGGGGCCAAGCGATTGCAGCCGTGCGTGTAGCGCGCCAAAGATGATCCAGGCGCGCGCCGGGTCGGCACGCAGGGCCGCAACGTCGTATTCGGTCAGGGGAAGGCGAATGGAAAACTCCGCATGGCCGCTGGCCACCGGCAGGCTCAGCCAGCTGTTTCCGTTTTCATGCAGCATGGCGGGGGGCCACCCGGACAATCCGGGAAGGCGTTCCACCCGAAGGGCCATCAGCCCGCCATCAGGCGCGAGATGATGGTCGTGACCTCTGGCTTGCGGCCGATTTCCGACACGCAGACCTGCCGGACGACGCGTTTCACCTCGTCCTGCAGCTTGTCGTCATGCATGACCATCTTGTGGGTCAGGCGCGGGAACATCTCGGCCAGTTGGTCCTCGATCATCTCCGACAGGCTCTGATTGCCCACCATCTCGGGCAGGCCCCGCAATTCGACCCAGCAATCCTCCAACGGCTCGTCTTCCTCGTCGATGATCAGCGCCACGATCACGAGGCCATTGAGCGCCAGTTTCATCCGGTCGCGCACCACCCCATCAAGCGCCCCGATCACGCGGGAGCCATCGAGATAGGCCCGCGTCACGTCCACATGTTCGACGATGCCGGGTTTGTTGCCCGACAGGTCCACCATGGAGCCATTGGGCGCCAGAACCGGGGTCATGCCGCCTGCCGCCCCCACCTTGCAGTGTTCCCGCAGATGGCGGTGTTCGCCGTGATTGGGGACCAGGATCTGCGGCTTCAGCAGCCCGTGCATCCGTTCAAGATCGGGGCGATTGGCGTGGCCCGAGACGTGGTAGAACCCGGATTGTTCATCGACAATATCGACACCGATTTCCGACAACGCATTCTGGATGCGTCCCACGGACACCTCGTTGCCCGGAATGGTCTTGGAGGAGAAGAGGAACGTATCGCCCTCTTTCAGCTCATGCCCCAGATACTTGCCGCGCGAAAGCGCCGCCGACGCCGCCCGCCGTTCGCCCTGGCTGCCGGTCACGATCAGCATCAGGTTTTCACGCGGCACCTGCGTGGCCTCCTCGGGGCTGATGGTCGAGGGGAAGTCGGTCAGCACGCCGGTTTCCACAGCGACGGTCACCATCCGCTTCATCGCCCGGCCCATCAGGCAGACAGACCGGCCAGCCGCACGACCTGCCTCGGCCAGCGTCTTCACCCGCGCGATGTTGGAGGCGAAGGTAGTCGCCACGACCATGCCGCGCGCCTCTGCCACCAGCTTGGTGATCGGCTCTGGCAGGTCGCTTTCACTGCGGCCCGCGTGACGGGAAAACACATTGGTGGAATCGCAGATCAGCGCCCGGACGCCGGTCTTGCCGATCTCTTCCCACATCGCGGGGTCAAAGGGTTCTCCCACGCGCGGATCGGGGTCGATCTTGAAGTCGCCCGAATGCACGACACGGCCCTCGGGGCTGTCGATGACAAGCGCGGACGCCTCGGGGATGGAATGGGAGGTCGGCGCAAAACCCACGGTAAAGGGACCTGCCTGCACGGTCTCGGGCCAGACCGGCGCAACCTGCACCATGGCCGGATCCTGCCCGGCCTCTTCCATCTTGCGGGTGGCGATGGCGGCGGTGAAGGGCCGCGCAAAGACCGGCACCTTGCGAAAATGGCGGTAGAGATGGCCAAGCGCGCCGACATGGTCTTCATGCGCGTGGGTGATGAAGATGCCATCCAGCCTGTCCGCGCGTTCCGCGATCCAGGCGATATCGGGCAGGATCAGATCGACACCGGGGGTGCCATCCATATCGGGGAAACTCACCCCCACATCGACGAGGATGAACCGCTCATCCCCCTGCGGCCCGTAGCCATAGAGGTAGCAATTCATCCCGATCTCCCCCGCGCCGCCGAGGGGAAGGTAGATCAGTCGAGGGGAGGAGGTCATATCTGCCCGTTATCCTTGTTGTATTTGTGGATCACGGTCAGCCCGTGGATCGTCAGGTCGTCTTCGATCAGGTCAAATAGCACATCCCCCTGCGAGAACAATGGCGCAAGCCCGCCGGTGCCGATGATCCGCATGGGTTTTTCATACTCCGCGCAGATCCGGTCACAGATCCCGCGCACAAGGCCGACATAGCCCCAGAAGATGCCGGATTGCATACAGGCCACGGTATTGGTGCCAATGACGTTTTGCGGCTTGGTCACGTCCACATGGGGCAGCGCGGCGGCGGCGTGGTGCAGGGCCTCCAGGCTCAGGTTCACACCCGGTGCAATGACGCCCCCCACATATGCCCCGTCGCTGGCCACCACGTCAAAAGTGGTGGCGGTGCCGAAATCGACGACGATCAAATCACCACCATGTCGGTCGAAGGCGGCAGCGGCATTGACCAGCCTGTCGGGCCCCACCTGCGTGCCCGCATCTACGCGCGGCGGGTTTGGCAGCAGGCAATCTGGTTTGCCGACCACCAGCGGGCGGCAGTCGAAATAGCGATCACAGAGAACGCGCAGGTTGAACACCACGCGCGGCACGGTGGAGGAAATAATGCAATCGGTGATTGTCACATCGAGCTTCTTGTGGGCCATCAGCGTGGACAACCAGACGAAATACTGGTCCGCCGTGCGCTGATGTTCCGTCGTGGTGCGGAAGGTGGCCAGCATCTGCCGCCCGTCCCAGATGGAAAAAACGGTGTTGGTGTTGCCGGTGTCGATGGCCAGAAGCATGGGCGTTGCCCCCTTTTGGTCAGAAAAAGATGTCGGCAGCCGGAATCGCCCGCTGCCCCTTGGGCGTCGTCAGGATCAGGTTACCGGTGTCGTCGATGGTCTCAAAGCGCCCGGTCATCGTCTCGGCGGTGGTGCGGGCGGTGATGGTCTCGCCCAAGCGCGCAGCCTCCTGCAACCAGGCGGTACGGATGGGGGCAAAGCCGTAGGTGGTGAATTGCTGCTCATACCGGGCATAGGCGACGGCCAGCAGGTCGAGGAACTCTTCGGGGCTGACACGAATACCGGTTTCCGACAGCAGGCTGACGGGCGGAACCGCGCCCTCTTCCACCTGATCGGCTCCGGGGGCAGCCACAAGGTTCACGCCGATCCCGATGATCAGATGCGTGACCCCCTGCCCCGATCCAACGCTTTCCAGCAGAATGCCCGCAACCTTGCCGCCATTCAGCAGCACGTCATTGGGCCATTTGAGCTTGAACGCCTCCGCCCGCCCCGTCGCCGCGACAAAGGCATCGCGCAGGGCCAGAGCTGCCACGAAGCTGCGCAGCGCCACCTGATCGGGGGCTTCCTTCGGTTGCAACACCAGCGAGGCGAAGAAATTCCCCTTGGGAGAGGACCAGGCCCGGCCCCTGCGGCCATGACCTGCGGTCTGCTCCAGCGCCAGCACCCATTCAGGCCCGGCCAGTGAGGGCGCAATCCGCGCGCCCTCGGCCATGGTGCTATCGACCGTTTGCAGAACCCTGCGGCCGACGCCCTCGGGCCAGCCAGTCATGGCTTAGCGGACCAGCGTCGCGGCGGCGGCTTCGGCCAGGCTGTCCACACCGAAGAGGTTGAACACCCCAAGCAGCATGATCGCGGCAGCGGCCATCAGACCGGCATAGGCCAGCGGGCTCATCTTGCCGTCGATGCCTTCACGCTCCTCGCCGAAATACATGAAGTAGACGATACGCAGGTAGTAGAAGGCACCGATGACCGACGCGACCACACCCAGGATCGCTACCAGGTTCAGGCCCGCGTCCACGGCGGCCAGAAGCACCGCGTATTTGCCGAAGAAGCCCACCATCGGCGGCACACCGGCAAGGCTGAACATCAGGATGAGGATTGCAGCGGCCTTGATCGGCTCTTTCGTCGAGAAGGCGTTGAGGGACGAGATATTGGTGACGTGGCGGCCATCCTTCTGCATCGACAGGATGAAGGCGAAGGTGCCCACGTTCATCGTAACGTAGATCGCCATGTAGATCAGCATGGCGCTGACACCCTGCTCGGTCCCGGCGGCCAGACCCATCAGGGCAAAGCCCATATGAGAGATCGAGGAATAAGCCATCAGGCGCTTGATATCGGTCTGGCCAATCGCGGCAATGGCGCCGAGGAACATGGACAGAACCGCCAGCAGGGCGATGATCTGTTGCCAGTCGCTGACAACGCTGCCAAAGGCATCATGGGCCAGGCGGGCAAGCAGGCCCATGGCGGCCATCTTGGGCGCGGTGGCAAAGAAGGCGGTGACCGGGGTGGGCGAGCCTTCGTAGACATCCGGCGTCCACATGTGGAAGGGCGCGGCAGAGACCTTGAAGGCCAGACCCGCCACCATGAAGGCCAGACCGAAGATCAGGCCAAGCGATGCGCCACCCTCGACCGCCGCGACGATACCGGCGAAATCGGCGGTGCCGGCAAAACCATAGGTCAGCGACGCGCCATAAAGCAGGATGCCCGAGGAAAGAGCGCCGAGGACGAAGTATTTCAGGCCCGCTTCCGTCGAGCGCACGCTGTCGCGGCGCATGGCGGCAACGACGTAGAGCGACAGGGATTGCAGCTCCAGCCCCATGTAAAGCGTCATCAGGTTGCCCGAGGACACCATGACCATCATGCCGACCGTCGCCAGCACGATCAGCATCGGATATTCGAACCGCAGCAGGTCGTCGCGCTGCATGAAATCCTTGCCAATGAGCAGGATCGCGGCAGCCGACAGCAGGATCACCACCTTGGCGAAGCGCGCAAAGCCGTCATTGATGAACATGCCGTCAAACGCGACCTGGCTGCCCTCACCCGTCAGGCCGATATAGATGCCCATCAGCGCCAGCAGCGCGGCAGTCAGCCAGACCAGAACCGGGGCCATGCCGTCCTTGGAGGTGTAGACCGCAGCGATCAGCCCCAGCATCGCGAAGACGGACAGGATGATCTCGGGCAGGAGAATGGCGATATCGGACGCAAACATCTCGGGACCTCAGTGGCTGGCGGCGATGGCGGTGTCGGACAGGGTCTGCCCGACGGCCAGGTCGTAATGGTGGACAAGGTTCTCGACCGAGGGGCCGATCACGTCGAGGGCGAGGCTCGGGTAGACGCCCAGAAGCAGGGTCATCACGATGAGCGGCGCAAAGATCATGCGTTCACGCGGGGTCATGTCGGTGATGGACTTGAGGCTTTCCTTGATCAGGTCGCCAAAGACCACCCGGCGGTAAAGCCACAGCGCATAGGCTGCCGACAGGATCACACCGGTCGCGGCGAAGACCGCGATCCAGGTGTTGACCTGAAAGACACCCATCAGCGTCAGGAATTCACCCACGAAGCCCGACGTGCCGGGCAGCCCGACATTGGCCATGGTGAACAGCATGAAGACCAGTGCATAGGCGGGCATCCGGTTCACGAGGCCGCCATAGGCGTCGATCTCGCGCGTGTGCATCCGGTCATAGATGACGCCAACGCAAAGGAAGAGCGCGCCGGACACGAAACCGTGGCTGATCATCTGAAAGATCGCGCCATCAACACCCTGCTGGTTGGCCGCGAAGATGCCCATGGTGACGTAGCCCATATGGGCGACCGACGAATAGGCGATGAGCTTCTTCATGTCCTCCTGCACCATCGCAACGAGCGAGGTGTAGATGATGGCGATCACTGACAGCCACATGACGAACTCTGCCATCAGGTCAGAGGCGACAGGGAACATCGGCAGGCTGAACCGCAAGAAGCCATAGCCGCCCATCTTCAGCAGGATCGCGGCCAGAACGACCGAGCCCGCCGTGGGCGCCTGAACGTGTGCATCGGGCAACCAGGTGTGAACCGGCCACATCGGCATTTTCACGGCGAAGCTGGCGAAGAAGGCGATCCACAGGATCGTCTGCAAGCCGCCGACGATATGCCAGCCCATGATCGAGATCGTGTCAGAGCTGAACTGGTGGGTCAGCAGCGTCGGGATATCCGTCGTGCCCGCATCCACATACATCGCGATCATCGCGACCAGCATCAGCACCGAGCCGAGGAAGGTGTAAAGGAAGAACTTGAACGCGGCATAGATCCGGTTCTGACCGCCCCAGATGCCGATGATCAGGAACATCGGGATAAGGCCCGCCTCGAAGAACAGGTAGAAAAGGACCAGATCAAGCGCCACGAAAACGCCGATCATCAGGCTTTCCAGAACCAAGAGCGCGATCATGTATTCCTTGACGCGATGCTCCACCTCCCAGCACGACCAGATGACAAGCGGCATCAGGAAGGTGGTCAGCATCACGAACAGAACCGAGATGCCATCGACTCCGACCTTGTAGGTCAGGCCAAGCATCCATTCGCCTTCTTCCACCAGCTGGAAGCCGGGGTTGGAGGCGTCAAATTCCAGCAGGATGAACAGCGAGATCACGAAGGTCGCAAGCGTTGCGGCCAGCGCCAGGTATTTCGCGTTCTTCTTGCCGCCTTCGGACTTGCCATCCGGGATCAGCGCGAAAAGCGCAGCCACCAGGGGAAGAAAGGTAACGATGGAGAGAAGATTGTCTTGCATGTCTCTGCTCTCAGCCCCCGAAGCTCAAGGTTGCGATGGTGATCAGCACCGCGATGCCCAGAACCATCGCGAAGGCATAGTGGAAGAGGTACCCGGACTGCGCCCGGCCCGCGAGCCGCGTGAAGAAGGGGATGATCCCCATGGCCAGCCCGTTGATGCCGCCGTCGATGATATTGCCATCGCCGCGCTTCCACAGGGTCCGGCCGATCCAGGCGGCGGGGATGACGAAGATCCAGTTGTAGATCTCGTCGAAATACCACTTGTTCAGCAGGAACTGATAGGCAGGCTGGAACAGCTCGGCGGTGCGCGCAGGCAGGGTCGGGCGGACGATGTAGAACAGGGTCGCGGTGACAAAGCCGATGATCATGGCGACGAAGGGCGCCAGCTTGACCCATTTCGGCACGCTATGCGCGTCATTCAGCACGTGGTTATCCGGTGCCATGTGAATGGCGCCCTCGCCCGCGTGTCCGGTAAAGACGTAATGCGCTTCGCCATGGCCGTCATCCGCGGCTGCGTGGCTGTCCTCGGTTGCGTGGCTATCTGCGGCCTCGGCTGCATGGGCGTCATTTTCGCCATGCCCGTCGGTTGCCGCTTCGCCATGACCATCCGTCGCCATAGCTTCCTCGCCATGACCGGCCTCATCCGCATGACCTTCAACCGCGTAAGGAACGCCGAAGAAGCGGCCCACGGAATCGGTATGGCCGAAGAACTGGTTGTACCAGATCGCGCCCGAGAAGACCGCGCCCAAGGCCAGAGCCGCTAGCGGGATCAGCATCACCTTGGGGCTTTCATGGGCATGCTCATGCGCATGCTTGTCGCCGCGCGGCTTGCCATAGAAGGTCAGATAGATCAGGCGCCAGGAATAGAAGCTGGTGAAGCAGGCCGCGACGACCAGCATCCAGAAGGCGTAGGTCCCCAGACCACCGCCGAAGGCAAAGGCGCTCTCGATCACCGCATCCTTGGAGGCGAAGCCCGCAAAGCCGATCCAGCCCGTCAGCGGGATGCCGACGCCGGTGATGGCCAGCGTGCCGATCATCATGGCGGCAAAGGTGAAGGGGATCTTCTTCCTCAGCCCGCCATAGTTGCGCATGTCCTGCTCGTGATGCATCGCGTGGATGACCGAGCCCGCGCCAAGGAACAGCATTGCCTTGAAGAAGGCGTGGGTGAAGAGGTGGAACATCGCAACCGAGTAGACGCCGACGCCCGCCGCCACGAACATGTAGCCAAGCTGGGAACAGGTCGAATAGGCGATGACGCGCTTGATGTCGTTCTGCACGAGGCCCACGGTCGCTGCGAAGAAGGCGGTCGCGGCCCCGATGATCACGATGAAGTTGGTCGCATAGGGCGCGTATTCCATGATCGGCGACATGCGGCAGACCAGGAAGACACCCGCCGTCACCATGGTCGCGGCGTGGATCAGCGCCGACACCGGCGTCGGACCTTCCATCGCGTCCGGCAGCCAGGTGTGCAGGAACAGCTGCGCCGATTTCCCCATAGCGCCGATGAAGAGCAGCATGCCGATGGTGTTCGCGGCGTTCAGCTCACGCCCCATGAAGCTGATGGTCTGCTCCGCCAGATGCGGGCCTTCCGCAAGGATCACCGAGAAGTTGATGCTGTCGGTCAGCTTGTAGATCGCGAAGATGCCAAGCAGGAAGGCAAAGTCACCCACGCGGTTGACGATAAACGCCTTCATGGCAGCAGCGCCCGCGCTCGGCTTGCGGAAATAGAAGCCGATCAGCAGGTAGGACGCCACGCCCACGCCTTCCCAACCGAAGAACAGTTGCAGCAGGTTGTCGGCGGTCACCAGCGACAGCATCGCAAAGGTGAAGAAGGACAGGTAGGCGAAGAACCGGGGGCGATAGCTCTCGCCCTCGCGGAAATGCTCGTCATGGGCCATGTAGCCGAAGGAGTATAGATGCACGAGCGCCGAGACGGTGGTGATCACGATCAGCATGATCGCGGTCAGGCGGTCGATGCGCACCGACCAGCTGGTGTCCAGCGTGCCAGACGCGATCCAGGTGAAGAGATCGCGGGTATAGGTCTCGCCGTCGAAGCCCAGGAACACGAACCAGCTGAGGATACAAGACAGGAACAGCGCGCCGGTTGCCACCCAACAGGCCGCCGTTTCCCCGATCAGACGCCAGGAAAAGCCGCAGATGATTGCGCCGACGAGCGGGAGGAAGAGAAGGAAGGTTTCCATGTCGGCTCAGCCCTTCATAACGTTGACGTCTTCCACGGCGATGGTGCCGCGGTTGCGGAAGAAGCAGACGAGGATAGCCAGACCAATCGCGGCCTCGGCGGCGGCGACGGTCAGCACGAAGAGCGTAAAGATCTGCCCCGTCAGATCGCCCAGATAGGCGGAGAAGGCGACGAGGTTGATGTTGACCGCAAGCAGCATAAGTTCGATCGACATCAGGATGACGATCACGTTCTTGCGGTTCAGGAAAATCCCGAAAATCCCGATGACGAACAGCGCTGCCGCCACCGTCAGGTAATGTTCCAGTGCGATACTCATCTCGTCCCTCCGGGGCCTGCGCCCCTTGGTTATTCAATCGCGCCCGCACCTTTGCCGGTGCGGCCAGAGTTCTTTTTGACCGGTCTCAGCTCCGGTCGGTTTCGCCCCGTTTGCGGGACGTTGTGTAAACTGCGGCGGCCAGGGCAACGGCAATGGCCACCCAACCCCACCAAGCCATCAGAGCCCCTGCCCCGGCTTCACGTCCTTCAGTTCCATCGCCTTGGCCGGATCGCGGTACATCTGCGCCAGCACGTTCTGGCGCTTGACGTCGGTGCGGTGGCGCAGGGTCAGCACGATCGCGCCGATCATGGCGACCAGCAGGATCAGGCCCGCCAGCTGGAACAGAAGGAAGTAGTGGTCATAGATCACGGCGCCCAAAGCGGCGGTGTTATGCGCGGCGCCTTCGGGCGTGGCGTTGGGGGTCGCCAACAGGTCAACGCCCTCGGCAGTGGCCCAGGGACCAAACGCCATGGACAGCTGGATCAGGATGATCACGCCGATCAGCCCCGCCATGGGGATGTATTTGGCCATCTCCGCCTTCAGCTCGGCGAAATCCACATCTAGCATCATGACGACGAAGAGGAACAGCACCGCCACCGCGCCCACATAGACGATCACCAGCAGCATCGCCACGAACTCCGCCCCGATGAGGACGAAGAGCCCGGCAGAGCTGAGGAAGGCCAGGATCAGCCACAGCACCGAATGGACGGGGTTGCGGCTGACCACCACGAAGAGGCCGGCCACCACCGTGGTGATGGCGAAGAGGTAAAAGGTGAAATCGGCGATACCCATGGGGTTACTCCTCGGTTCCGTCGATGGCCTGACGGGCAAGCTCCATCGCCTTGGTCATGGCGGGGACACCCCCGA
This sequence comes from Nioella sediminis, assembly GCF_001879695.1. Lineage (GTDB taxonomy): Bacteria > Pseudomonadota > Alphaproteobacteria > Rhodobacterales > Rhodobacteraceae > Nioella > Nioella sediminis. The sequence goes on from NZ_MNBL01000006.1 coordinate 30,876, forward strand.
ACATGGCGGCCTGCGCGATGGTTTCGGCAATTTCCTGTTTCGATGCCCCGGCCTCCAGCGCGTGGCGCACGGTCAGGCGGATCTGCGGTTCGGCCACGGCGCCCTGGATGGTCAGGCCCTGAAGCGTCAGCAGCAGGCGGGTCTTGGCATCCAGCCCATCGGGGTTGAACTGCTTGCCCATGAACGCTTCCATCATCTCGGCAGGCATGGTCGGCCAGAGCTTTTCAAAGCCCTGCGGCGTGAATTGCGCCATGGCAGGATTGACCTGCTTGACCCAATCCTTGGCCATGTCCTGCGTCTGCGCCATCAGCGCCGCGAAGGGGTTTTGCGGGGCTTTGGTCATCGGTAGGGGGCATCCAGTTCAAGGTTGCGGGCGATCTCGGCTTCCCAACGGGCGCCGTTTTCCAGCAGCTTTTCCTTGTTGTAGAACAGCTCTTCGCGGGTCTCGGTGGCGAATTCGAAATTAGGGCCTTCGACAATCGCATCCACCGGGCAGGCTTCCTGGCAGAAGCCGCAATAGATGCACTTGGTCATGTCGATGTCGTAGCGGGTGGTCCGGCGGCTGCCGTCCTCGCGCGGTTCGGCGTCGATGGTGATGGCCTGCGCCGGGCAGATCGCTTCGCAGAGCTTACAGGCGATGCAGCGTTCTTCCCCGTTGGGGTAGCGGCGCAGCGCGTGTTCCCCCCGGAAGCGGACCGAGAGCGGGCCTTTCTCGTGCGGATAGTTCACCGTCGCCTTGGGCGCGAAGAAATACTTCAGCCCCAGTTGGAAGCCTTTGACGAAATCCGCCAGCAGGAAGTATTTCGCGGCGCGGGTGTAGTCGATCTGCGTCATCAATCAGCCCCCGATCATCCAGCGGGCATAGGCGCCGCCAAAGAGTTCGAATTTTGCCAGGAAGGCCACGATCACGACCCAACCCAGAGACAGCGGCAGGAACACTTTCCAACCGATCCGCATCAGCTGGTCATAGCGGTAGCGCGGCGTGATTGCCTTCACCATGGCGAAGATGAAGAAGAAGAAGGCCATCTTGCCAACCATCCACAGCACGCCGTCGGGCAGGCCCGGAATGGGGCTGAGCCAACCGCCGAAGAACAGCAGCGTGACAAGCGCACACATCAGGAAGATGGCGATGTATTCCCCGGCCATGAACAGCAGGAAGGGCGTCGCCGAGTATTCCACCTGATAGCCCGCGACCAGCTCCGATTCCGCTTCCGGCAGGTCGAAGGGCGGGCGGTTGGTTTCGGCCAGGGCCGAGATGAAGAACAGGAACACCATCGGGAAATGCGGCAGCCAGTACCAGCTGAAGAAGCCGTAAGACCCGTCCTGCGCGCGCACGATGTCAGAGAAGTTCAGCGAGCCTGTGGTGATCACCACACCGATGATGATCAGGCCGATCGAGACTTCGTAGGAAATCATCTGCGCGGCAGAGCGCAGCGAACCGAGGAAAGGATATTTGGAGTTCGACGCCCATCCGCCCATGATCACGCCGTACACTTCCAAAGAGGAAACAGCGAAGACATAGAGAATGGCAACGTTCAGATCCGCCAGAACCCAACCATCGTTGAAGGGGATCACCGCCCAGGCAATCATCGCCAGAACGAAGCTGGTCAGCGGTGCCAGGATGAACACGGGCTTGTCAGCGCCCGCCGGGATCACCACTTCCTTGATGACGTATTTCAGCGCGTCGGCCACCGATTGCAGCAGGCCGAAGACCCCCACCACGTTGGGGCCCTTGCGCATCTGGACCGCCGCCCAGATCTTCCGGTCGCCATAGACCAGGAAGAGAAGCGAGATCATCACGAATGCGATCACCGCAAGACACTGCGCGATAATAATCAGCGCGATGCCGGGAGTGGTTGTAAAGAATTCAGCCATCTGTCCTCACACCGTCGGTATGCCTTGCTCGGCGCAGTCGGCGACCACCACTTCGGCGTCTATCGTCTGCACCCCCCGGGGGAGCGCCGGTGACACGGTGTAAACCGCATCTGCGTGCCAAAGGCCAGCCTCTTCCTGCACATTTGTGCGGACATGTCGCGCAAATCCGTAGCCCCGGATCAGCGTGTACTGAGCTGCTGCACATTCGGCATAGGCCGCCACGTCCTCTCGCCCCCTTGCACCGCGCATCTCCACGCGGAAATTCACCAGATCTTCATCCAGGAGACGGGTTTCGACCCCCAGATACTCAAACAGCGCCGGATGCCGGTCCTGCGTGGCCGCCGGATCGGGCGTACAGCCCGCCAGCGCCAGAACCATGGCACCGCCACCCACGAAGGGCCGGAGCGTTCCGCCGCCCGGCACCCCGATTATTCCGCCGCAATCGCGGCCTCGGACCGCGCCTTTGCCGCAGCACTCAGCTCGGCCATCACGGCCGACGCGCGGGCAATCGGGTTGGTCAGATAGAAGTCCTTCACCGCAGGCACGAAATCGGCCTCGGCCGGTGCACGCAATTCCAGCGGTGCGATCTCGTTCATCGGCACTTCGTCGATCATCGCCAGATGCGGAACCTCGGCCACCATCGCGTTGCGCAACTGCACAAGCGAGTCGTAGGGCAGCGCCGCGCCTAGTTCTGCCGACAGTGCGCGCAGGATCGCCCAGTTTTCCTTGGCCTCACCGGGCGCAAAGCCCGCGCGAAGCGCCAGTTGCGGACGGCCTTCGGTGTTGACGAAGAGCCCCTGTTCCTCGGTATAGGCCGCGCCCGGCAGGATCACGTCGGCGCGATGCGCGCCCCGGTCGCCATGGCTGCCCTGATAGATCACGAAGGGACCATCGGCGATGTCCACCTCATCGGCTCCGAGGTTGTAGATCACCTCTGCCCCGTCGATGGCCGCAGGCAGACCGCCCTCGGTCACCGCGCCCACATCCATTGCGCCGACGCGAGAGGCTGCCGTGTGCAGCACCATCAGCTTCGCACCGCAGCCTTCGACATAGGCCAAGGCCTGGCTCAGCACCGCTTCGCCATCGGCCTCGCGCAGCGCGCCCTGACCGACAATCACGATCGTGTCGGGCTTGGCTTCGACCTTGGCGACCAGATCGGTCAGCGCTTTCCGGTCGGACCCGAAGTGGTAGTAGTCATAGGTCAGGTCGGCCTTGGGGCCGATCAGCCCGATCCGCGCACCGTTGATCCACGCCTTGCGGATGCGGGCGTTCAGAACCGGCGCTTCGTCGCGCGGGTTGGTGCCGATCAGCAGGATGGTCTTGGCGCTGTCGATATCCTCGACCATCGCGGTGCCCGCATAGGCGCCCCGGTTTCCGGCGGGAAGTTTCGCCCCATCGGTGCGGCATTCGACATTGCCGCCCTGCCCTTCGATCAGCCCTTTCAGCGCGAACGCGGCCTCGACCGGGGCCAGATCGCCCACCAGACCGGCCACTTTCTTGCCTTTCATGGCAGCGGCGGCAGCAGACAGCGCCTCGGGCCAGCTGGCTTTGCGCAGCTTGCCATTCTCGCGGATGTAAGGCGTGTCCAGACGCTGGCGGCGCAGCCCGTCCCAGATGAAGCGGGTCTTGTCGGAAATCCATTCCTCGTTCACGCCGTCATGGTTGCGCGGCAGGATGCGCATGACTTCACGGCCCTTGGTATCCACACGGATGTTCGAGCCAAGCGCGTCCATCACGTCGATGGTTTCGGTCTTGGTCAGTTCCCACGGACGGGCGGTGAAGGCGTAGGGCTTCGACGTCAGCGCGCCGACCGGGCAGAGGTCGATGATATTGCCCTGAAGGTTCGAATCGAGCGTCTCATTGAGGTAGCTGGTGATCTCGCTATCCTCGCCACGCCCGGTCTGGCCCATCTGCCAGATGCCCGCGACCTCGGTCGTGAAGCGCACGCAGCGGGTGCAGGAAATGCAGCGGGTCATGGCGGTGGACACGAGCGGACCAAGGTTCAGCTCTTCGGAGGCGCGCTTGGGCTCGCGGTAACGCGAGAAGTCCACGCCGTAAGCCATCGCCTGATCCTGCAGGTCGCATTCGCCGCCCTGATCGCAGATCGGGCAGTCCAGCGGATGGTTGATCAGCAGGAATTCCATCACCCCTTCGCGGGCCTTCTTGACCATGGGGGAGTTCGTCTTGACCACCGGCGGCTGGCCTTCGGGGCCGGGGCGCAGGTCGCGCACCTGCATGGCGCAGGAAGCGGCGGGTTTCGGCGGGCCGCCCACGACCTCCACCAGACACATGCGGCAGTTGCCGGCAATCGACAGACGTTCGTGATAACAGAACCGCGGAACCTCGACTCCGGCCTCTTCACAGGCCTGAATCAATGTCATCGCAGGATCCACCTCGATCTCTTTGTCGTCGATGATGATTTTGCGTAGATCGGTCATGCTTCACCCTTGCGCGTCGCTTGGCTCCGGTTGGCGGCGTGTCTACCGCAAGCCCCGCCCGGATTCACGCGGAAAATTGCCGTGCCACCCTAGTGCCGCGATTGACGCGCTTTTGCAACGTGATGGCGGCATTTTTCAAGCCGATAACCCGGTATACAACGGTATATGACCGCGCCCAATGCGCGCATGCCCGCCATTTGGGGGCGGGCATGGGCTTGAAGCATGAAATTGGAAAGAAAAGGTTACCGCAAAAGGCGGCCAATCTGACTGTTTGCGGCGATTTCTTCTTCGCCGACGGTGCAATATCCTTCGCGTTGATCGGGCGATGCGTTGCGTTCTGCCAATCGCGCATCGGCAATCGCGCGCACGCGCTGCTGCTCGTCTTCGTTGAAGACAAAATCCTCGATCTCCGAACGGGTGAAGCCAAGTTCGGTCGCCCGCCCGACAAGGCTGTTGATGAACCCGAGCGCACGCAACCGCCGGGCGGAAATCGAGTCGCAGCGATTATGGATGTGGCGTGCGATGGCAAAGGCCACCAACCCCTCGCTCAGCACCGGGTCATTGCGCAGCACATCCCAATCATCGGCGCGCGCCGGCTGCGCCAAAAACAGGCACATAACGAGAAGGGGAAAACATCGAGACATATTGCAAAATCCTTGGTTGGCGTCGTCGGACCCTGCGCCAAAATGGGGTCATTGCGGTCTGACATTCAATATCAGGCGATTGCTATCCGCCTGAATCGGCCCGTTCCCGCCGGTTCACCCCGCTCAGATCCGCACGCCCCAATAGGCGATGATCAGGTAGATGATCAGCGCCACGAACGCGATCCCGAGCGTCGTGTAAATTGCCGCTTCCAATTTTTCCGGCGTGTTCAGCACCATCATGACCATGCCGGCCAGCATCACCCCGATCACCGTGCCGAGTATGGAGCCGCCAATACCCCAGGTATATCCCAGCCAGATGCCAAGCGCCGCGAAGGACACGAATACGGCGACCACCCATACCCGGTAGACACCGACCAAGACCGGCCTGCCGCCGTCATATGCACGTTGATCTGTCACTGCCGCCTCCACAGAGGAACCCACTCGCCCCGTTTTCGGGTGCCATTTGGATACAGTCTACCCTTTCGGATAGGATTCATCAACGCTTTCAAGGGGCCGCAGAACGCTTCATGGGCAGATGGGACACAGGTCAGTAGCAGAACCCGAGGGGGTCCTCGTCGATGATCCGGTCCACCGTGTCCCGGAACCGCGTGGAGTACAGCGACGGATCATAGTCGTCGCCAAGGTAGAACCCGCAGTGAAAGGCGATCTGGATTTCCGCGATGGCCACCCACGCGTCGACCTCGGGGACATGGGCGAATACCTCTTCGAAGGTCTGGCTCATCAGATTGACATACCAGAAATAGCGCTCGTTCTCGATCGGGGTCGCGTCCTGTTCCAGAAGGTCGGGCCGCGACAGCTCGGGGTTGTTCATCGAGATGATCAGGAACTCGCGATAGGCCGCCCGCGCGCCGCGTTCATTCTCGATCCGCCATTGCTGGTTGAACTGCCAGAACGCCACCAGACCGGCGATCACCGCCAGAAGGATGCGCGACAGGTCCGCGAAAGACGCAATGCCGTTGCGTTCCCGGGTCAGCCACCCTTTGCGCGAAGGGGTGGGTTCCGTGTCTGCCATCTCGTCCTCCCGTTTGCGCGCGTCCTCGGCCCGATGCCGTGGCGCTGTCATTTACTCCGAGGCAGGCGGCCAGACCGGATAGGCAAAGAACGCCAGGTCGATCCCGTCGGAAATGGCATCCTCCGAGATGCTTTCCCAGGTGTCGCTCGGCTCCACCAGAACGAACAGCGCCAGCGTCCCGCGATGGTCCTCGCTGCGCATGAAGGTGCCCTGCATCTCGATATCGACGGATTCCAGCGGCGTCATGCCAAAGTCGAACCCGTCCCCGGTGGCGTTGTCATTGGCCGTTGCAACGATCAGCGCCTGCACCGGTTCGTCAAAGGTGATGGAAAAGTTGCTGCCAACGTGAATCGCGTCATGCGGCATCGGCAGATCGTTGAATTCCTGATCTTCCCCATCATTGGAAAAACCGGTGAAGACGGACGATCCCCGCTCGCCGGTCAGCGTGTAGGCGATGCCGTTCGAATGCCCGGAGGCCGAGGCGCGGAAATTGGTGCGTACAAGGTCGCCATATTCCTCAAGCGAGAAAGTCATTTCGCCTCCGATCAGATCTTCAAGGGTTTGAGCCTGCGCCAGACCGGTCAGGGCGAGCGAAATGCCGATGGCGAGAGAAATGGGTTTCATGAAATGGCCTCCGTCAGAATAATAGTCGGGACAAACCCTAGCGGCCTATTGCACATATAATCAAGGACTTGATTGGCAGCGCCCGGTCACGCCTTCGAAACGGCGTTCCACCCGAACGCGTCTGCGGTCTCTCCGTACTGGCGCAGCTGGTCCAGCTTGGCCAATGCCTCCGCCAGATCCGGGCGGTGCCCTTCCGGCACCCACCACATCACCAAATGGGCCTCGTCCATCGGTGTGAACCAGTCCGCCCGGCGGGTCACGAAATGCTTGTGCAGCGTGTTCCAGACATAGAAGCGCAAGCTGTCAACGCTGTCCCACACGGTCAGGTTCACCAGGATGCGCGGGTCGCCGTCCACCTCTTCGGGGACGACGCCCCCAAAGGCGGTTTCGTATTTCCAGACAAACCCGTCGGACCGTTCCGCGATGCGGTTCAGCATGTCGATCCCGCGGTTGAAATCGGCCATGCGGGGATCGTCCAGTTCATAGGCCATGCGGCCGATATTGAACTGGGCCAGATGCATCCCTATTCGGCGGCAACCGCGCTGACGCGTCCGGCTTTCTGCGCCTTGATCCGGTCCTCGATCTCATCACGGAAGTTGCGGATCAGGCCCTGGATCGGCCAGGCCGCCGCATCGCCAAGGGCGCAGATCGTGTGGCCTTCCACCTGCTTGGTGACCTGGAACAGCATGTCGATCTCTTCCAGCTCCGCCTCGCCACGCACAAGGCGATCCATCACGCGCATCATCCAGCCGGTGCCCTCACGGCAGGGCGTGCACTGACCGCAGCTTTCGTGCTTGTAGAACTTCGACAGGCGCCAGATCGCCTTCACAATGTCGGTGGACTTGTCCATCACGATGACCGCCGCCGTGCCCAGACCCGATTGCAGGTCGTTGCGCAGGTAGTCGAAATCCATGATCGCGTCGCGCATATTCTCGCCGCGCACGCACGGCACGGAGGAGCCGCCGGGGATCACCGCCAGCAGGTTGTCCCAGCCACCGCGAATGCCGCCGCAATGTTTTTCAATCAGCTCCTCGAAGCTGATCGACATTGCTTCTTCCACCACGCAAGGATTGTTCACATGGCCCGAGATCGCAAAGAGCTTGGTGCCCGCATTGTTCGGGCGGCCAAAGCCCGCGAACCAGTCCGCGCCCCGGCGCAGGATGGTCGGCACCACGGCGATGGATTCCACGTTGTTCACGGTCGAGGGGCAGCCGTAAAGGCCCGCTCCCGCCGGGAAGGGCGGCTTCATCCGGGGCATACCCTTCTTGCCTTCGAGGCTTTCGATCAGCGCGGTTTCCTCACCACAGATATAGGCCCCTGCCCCGTGGTGCAGGTACAAATCGAAATCGAAGCCCGATCCGGCGGCGTTCTTGCCCAAAAGACCCGCGTCATAGGCCTCGTCAATCGCGGCCTGCAGCGCCTCGCGCTCGCGGATATATTCGCCGCGGATATAGATGTAGCTGACATGCGCGCCCATGGCGAAGCTGGCGATCAGCGCGCCCTCGATCAACGTATGGGGATCATTGCGCATGATCTCCCGGTCCTTGCAGGTGCCGGGCTCGGACTCATCGGCGTTGATCACCAGGTAGGACGGGCGGCCATCGCTTTCCTTGGGCATGAAGGACCATTTCAGACCGGTCGGGAAGCCTGCGCCGCCGCGCCCGCGCAGGCCGGAGGCCTTCATGATCTCGACGATCTTGTCGCGGCCAAGACCGATCAGGTCCTTGGTGCCGTCCCAGTGGCCGCGCGCCTTGGCGCCCGCGAGGGTGCGGTCATGCATGCCATAGATATTCGTAAAGATCCGGTCTTTGTCCTGAAGCATCCTCAGTCCCTTTCTGCGCGGCGGGCTTGCCAGACCTGATACGTCACGATCAGGGCCCAGACCAGAGCCGCAATTGCCGCAAGGTCGAACAGAAACACATAGCGCACGGGCAGGCCCAACTGTCCACCCACAAGCTGCGCCCCCATCCACAAGATCATCGTCACGGCCATAACGACAGCGGCGATGCGGGCCTTGCGGGCCTGGGGGGAAACAGTCCGGGGGGCATCGGGCATTTGGCCTGGCCTCGGGTCGCTAGCGGTTTGGCCCGGTTTACGGCAGAGCGGCGGGGATTGTCCACTGTTCGGCGGCGCAAATCGCAAGCGGACAACGGAAAAACGCGCCGGACGGGCCGACGCGTTTGGTTTTTGCCGCGATATGGCGGCGGGATCAGACGAATTCGCCTGCGCCCGTGACCAGATCGAACCGCGCACAGCTGCGCTTGAAGCCCGGCAGATGCTCGTCCAGCCAGTCGATTCCGGCCGCGTCCAGAGCGGCCACCTGATCGAAATGGTAAATCCCGATCTCGTTCAGGCCCGCCTCCAGTTTGGCGCCGATGCCCTTGACCAGTTTCAGGTCGTCGGCCACGCCACCGCGCGGCTCGTCCAGCAGATGCGGATTGGGGGTGGCAGCTTCCGGGGCCGCGGCGGGGGTGTCTTCCTCGACCATGACCGGATCCGGTTCCGGCTCTGCCACGGCAGGCTCCGGCTCGGCCTCGACCACGGTCAGAACCGGCGCCTCAGCAACGGGTGCCTCGGCAACCGGGGCCTCGGCTACGGCCTCGGCGACCGGTGCCTCATCGGTATTTCCGGGCGTGTCGTCAAAGGCACGGACCATGGCGGACCAGAACACCTGCGGCGCGGTCAGGCCCAAAGACCAGCTCTGCACCGCAGCATTTCCGTAGAAGGCGGCCGAGTAGTTCGCGGCCGCAATCAGGTTGTTACGGGCCGCGACAGATCCCAGCCAGATGTCTTCTGCAAGTTTCATGTCGGTTGTCCTCTTGGATGATCAAACGCATCCTCCCAGAGGTCAATATACATCCCCGTCGTCAACTTTTCTTGAGAAATCCGTCTCTCCACCTGCGGCCAATAGCCCTGCCTGCGCAACCCAGTCATCGCGGGTCACACGGCCCCGGAAGCCTTGCAGATTGTCGTCCATCCAGGCCACCTCGGCAGGCCCCCAGGCGGCGATCTGGTCGAAGTGATAGATACCGAGCGAGTGCAGCAATTGCTCCAGTTTCGGCCCCACGCCCTTGATCTTCTTCAGGTCATCCGGTCCGCCTTCGCGCGCGGCCTCCATGGCGGCGGGCTGTGCGGCGGGGGCCTCTTCCTCGATCGGTTCCGGCGCGGAGGCGACTGGCGTCGGGGTTTCCTCGGGGTCTGGCGTCGCCTCCGGTTCCGGCTCTGCCGCCGGTTCCGGTTCAGATGCCGGTTCCGGTTCAGATGCCGCTTCGGGTTCGGGTGCGGCTTCGGGTTCAGGCTCTGGAACGCTTTCCGCGACGGGTTCCGGGGCGGCTTCCGGCTCCGGGGCGGCAGCCGGTGCCGGTGCGGGCGGCGCTGTCGGGGTTGGCGCGGGCGAAGATGCCGGCGTCGAGGCAGACGCCCCTGCCCCGCTCTCGACACACAAAACCATGCGCAGCACGATGGTCAAAAGCACCGCCACCACGAGACCGAGGATCAGCGCCATCAAGAGGCCCCACCCGGCGGCGAATTTCAGGATCAGGAACAGCAAGACCCCAAGGACGACCCCGGCAATCAGGCAGTTCGTATGGCAGCTGGTGCTGTCATTCTGTGCAGACATAACAATTCCCCTGTTTCCCAATTGCGGCAAGTAGACACCAGCCGCCCCCGATCTGTGAAGGATTTTCTTGGAAAAGGGGTTACGACTTGCGTTTTGCGGCCCGCAAGCGGCGCTGAAACGTCTTGACCCGCTTGTTATAGTGCCAATCGCACACGTAAGAGGCCGCACGGGGATGGATGCGATGCTCGGCCAGGGCCGGGCTGATCTCCACCCCGTCTTTCACGTAGAGCAGCACATTCTGCATCAGCCAGGGCAGCACGGACTCGAACGCCCCCATGCGGCGGCGGATCGGATCGTAGCACCCATAGCCGCGATCCTGGAACATCGCCGCCCATTCGCCCTGGAACCGCAGATTGATATGCCCGGCCCCGCCCTGCCCCGGAACGCCGGCGGAAAACAGCACTACATCCGACAAGGCACAGAGATCATCAACGAACCCCTCCGACCGCTCCGGCGAGAGATGCTCCGCCACTTCGATCGTGGCCGCGAGGTCATAGCGCTTGCGCGCCGTGTAGGTCTGATTGAGATCGGCTGTCTGCCGGTAGGATTTCGCGATGACACTATCGTCCGGTGCCAGCCAATCGCCATCCACCCCCTTGATCGTCGCGCCCCGCGCCTTGCAGGATTTCAGAAAGAACCCAAGCCCGCAGCCAAGGTCGATGACCGATTTCGGCTGCACATAGGTCCAGAGGATTTCAGCCATGAGATCGGCATTGGCCTGACGCCGTTCGGACTGCTCCACATGGCCCTTGAACATGGTTTCATAGTCATGAATCACGTCGGCCTCCTGTGACTGCCATCCATCCCGACGCCTGCGACAGGGCCCCTTGCCCTTACAGCGCGCGCCGCAAGGGTGCCGGGTTCCGGCCGCTCGTCAAAGGGCAGAGGATCAGGACCCGGCCAGTTCGCTGGCCTGTGCGACCCAATTGTCACGCTCGATCCGGCCCTTGAACTTGAGGCGCGCATCGACCCAGGCGATCTCGGACGGACCCCAGGCGGCGATCTGGTCGAAATGCCAGAAGCCCATGGAATTGAGCAGCTCTTCAAGCTTCGGCCCGACGCCGGAAATCTTCTTCAGGTCATCCGCCTCGCGGCCGTCACGCGGGGCGCTCAGCAGTTCGGGCTCAGACTCCTCGACCTCTGCCGGGGTCTCGGCCTGGGTTTGCGGGGTTGCGGCGGGTTGCGGTGCGGGTGCGGGTTCCGCTGCCGGGGCGGGCGTAGCCGGGGCTGCGCTGGCGGCCTCGGCACCGGATTGCTTGCCCCAGGGGGCCAACAGCGGCACTTCGGTGCCGTCGATCCGCTTGACGGTGTCGCCGATATCTGTGGCCAGACGGGCCGAGGCATTCAGGCTGTCTCGCCCGGCTTCATGATCCTTGAGCGAGGTCAGACCGGACAGCGGCTCCGACGCATAACGCCCGTTCTGCGGGCCGGGGGTGGGCACGCGGCCCGCAGCCAGTTCGTCCAGAATCCAGCCGAATTTCTCGGCGGTCAGATCCTCGTAGTAATCCTTGCCGATCTGCACCATCGGCGCGTTCGCGCAGGCGCCCAGGCATTCCACCTCTTCCCAGCTGAAATTGCCATCCGCCGACAGCTCATGCGCATTGGCGGCGATCTTGTCCTTGCAGACGGCAATCAGGTCTTCGGCGCCGCAGATCATGCACGACGTGGTGCCGCAGACCTGCACATGGGCAATCGCGCCCACGGGCTGCAACTGGAACATGAAATAGAAGGTCGCCACTTCCAGCGTGCGGATATAGGTCATGCCAAGCATGTCGGACACCGCTTCGATCGCGGGCCGCGTCAGCCAGCCTTCCTGTTCCTGCGCCCGCCACAGCAGGGGGATCACCGCCGATTGCGCGCGGCCTTCGGGGTATTTGGTGATCTGCGCCTCGGCCCATGCCTGGTTGGCGGGGGTGAAGGCAAAGCTTTCGGGCTGGTCGTGGTAGAGGCGGCGAAGCATTAGCTGGCTCCTTCGGTCACACGGGCGGCGGTGGCGATGGCCAAAGCCACCGACGACAGCACACCCGAGATCGTGTGTTTCATATGCGGATGCCCGGCGCGGGCGTAGATCAGGCCATCGGCAAAGCCCATGAAGGCACAGACGGCGAAAAGGGCGATAAGGACGTTGAGATCCCCGTAAATCGTGAAGACAAGCGCCAGCACCGCGAAGGCGGTGTAGCGGTCGGCCATCACGGTTGGCAGCTTCTCAAGACGATGCGTGGTCTGTTCCAACCCCTTGTCGGGATCGGTCCAGAACGCCCAGGCCAGCAGGGCCAGGATCAGGACGGTGACACCGCCGCAGATCGTCGTGAGAAGCGACAGGGTCAACGGTCGATCTCTCCGAACACCACGTCCATCGTGCCGATGATCGCGGCCACGTCGGCCAGCTGGTGGCCGCCCGCGACATGATCCATCGCTTGCAGGTGCAGGTATCCCGGCGCGCGGATCTTGGCCTTGTAGGGCTTGTTGCTGCCATCGGCCACGAGGTAGACGCCGAACTCCCCTTTGGGGGCCTCGACCGCCGCATAGACCTCGCCTGCCGGAACGTGGAAGCCCTCGGTATAGAGCTTGAAGTGGTGAATGAGCGCCTCCATCGAGGTCTTCATATCCCCACGCTTCGGCGGCGTGATCTTGCCGCGTGCCAGCACGTCGCCTTGGCCCTCCGGCGCGCGCAGCTTGGCAATCGCCTGGTGGATGATGTGCACCGACTGGCGCATCTCTTCCATGCGCACGAGGTAGCGGTCATAGCAGTCGCCGTTCTTGCCCACGGGGATCTGGAACTCGAACTCGTCATAGCATTCATAGGGCTGCGCGCGGCGCAGGTCCCAGGCGAGGCCCGATCCGCGCACCATCACACCCGAGAACCCCCAATCGAGAATCTCCTGCTCGCTCACCACACCGATATCGGCATTGCGCTGCTTGAAGATGCGGTTCTCGGTCAGCAGCCCGTCGATATCGTCGAGCTTGGCGGGGAATTCATTGGCCCAGGTCTCGATATCGTCCAGCAGTTCCGGCGGCAGATCCTGATGGACGCCACCGGGGCGGAAATAGGCCGCGTGCAGGCGGGCGCCACAGGCGCGTTCATAGAAGACCATGAGCTTCTCACGCTCTTCGAAGCCCCAGAGCGGCGGCGTCAGCGCGCCCACATCCATGGCCTGCGTAGTGACGTTCAGCAGGTGGTTCAGAACCCGGCCAATCTCGGAATAAAGGACGCGGATCAGCGACGCGCGACGCGGCACTTCCACGCCGGTCAGCTTCTCGATGGCCAGACACCAGGCATGTTCCTGGTTCATCGGCGCGACGTAATCGAGCCGGTCGAAATAGGGCAGGTTCTGCAGGTAAGTGCGCGATTCCATCAGCTTTTCGGTCCCGCGATGCAGCAGGCCGATATGCGGGTCGCACCGCTCGACGATCTCGCCATCCAGCTCCAGCACCAGCCGCAGCACGCCGTGGGCCGCCGGGTGCTGAGGCCCGAAGTTGATGTTGAAATTCCGGATCTTCTGTTCGCCTGTCAGGGCGTCTTCGAAGCCTTTGCCGCCATCCATCATGCCAGCGCCTCCATGTTATCCGTCCAGCGGGCGGGCAGCGACCCCATCCGGGTCTCTACCGCCGCGTATTGAGGGGCAAGCCACGCCATCGCGCGGGCGCGCTGCGCCTCGGTCATCGTCAGGTCTTCCCCGGCCAGAACCCGCGCCTCGGTATTGGCGGGCCGCTCGGCAATGCCGAGAAAGCCGCACATCCGGGCCAGCGTGTCGGGCTGGAACAGGGTTTCGTAAAAGGCCGTGAACACCTTTGCCGGGTCCACCGCCGCATTCAGTCGCGCCAGCGTGCCCGCGTAATCGCAGCGCGCTGCCATGGTCCGGTCTTCGCCGCCAAGCACCTTGTCCAGAAGCGCCCCTGCGGTCGCGGCCAGATCTCCGCCCTTGCGGGTCGCGGCCATGCGGATGTTGGACCACAACCGGTCCAGCGGATCGCGCATCAGGAAGACAAAGCGCGTGACCGGGGCCAGTGCGGCCATACACGACAGGCTGGCCTCGGACAGCGTTGCATAGGCCGGGGTGATGTCGCCCACCACGCGCGCCGCGCCCGCATTGTGATTGAGGAACGCCAGATAGCCCGCATCGTTCCGCCCTTCGCGGATCACATTGAGCCAGCCGGTATAGGCCCAGACCTCGCGTTGCAGCCGCTTGTCCAGCCGTGCGTCGCCCGTCGGCAGGCGGTCCTTGCGGCGCTTGCGTTCGCGGGTCATGCGGTTCACCTGCCGGTCGAATTTGCCCGTCTCGCAGGTATCAAAATAATGCAGTTCTTTAACGGCCGGCAGGCGCACCTCGGGATGTGCGGCAAGATAGCGGTAAAGCCAGGTCGTCCCCGCCTTTGCCGCGCCGATCCCGAAGAGGAGTGTCGCCTGTGCCATGACCGTGATCAGCCTTTCGCGGCCTCGGGTTTCTCGTCGCCGGGCAGGATATACTCGGCACCTTCCCATGGGCTCATGAAATCGAATTGGCGATAGTCCTGCACCAGCTTCACCGGCTCATAGACCACGCGCTTCAGCGCCTCGTCATAGCGCAGTTCGGTATAGCCCGTGGTCGGGAAGTCCTTGCGCAGCGGATAGCCGCGGAAGCCATAGTCGGTGAGGATGCGGCGCAGGTCCGGGTGGCCGGAAAAGAGCACGCCGTACATGTCGAACACTTCCCGCTCGAACCAATTGGCCGCCGGGAAAACGCCGGTGATCGAGGGCACCATGTCATCCTCGCGGATCTGGGTTTTCACCCGGATGCGGTGGTTCTGGTACATCGAGAGGAAATGCCAGACCATGTCGAAACGCTTGTCGCGGCTCGGGTAATCCACGGCGGTAATATCCACCAGCGTGGAAAAGCGGCAGGCGGTGTCGGTCTTCAGGAACTCCATGAAGGCCGGGATCGAGGCCAGCGTGATCTCCACCGTCAGCTCGCCATGGGCAATCTCGGTGCCGATGACCGCGTCGCCCTGCTTGAGGGTGATCAGGTCGGCCAGTTCGCGAAGGGCGTCTTCACTCATGCGTCGTCTCCTCGGTCAGCGCGGGCGCGCTTAGCGGGTAATGGTGCCGGTGCGGCGGATTTTGCGCTGCAGCTGAAGCAGGCCGTAAAGCAGCGCCTCTGCCGTCGGCGGGCAGCCGGGCACGTAAAGGTCCACGGGCACGATCCGGTCACAGCCGCGCACAACGGAATAGCTGTAGTGGTAATAGCCACCGCCATTGGCGCAGGAGCCCATGGAGATCACGTAGCGCGGCTCCGGCATCTGGTCGTAGACCTTGCGCAGCGCGGGCGCCATCTTGTTGGTCAGCGTGCCCGCCACGATCATCACGTCCGACTGACGCGGAGAGGCGCGCGGCGCGATCCCGAAACGCTCGGCGTCATAACGCGGCATCGAGGTGTGCATCATTTCCACGGCGCAGCAGGCCAGACCGAAGGTCATCCAGTGCAAGCTGCCCGTCCGCGCCCAATTGATCAGGTCATCGGCAGTGGTCAGCAGAAAGCCCTTGTCCTGAAGCTCCGCGTTCAGGGCGCGGGTGGCAACGTCCTTGTCCACACCGGCGGTGTTGGCGCTGGTCATCACTCCCATTCGAGGGCCCCCTTCTTCCATTCATAGGCAAAGCCGATGGTCAGCACGGCCAGGAAAATCATCATCGACCAGAAGCCCAGCATCGACATTTCCGGGAAGGCCACGCCCCATGGGAAGAGGAAGGCAATCTCCAGGTCGAAGATGATGAACAGGATCGACACGAGGTAGAATCGCACGTCGAATTTCATCCGCGCATCGTCGAAGGCGTTGAACCCGCATTCATAGGCCGAGACCTTTTCGGGGTCCGGGTTGCGCACGGCCAGAATGACGGCGGCAAGGATAAGGACAATCCCAAGCCCGATGGCAAGGGCGAGAAAGATCAGAACGGGCGCATAATCCCTGAGCAGGTCTTCCAAGGCTGGCTCCTTCGGCTCGCGGGCGCCACGGCGTCTGTGGCGCGAGGGTCATCCCCCGCGAGACGCTATTGCGCGCGGGGACTGTCCGCTGTTTATGCCCGTGCCGCGCGGGGGTCAACCGAAGCAAAGCGCCACAGGGGCGCTTGAGGCAGGAAAAATCACCGCAGGCGGGAACATGGACTGGATGGGCGGCCGGCCCGACGCGGTGCAATGCCCAGGCTGCACCGGCATTCAATTGACCAGGTCAAGTTTGTCAGGGTTCACGAGAATGTATATCCAGGCGATCTTGCCGCCGCGATCGGGCACCAGCGTAGTCACCGAGTCCAGCAGCCCATGCCGCAATCGCAACAGGGCGGGCCGCGCATTGACCATTGCAAAGCGCATCGTCCAGCCATCTTCCCGCCGCGCCCTGTCGAGCAGCGCCGCGAAGACCTGCAAGATTTCCGCCCCGCCCACCAGTGGCCGCCGCGCGGCGCGGCGCTTGGCCCCGCCATCGGAAATGGCCACCGTCTGCGGCGTCATCAAGGCCAGTGCCGCTGCATGATCCTCGGCCATGACGGCGCGAAAGAACCGCTCGCTCAGTGCGGCCACCTCTTCGGGCGTGGCGTCGAAGCGCGGCCCGCTGTCCTGCAGCTTCTTCTGTGACCGGCTGACCAGCTGGCGGCAGGCGGCCTCGGTCGTATCCAGGGCGGCGGCAATCTCGCCATAGGTCGCGTCGAAGGCTTCGCGCAGGATGAAGGCCGCCCGCTCCCGCGCGTTCAGCCGCTCCATCGCCCAAAGAAGCGCCAGCTCGCATTCCTGCGCCAGTTCGAACCGGGGCACCGGCGCGCCCTCCGGCGAGGGCATGACCGGTTCCGGCAACCAGGGCCCCACATAGGTCTCCCGCCGCGCCTGCGCCTTGCGCAGCGCATCGATGGCGATATTCGTGGCCACCCGGCGCAGCCAGGCCGCAGGGTTGTCGATCCGCTCACGGTCGGCAGCCGCCCATCTCAACCAGGTCTCCTGAACGACATCCTCCGCCCCCGACCGTTCCCCCAGCATCCGGTAGCAAAGCGAGGTCAGCACGGGCCGTTCACCCTCGAAAATATCGGTCATGATCGTCATTGCCGATGCACCACCCCGATCATCTCCTCGCCGATCCGGACCCGGGCACAGGTTCCGCCATATCCCAGCCCTCGTTTCAGCACAGGGTATACCCTGCCGCCAGAGGCCGCAAAGGCGCAGGCGATGACGGCTTCCGCCCCGAAACGTCCCTCTATCTCTCCACGCAGCGCATCGAGCTCCGGCGCATCGGCAATGGCGGCGCGGGCAAAGCGAAAGCCGAGCCCGGCGGCCCCGGCATCGCCATCCTGCCCCTGCAGGCAAAACGCCAGATCCCGTCCAGCCACACCGGCCTCCAGTGCCATATCCACGACCAGTTGAACGCAAGGCCCGCAATCGCCCTCCAGCGTCGACCCAAGAAGGGCACCTCCCCAGACATCCCGCGCCGCAGCCGGCCCGCGAAACTGCGTGTAGAGCGGCAATAGCGCCAGCCTGACTCCGGCAACGGTCGAGTGCCGCGTCACGTAGTCCATATATTCCGCATCGTACTGGTAACGGGCGCCAAAGCGGCGGATGGCATACCTGAGAATCGCCTTGATCATACCGGTCCCTCCGCGCGGGTCAGTGTTGCAGCGGCCCAAAGCGCCAGAACCGCGGGCAGCTGAATACCCAGAAGATTGGTCAGCGCAATATTGTCGCCCGGCAGCCCCCGCGCGGCCCAGATCCAGAGGTGATAAAGCGCATGGCACACCAGCCAGCCCGCCCCGCAGAACGCGGCCGAACGGTCTGCGCGCCAGCCGGACCAGAGGAGTGCACCCCCAGAGGTCAGGAAAACGAGCCCCACATCCCGCGCAAAATGCAGGTTGAGCGGCCCGGTCCCCATCACGCCGGGAACGGTCTCGTACCAGAGTGCGGTATCCCCCCATATGAACGCGGCATTGCCGAGGCAATAGGCCCCGATGGCCAGTAACACGGATGTCTGCATCATGCCCTCCTGATCGCAGTGACTGATGCCATGACGTCCGGCACCCGCGATTTGTGACAACCGCGCCCCTCAAGACCGCCGATTGTCTTTCAGCTTGGTCCAAATACCTCGGGGGAGTCGCCAAAGGCGACGGGGGCAGAGCCCCCTGCACCGGTGGAATGCTCTTGAGAAGAGCATTGGGCCCGGATCGGGCCAGAGGCCCCGATCCGCACCTTCAACCTCAGGATCGCGGCCCGTCAGGGCCGCGCGGGTCGA
>NZ_MNBL01000060.1 GCF_001879695.1 Nioella sediminis
GGGGCTCTGCCCCCGTCGGCTAACGCCGACTCCCCCGAGGTATTTTTGCCAAGATGAACAGGCATCAGCGGGCCTCGTAGATGGCGACGGGCGGGCCTAGCGCGGGTTCGTCGGGATGGACGCCGAGGCCGGGGGTCTCGGGCAGATGGAGGTGGCCGTCGATATTACGGGGGCCGCGGCCGCCTGCGATGTCCACCGTGATCATGTCCTGGCAGGCCCAGACCGCCTTGCAATTGGCGTCGGGGATGGTGGCAGCCAGATGCAGCGCCTCGGTATCGGCCAGCACCGATCCGCCGGTGGCCATGATGAACATGTCGATCCCATGGGCGAGCGCTATGTCACGCATCCGGGCCGCCTTGGTCAGGCCGCCGACTCGGTTCAGTTTGATGCCGAAGACCTCGGCCAGACCGTCGCGGGCGATGCGAGTGGCGTCCTGCAGGGTGACGAGCGCCTCGTCCACGCTGACCGGGGCGGCGTGCTTGGCGCGGATCGCGGCGATGTCGTCGAGCGTTTCGCCGGGCTGTTCGAACATCACGCAAAGGTCTTCGGTAGCCTGCATGACCGACAGGGCCTGCTGACGTGTCCAGCCGCGATTGACGTCGTAGAGGATGATTTCATGCGGGGCGCGGTGTGCTTCCACGTCTCGGATGCGGGCAATGTCGCGGGCCACGTTGCCGCCGATCTTGACCGAATGGGCGATGTAGCCGCGCTGGCGGTAGCGGTCCATCACGGCGCGGGTTTCGTCGACGGTCTTGGCTCCGACCGAAGACGCGATGGGGCGCGGCGTGCGGCTGCCGCCGCCCATGAGATCGGCAATCGGCAGGCCCGCCGTCTGACCGGCGATGTCCCAACAGGCCATGTCGATGGGGGATTTCGCGTAGAGATGACCGGGGAGCGCCAGGTCCATCGCACGTTCCACGTCGAGCACTCGGCGCGGATCGAGGCCCAGAAGAAAGGGGGCCATGGTCTCGATCCCCGCACGGATGCCGGGGCCGTGGGCGGGCACATAGGTGTGGCCCCAGGGGGTGCCCTCGCCCCATCCGGTGACGCCTTCGTCAGTCTCCAGCTTCACGAAGGTCGCATCGAGCGTTTCGAATTTCAGCCGCCCGCCCGAGAGCCAGTAGGGATGTTCCAGCGGCAGGTCGGTATGGAACACGGTGATGCGGGTGAGTTTCATTTCAGTTCGACCTCGATGAAGGACATCTCTGCGCTGCCCGCGTTGATGACGTTGTGCTCGACGCCCGCGTCGCGGCGGTAGGCAGCGCCTGCGGGCACGGTGGTTTCGGTCGTGGTTCCGTCGGGATGTTCCAGCCGCATGTGGCAGTCGGTGATGGCCGTGATGACGTAGTCGAACCCGTGGCGATGCCAGCCGGTCTGCTGCCCGGGCGCGAAGGTGAAGAGGGTCACACGGGTGCGGGCGTCGTCGATCAACTGCTCTGCGGTGCAGGTCATGTCGGTCATGTCCGGGGGCCTTGTGCTGCGGGGATGATCATGCGGTGCCCATCCGTGGCACGCCCGTCAGCCCCGCGCCGCGCCAGAGGACGAGGGCAAGGACAGGGCTTTCGCCCGTGGTCATCTGGTGGGGCTGGTTCGAGCGGTGGATGCGGATATCGCCGGGGCGGAGGGTGACGGGGGCTTCGTCCTCGGCCTCGAACAGCGCTTCGCCTGCGAGGATGTAATAAAGCTCCTCCGCCTCGTGCAGATGCCAGGGATAATAGAGGTTTTCGCCCCAATAGGCGATGTAGGCGCGGATCTCGTCGGATCTGTAATGGCCTTCAGGCCCCACCAGCTCAAACCAGCCGTAGCGGTCGAGGAAATCCTGCCCGACCTCGTCCACGGTATAGGTCTGCTGCCAGTCCGCGTAGTCGGTCAACTCGCGGATCGCGTCGCTTGTGGCGAGCGTCGCGTCGATATGGCCCTCGGACCAGGCCTTGAGGATGTCGGCGGCGGGAATGGCGCGCGCCGGTTTCGGGGTGGGCAATGCCAGCGGCCAGCCTGCGAACCCCATCAGCGCGGGGGTGGAGGCCACCAGCATCGTGATCGCGTGATAGGCGCGGGCAAAGGCCAGATCGACAGGGGTCACGGGATCACCACGATATTGCCGGTATGGCGTTTCTCGATGAAGGCGGTCTGTGCCTCGCGAAGCTGCGCCAGCGGATAGGTGGCGGCGAGCGCGGGCTTGATCTCGCCCGCTTCGATATAGCCGACGAGGTTGGGCATCACGTCGAGGTCGATCACGGTCGAGCCGGTGAAGGTCAGGTCGCGCAGGTAGAGCGTGCGCAGGTCAAGTTCCACCATCGGGCCGGCGATGGCACCCGAGCAGGTATAGCGCCCGCCACGGTCCAGCACGTCGATGAGTTTTGGCCAGTAGGGACCACCGACGATATCGGCCACCACGGTGATCTGTTCATCGCCGAGCGCGGCACGCAGATCGTCGGGCGCGCGGGACAGGATGCGGTCGGGGCCGAAACGGACGACATCCGCGTGCTTGGCCTCCGACGCCATGGCGATGACTCGCGCGCCGCGCCGCTTGGCAAGCTGGACGAGTGCTCCGCCGACACCACCCGAGGCACCGGGAACAAGGACGGTGTCTTTCTCGGTCACCTGCGCGCGGGTCAGCATGCCCTCGGCGGTGGAGTAGGAGCAGGAGAAGGTGGCAAGCTCCGCATCCGAGAGGTCGGATTGCACCGCCAGGGCATTGCGGGCCGGGATGGTGCAGTATTGCGCAAAGCCGCCATCGCGCTCAGAGCCAAAATAGCCGGTTGTCGCCTTGTTGGTCAGGTCATCGGGGTCGCGCAGCCAGTTGTCGGTGATCACCCGCTCACCGATACGGGCCGCATCCACGGCCTCGCCCACGGCGACGATGCTCCCGCAGACATCGGCGCCTTGAATGCGGGGGAAGGCAAGGGGCGCACCGCCCCAGGAGGGGTCTTCCTCGTTGACTGTTTCGAAACCCTCGCCCGTCGTCCGGTCCGTCACCGCCTTGGAGTACCAGCCCGAGCGGGTGTTCACATCGGTATTGTTCATGCCGCAGGCCCCGACTTTTAGCAGTACTTCGCCGGGGGCGGGGCTTGGAACCGGCCAGTCTTCTCGCCACTCGTATCTGTCGAGGCCACCGTGGCCGGTGAGGATCATGGCTGACATGGTGGTCGGGATCATGGGTGTGCTCCTGTGACTATGGGGATTTCGCCGCCTTCGGCG
>NZ_MNBL01000061.1 GCF_001879695.1 Nioella sediminis
CGGCTGACGCCGACTCCCCCGGAGTATATGGACCAAGAAGAAAGATCATGCGGCGCTGTCCGTTCTGGGGCGCAGGTTATCGGGATCATGGGCGGCTGCGCCAAGAACGCGGGCCGCACGGGGTTCGCCGGCAATCAGCACCTCCAACGCGGTGCCGGGGGTGGCGGCATGGGGTTTGAGATAGGCGAAGGCGAGGATTTTCCCGACCGTGTGCCCGTAGGCGACGGAGGCGGTGGCGCCCACAACGGTGCCGTTTAGCTTGACCGCTTCGCCGCCATGGCCGTCTTCGATGCCGTCGGGCTCGATCTCCAGATAGGTGCAAATCCAGGGCTGTTCGCTGCTCTCCGCGCTCGCGCGTGTGGCCTCGCCCCCCAGGTAGTCCTTGTCGAGCCTGACGAAGCGCATGACATTGGCCTCGGGCAAGGTGACCTCGTTGGTAAGTTCACCCGCGCCGGGGAAGGCCTTTTCCATCCGCAGCGCATTCATGGCGAAGCTGCCGTAATCGGCGATGCCATGGGCCTCGCCCGCCGCCCAAAGCGCGGTGTAGACGTCGAGGCAGGCGGCGTCGGGCATGTGCAGTTCCCACCCCAACTCGCCCGCATAGGACATGCGGAAGGCCCAGACCTTGTGGCCTGCGACGGTGATTTCCTGCGCGCTGAGCCAGCGGAAGCCCGCATTGGAGAGATCCGCATCGGTGCAGGCGGCCAGCACGTCGCGCGACCGGGGACCATTGAGCGCCAGGGCGGACCATTGGGCAGACAGCGCGGTGACGGTCGCGTTCTCGCCGTTCATGTTCTGGGCCAGGTGATCCAGCAGGCGCTGTTCGAAGAAGGCGGCGCAGACAAGGTAGTAGCGATCAGAGGCCATCCGCACGATGGTGCATTCCAGCTCGATCCGGCCGCGGCGGTTCAGCATATGGGTCAGGATGATGCCACCATCCTTCTGCGGCATCCGGTTGGCGACCAGCCTGTCAAGCAGCGCATAGGCATCGGGGCCCGCGACCTCGACCTTGGTGAAGGCCGTGACATCCATGATGCCCACCCGTTCGCGCACCGCGCGGCATTCCTCGGCCACCATGTCGAAGACAGGCGTGCGACGGAAGGAATAATGATCGCGTTGCTCCACACCATCGCGGGCGAACCAGCGGGGGCGCTCGAACCCGTAGACCTCCTCATAGACCGCGCCCTTGTCCTTCAGCAGGTCATAGAGCGGCGAGGGTTTGATCGGGCGGCCTTCCAGCCGGTTGAAATGGGGGAAGGGAATTTCGTGACGCAGCTTGTAATCCTCATGCGCCTTGATCACCTGCCAGTCCTTGGTGGCGTAGGCTCCAAACCGGCGCGGGTCGTAGTCGCGCATGTTGATATCGGCCGCGCCATGCACCATCCAATTCGCCAATTCGCGGGTCAGACCGGGGCCCCAGCCAATGCCGATCTGGGTGCCGCAGCAGCACCAGTAGTTTTTCACGCCGGGGGCGGGTCCGACCATCGGGTTGCCGTCGGGCGGATGGCTGATCGCGCCATGGACCTCGCGGGTGATGCCCAGTTCCGCAAAGATCGGCATCCGTTCCATGGCGTTTTCCAGCCAGGGCATGATGCGGTCGTAATCGGCCTGGAAGAGCTCATTCTCCGCCTCCCAGGGGCAATGATCTTCCCAGACGGAGTTGGAGTTTTCCTTCTCATAGATGCCGATAAGGCCCTTCTTCTGCTCCATCCGGATATAGCCGGACACCATCCTGTCATCGCGGACCACGGGAAGTTCGGTGTCCAGGCCCTTGAATTCAGGCACTTCTTCCGTGACAAGATAGTGGTGGGTCATCGAGGTCATGGGCAGTTGCAAGCCCGACCATTCGCCCATCTGGCGCGCATAGGTGCCGCCGGCGTTAACCACGTGTTCGCAGGTGATCGCGCCCTGTTCCGTCTCCACCAGCCATTCACCAGTGGGAAGCTGCGTGATGTTGGTGGCCCGGCAACGGCGGATGATGCGAACGCCTTTCTGGCGGGCACCGGTGGCCATGGCCATGGTCACGTTGGAGGGGTCCACATGGCCGTCATCGGGGGTGTAGAGTGCGCCAAGAACCCCGTCCAGATTGTAGAACGGATGTTTTTTGGCAATGAAGTCAGGATCTACCAGTTCAATGTTAAAGCCAAGCGCCCGGCCCACAGCCAGCGTGTGGCGCAGCCAGTCCATCTCGTCTTCCGTATAGGCCAGCCGGAAAGAGCCACAGCCATGCCAGGTGACGGCCTGGCCGGTTTCCTCCTCCAGCACCCGAGAATAAAGCCCGATATTGTAATCGACCATCCGCCCCAACCCGTAAGAGCTGGTTGAATGGGTGATCTGCCCCGCCGCGTGCCAGGTGCTGCCGCTGGTCAGCTCGGCCTTTTCCAGCAAGACCGTGTCCGGCCCCCATCCTTCATGGCCAAGGTGATAGGCAAGACCACATCCCATGACGCCACCGCCGACGATGACAACGCGGGCGTGGGTCGGGAATTCCTTTTGCGACATTTGGGGCAATCCTGTTGGCGAGTCACTTTTCCTGTAGACAGGCTAATCGCACAAATATACCATCGTCAATCATGAATGATACAAACATACCAAATACCGCAAGCACGGCCTCGACCCATGCCATCCTCGACCGGCTGACCGAGGAATGGGACGCCCTGACGCCAGAGGCGCAGAAGGCCGCACGCTATGTGCTGGAGAACCCGCAGGATGTCGGCGTCTCGACCGTGCGCGAGATTGCCGAGGCCGCCAAGGTCAAGCCCAACACCGTGGTACGCATGGCCCGGCAAGCGGGGTTCGAGGGGTATGAGGATTTCCGCGCCCCCTTCCGCGAGGCGATCCGCAAGGGAGCGATCAGCTTTCCCGACCGGGCCCGCTGGTTGCAGGATATCCGCAAATCCGGCGATCTTGGCGGGCTGTATGCCGACATGGCCGAGGCCGCGATCCGCAATATCGAGGAAAGCTTTGCCGCCACCAGTGCCGAGGCGATGAAAGCGGCGGCAGACGCGATCTGGGCCAGCCGTCAGGTCTTTACCCTTGGCGTCGGCGTGAACAACGCCAATGCGCGCAACTTCACCTATCTGGCCTCCACCGGAATGACGCAGTTCCACGCCATACCCCGCCCCGGATCGACCGCCGTCGACGATCTGGCCTGGGCCGACAGCCGCGACGTGCTGATCGCCATGTCGATGCGCCCCTATCGCAGCGAGGTGGTGGCCGCCATCGAGGTCGCCCGCGAACAGGGCATGACGATCATCGGCCTGTCCGACAGCCCCGCCAGCCCGATCATCCGCGCCGCCGATCACGGCTTTGTCGTCGCCGTCGACACACCGCAATTCTTCCCCTCTTCGGTGCCGACCATCGCGCTTCTGGAAACCCTGCTGAGCTTCGTCATTGCGGTTGCCTCCGAAGAGATCGTGGATCGGGTCGAAAGATTTCATGACCGGCGCCACAAGCTTGGCATCTACACCGAAGGCAACGAATGACCCTGACGTCCGCCGAAAAATCCGCTTTGGCGTGCAGACCCTCCTCCCTGCCCTGCTGGCATTATCATTTCAACTTCTCAGTGGACTGATCACATGACCGATCCGACCCGCTCGCTCGATGCGAAATTCTACACCGACCCGCAGGTCTTCGAAGTGGAAAAGGCCGGGCTGCTTGCCCGCACCTGGCAGTTCGCCTGCCATGCCAGCCAGTTGGAGAACCCCGGCGATTACGTCGCCTTCGATCTGGGCGATGAAAGCCTGTTCGCGATCAAGGGGCGCGACGGGGAAATTCGCAGTTTCTACAATGTCTGCCAGCATCGGGCGCATCAGCTTGTCAGCGGTGCGGGATCGACCCGCGTCATCGTCTGCCCCTACCACGCCTGGACCTATGAACTGACCGGCGGATTGCGCGCCGCGCCGAACGCGAAATCGGTGCCGGGATTCGACGCGTCGAAAATCTGCCTGACGGAAGTGCGCACCGAGGTGTTCCTGGGCTTCGTCTTCGTCAATCTCGACCCGCAGGCCAAACCGATGGAGGACTGGTTCCCAAATGCCCGCGCCGAGCTTGAGGCTTTTGTTCCCAACTGGGCGGAGCTCAAACCGCTGGAATGGGTGGAAATCCCGGAAAACTGCAACTGGAAGGTATCGGTGGAAAACTATTCCGAATGCTATCATTGCAGTCTGAACCACCCCACCTTCTCCACCGGCGTGATCCGGCCCGAAACCTATGACATCCAGCCCCAGGGCTATTGCCTGCGTCATACGACCGAATGCAATGATCTCAGCCAGATGACCTATGACATCGACAGCGGGTTCGCGAATAACGACAAGTATTCAAGCTGGTTCCTGTGGCCGATGTTCAGCTTTCAGGTCTACCCCGGAAACCTGCTGAACACCTATCACTGGCGCGCGGTGGATGCCGATCACGTGGTTGTCTGGCGCGGCTGGTATTCGGTTGGCGGCTTCGACGACGAAACCGTCCGCCGCATGGCGCAGCAGGACCGCGCCACCACGGTGGAGGAAGACATTCACCTTGTCGAAAGCGTCCAGCGCGGCCTGAAATCGCGCGGCTATGTTCCGGGGCCGCTTGTCGTCGATCCCGCCTGCGGCGTGAATTCCGAGCATTCCATCCTGCATCTGCAACGCTGGATGCGCGAGGCGGCCAGCGACGGCAAGACGCCGTAGACCGCCCCCCCTGTCAGGCGGCCTTTGACAGGGTGTTGTCGCCTGCCGCCGGGATCAGGGACGCGTGCAAAACGCTGATGGTCTTGTCCAGATCGCCGCATTCCATGACGAACTGAACATCGACGCTGCGCGGTCCCTGCAAGGCGCCCACGGCCTCAAGCCCGGCTTCAGCAATGACCTGCAAGCCGCGGCTCAGGATGGACAGCCCGCTCAGATCCCGGCCGATGACCGAGGCGATGGCCAGTTTGCGCGAGGTGATGCGCGCCGCCGGATAGAGCCGTTCAAGGTCCTTCTCCACGCGCCGCATGATCTTCAGCGAGGCGTCCACGTAATGGGTGATCGTGTTGGCATTGGACAGCTTCGACACGATCCGCACATTGTGACGCGTCAGCACGTCGAGGATCGCGGCGTCATAGCCTTTCACCCCGACCATGTCCTGTTCGAACACTTCCAGCGCGATGATGTCGAGCCCGGTGACAATCTCGGCCTCGGGCGTTTCCGCCGGGCGGTCGTCGATCAGGGTGCCGGGATCGCCCGGTTCGAACGCATTGGTGACGCGCAGCGGAACATCCGCCTGCCGCAGGGTCTTGGCCGCCTTGGGGTGGATCGCCTCCATCCCCATGTTCGACAGCTGGTCGGCCACGTCATAGTTGGTGTGGCCGATCTTCTGCGCCTTGTCCGCCCCGACCAGGCGCGGGTCGGCAGAGGACAGGTGGAATTCCTTGTGAATGATCGCCTCCCGCGCGCCGGAAAGCGCCGCGAGGCGCGAAAAGGTGATCTCGGAATACCCGCGATCGAATTCGCGCATCAAACCCTCGGCGCATTGCGCGTATCCGGTGACGATCGGCATTTCTGCACTGATATCAATCCCTTCAATGCCGCCCTTGATGCGACTTTCAAGATCGACCGTCTGCTCATCGCGCCAGCCGGTCAGGTCCACCAGCCGGGCATTCACCCCGGCGCGTTGCAACATAAGGGTCGCGGTGAAGGCGGAATGCGCCTCGCCCAGGCCCGACAGCAATTCGCGCACCTGCAACAGATGCTCGGACAGGCGGAAATGGCCGTAGGAGCAAAGCCTGCGTAAATCCACAAGGCAATTGCGGGTGCCCTCGATCCGTTCAAGCACGAAGGCATCCGCCTGCTCCCGGTCGGCGGGATGATCCAGCACCGCGCCATGGGCATCTGTCATTGCCTCTGCGACACGGTCCAGTGCGCCGTGCCACCCATGATCGGACTCTGCCCCGGCGAAGCGGGCATAGACGCCGGGATCGCCGGATTTCTTGTGCTCCAGCAACAGGTCGGTCACGCCCCCGAAGGCCGAGACCACGAACATGCGGCCATAGAGGTCGGCACCGCTCCGGTCACCGATGAACAGGGTATCGCGCAGCGCGTCCAGTCTCGACATGGACGTGCCGCCGATTTTCTCGACAGTATGGGTCATGGGTCAGTCAGCCAATTCTTCCGCAGCAGCGTAGGAGCCGTCCTCGCGGTGCACTTCCTTGCCGGTCACCGGCGGATTGAACACGCAGGCCATCGCCAGTTCTTCCTCGGCACGCAGCACGTGACGGTCATGTTCGTTCAGCGCGTACATGACGCCGGGCCTGATCTCGTGCGTTTCGCCGGTGGCGAGATCGGTGATCGAGCCCTTGCCTTGCATGCAATAGACGCTTTCGAAATGGTTCTTGTACTCGAACACATGCTCGGAACCGGCATTGAGAAAGGTGATATGGAAGGAAAAGCCCATCCCGTCACCCGCCAGCAGCATACGCACCGAGGACCATTCGGCATCCGAAACGACGCGGTCGCGCTCTTCTTCGATGATCTTGTTGAAATCCCTGACAATCATGTCTTACTCCGCCGCTATCTTGGTGCCGAGCGTCGCATCGCGCGCCGCGTCGAGAAGGATGTTCAACCCCTTGCGGAACAGCGTCTCGGGCGTGGTCAGCGGGGCAAGAACCTTGACCACCTGATCCTCGTTGCCCGAGGTTTCGATAATCAGGCCCTTCTGGAAGGCGCGCGCACAGATATCGGCGGCGAGGTCGCCAGACCCCACATCCACACCCTGCATCATGCCACGGCCTTTCAGCGTCGCACCGGGCACAAGATCGGCCACGCCTTGCAGCGCGTCGGTCAGCAGGCGGGCCTTGTGCGAGATGTCTTTCGCGAAGCCCGGATCGCTCCAGAACTTCTCGATCGAGACGCGGGCGGTCACGAAGGCATGGGTGTTGCCGCGGAAGGTGCCGTTATGTTCGGCCGGGCCGAACACGTCGTATTCGGGACGCACCAGAACCAGTGACATTGGCAGCCCAAAGCCCGACACGGATTTTGCCATCGTCACGATATCCGGCATGACGTCCATCTCCTCGAAGGAGAAGAAGGTGCCGGTCCGGCCGCAGCCGGCCTGGATGTCGTCAACGATCAGCAACGCACCATGGTCGCGGGCAAGATCCGCCACGCGTCGCAGCCATTCGGGGCTGGCCGCGTTCAGGCCGCCCTCGCCCTGCACCGTTTCCAGAAGGATCGCCGCAGGCGCGTCGATGCCGCTGGAACTGTCGGTCAGCATCGCCTCCAGAAATTCGGCGGAATCCGTCGCCGCGCCGAAATAGCCGTCATAGGGCATGCGCGTGACGCCGTGCAGCGTCATGCCCGCACCTCCGCGGTGATAGCCATTGCCGGTCGCTGCGAGCGCCCCGAGTGTCACGCCATGAAAGCCGTTGGTGAAGGCAATGATATTGGTGCGCCCGGTCACCTTGCGCGCCAGTTTCATCGCCGCCTCGACCGCGTTGGCCCCGGTCGGACCGGTGAACATCACCTTGTGATCCATGCCGCGCGGATTGAGGATATGGGTGTCGAAGGCCTCCAGAAACGCGGCCTTGGTATCGGTATGCAGGTCGAGCCCATGCGCCAGACCGTCCGACGCGATATGGTCGATCAGGGCCTGTTTCATGTCAGGGTCATTGTGGCCGTAGTTCAGCGACGAGCACCCGGCCAGAAAGTCGATATAGCTGCGCCCCCTGGAATCGGTGAGTTCCGATCCCGCGGCACTGGTGAACAGCTTGTCGAAGCTGCGGCAATAGCTGCGCGCCTCGGACTCGCGGCGTTTGAATACAGAGATTTCGGCTGACTTGGCAGTCGGCATAGTGGGTCCTTTTGGATTTCTATGGGGAAGGTGCAGGCGGTCGCGACGCGAAGCTCAGGCCGCGTTGCGCAACCGCTCCTGCAGGTCGATTGTGACCATGTGCTCGGTGCTGTGGCGGTCCCGGAAATGCAGCGCCTGCGTGTAATGCGCCTGCACGTCGAGCTTGGAGTCGCGATGCCCGGCGAACTTGCGGAACAGCGCCCAGGACGGCTCGTTATCGGCCGTGATCGTGGTTTGAAGGCGCTGGACATCGGCACAGGCCGGACGTTCCAGCAGGCTCGACAGCATAAGTGTGCCCAAGCCGGTGCCACGCGCCGTCTCGGACACGGCCACCTGCCAGACGAACAGGGTTTCCGGGTCATAGGGCAGCACATAGGCCGACACCCAGCCGACAACCTTGCCGTCAAGCTCGGCCACGACGCAGGTATCGCGGAAATGATCGCACTGGATCAGGTTGCAATACATGGAGTTCTCGTCCAGCGGCTTGCAGGCGCGCACCAGTTCCCAGATCTCCGCACCATCCTCGGCGGCGGGCTCCCGCAGCGTGGGTGTGTTCTTGCGAAAAAACTCGAGCGCATGTCGCATTTGCTTTTTACCTCATGATTGCTTTGATTGGCTAAGTATCAAGTCTGGGCCGCGTTTTCAAGCTCAGCGGAAAAATCGCGACATATTGGCCAGAAGTCAGCATGAAGCGGCCTATATTTTATGACTGTCCGGCTGTTAATACTTTGCAAATCAAAGCTTACCCCCTCTCCCAGCACATTGATTCATGACATCGCCTGTGCCAGCATCCGGGCATGGATCGCGTCGATACCAGTCTAATCGCCCTGCGCCGCATTTTGCTGGCCACGAACCAGTTCAGCCGCAACCTCGCGCAATCCGTCGGCCTGACCGCGGCGCAGTTGCGGGTATTGCAGATCGTGTCGGAGAAAGGTCAGTGCACCGCGACGGCGATTTCACAGCAGATGCGGATTTCGCAGGCCACGGTGACGTCACTGGTAGACAAGCTCGTACGACAGGAAATGGTGGTTCGGGAGCGGTCCCAGACCGACCGGCGGCAAACCAATATCGTGATTACCGAGAAAGGCATTCGCGCCCTTGCCGACGCCCCCGACCCGCTGCAACAGCGTTTCGTGCGCAAGTTCTCGGCCATGGAAGATTGGGAACAGGCCGCCCTGATCGCGGCGCTGGAGCGTGTCGCGTCGATGCTGGACGCCGAAGACATTGATGCCTCGCCGGTCCTGGAAAGCGGCGAGTTCCAGAAGACCGGCTCTGGCGAGTGATCCGCCCCCGCCTGCGCCCGAAGTGACGCAGCGATAGCGGCAGGGGTCGGAATCCCCCGAGATCGAGACGGCTTCATCGCCTATCCTGCGGTGCGCACGCTTGAAATTTCTGCTTGGTGCGCGAATCAGAAACGCCGCAAGAGCTCACCATGAAAAAGACCGGACTCGACATCACGGATATCCGTATTCTCAGCGCAGTTCAGCAGCATGGACAACTGAGCAAGACCCGTCTTGCCGAGCTTGTGCACCTGTCCCCTACCCCGTGTTGGGCCCGTCTCGACCGGCTGAAGGCGGCTGGATATATCAGGGGCTATCACGCGGACATCGCGCTGGAGCGGATCGTAGATTTCACCCAGGTCGTGGTGACCATATCGCTGACCAATCACCGCAAGGCCGATTTCGAACGCTTTGAAGCGCTAATCAACTCGATGGACGAGATCACCGAATGCATCGCGACCGGGGGCGGCATGGATTACGTGATCAAGACCGCAACCCCGAATCTGGCGGCATTCCAGGCGGTGATGGAGGTGCTGCTCTCCTCCGAAGTCGAGATCAGTCGATACATGACCTATATCGCCACCCGGCAGGTCAAGGTCAGCCGCCCGAACCTTGCCAAACTGATTGCACAGGCCAATAGGTAGCATCCCGACCGAACGGTCTGTTTTGGAAATTTTTTCGGACGGAACGGTCTGAATACCCCGCGTTTTCGGACCGCATCTTCGCGGGAATCGGCCCTAAAAGATCGCCAGCTTCAACGATGCCCTGACCCAAACGGTCAGCAGTTATGAGGGCGAACACATGACACAAGCAGACGACTTCGGGTTTGGTACCCAGATCCGCAAATCCCCCTATTTCGACGCCACCGTCCGGTGGGGTGCACAGGGTTTTTCCGTTTACAATCATATGTATATCCCTCGTGATTTCGGCGATCCGGAACAGAATTTCTGGAACCTGGTGAACGACGCGATCCTGTGTGACGTGGCTGTTGAACGTCAGGTCGAGATCACCGGTCCGGATGCGGCGCGCTTCGTTCAGATGCTGACCCCGCGCGATCTGTCCAAGATGGCCGTGGGCCAGTGCAAATACATCCTGATCACCAATGCCGAGGGCGGCATTCTGAATGACCCGATCCTGCTGCGACTGGCGGAAAACCACTTCTGGATCTCGCTGGCTGACAGCGACATCCTGCTGTGGGCGCAAGGTGTGGCTGTGCATTCGGGCATGGACGTTAACATCTGCGAACCCGACGTGTCGCCGCTGCAACTTCAGGGGCCGAAATCGGGTCTGATCATGCAGGCGCTCTTCGGCGAAGAGATCATGGACCTGAAATACTACTGGCTGCGCGAGCTCGACCTCGATGGCATTCCGCTGATCGTGTCGCGCACTGGCTGGTCCAGTGAACTGGGATATGAGCTTTATCTGCGTGACGGCACTCAGGGCGATGCGCTGTGGGAAAGGATCATGGCCGCCGGCATGGAGCACGGTCTAAAGCCCGGCCACACCTCGTCGATCCGCCGGATCGAGGGTGGGATGCTGTCCTACCACGCCGATGCCGACATCCACACCAACCCGTTCGAGCTTGGCTTCGACCGGCTGGTCAACCTCGACATGGAGGCGGAGTTCATCGGCAAAGCCGCGCTGAAGCGGATCAAGGAACAGGGCATCACCCGCAAGCAGATCGGATTGGTGATCGACTGCGACCCGCTTCAGGGGCCGAACACCACCTTCTGGCCGATCAACCAGGGCGACGAGACCATCGGCAAGGTGACCTCGGCCGTCTATTCGCCGCGCCTCAAGCAGAATATCGCGCTGGCGATGGTGTCGGTAGAGCACGCCGTTCTGGGATCGGACGTCGAAGTGGTGACCAAGTCGGGCCCGACCCGCGCCACCATGGTCGAGTTCCCGTTCTACGACCCGAAGAAGTCCATTGCCGCTGCCTGAGCGCCCTTACTAAGAGACCTGATCCATGTCCGATCTTTCGATCCAGTTGCACTGGCATCGTGCCGAGCCGGTACTGCAAACCGGAAAATACTCGAACGCGCATCGCGTTCAGTTCAACAACAGCTACGAGGTCGACGTCGACTCCGCCCCCGACTGGGGCGGAGATCCCGCCAACACCAACCCCGAACAGGCGCTCGCCTCGGCCCTGTCCAGTTGCCACATGATGACCTTCCTGGCGCTGTGCGCCAAGGCCGACTGGCCGGTGGCCAGCTACCACGACTACGCGGTGGCGCATCTGGGCAAGAACCCGAAAGGACAGATGTCCGTCACACGGATCGACCTGCATCCGGTGGTGCGCTTCGACACCGGTTTCTCTGTGTCGGACAGCGAACTGGAGCAGATGCAGCACCGCGCGCATCGCTATTGCTTCATTGCCAACTCGCTGGCCGACAGCGTGGAAATCAACATTCTCTGACGTCTCCGAAGGACTGAACCCGTGCAGCAACCCGAGCAATCAACCGACATGTTGGATCATGTGCTTGACCATGATGGCATCCTGCGACTGACCCTAAATGACGTCCGCCGTCGCAATGCCCTGTCCGAGGCGATGCTGACCCAACTGGGAACCGCCTTCGCCGAGGCGGGTGCCAATCCACAGGTTCGGGTGATTGTTCTGGCGGCTCACGGGCCGGCCTTCTGTGCGGGGCACGACCTGAAGGAAATGACCGCGGGACGGGACGCCGAAGACAACGGGCGCGCCTATTTTTCCAAGGTCATGGCCATGTGTTCCGGGGTCATGCAGGCGATTGTCAATTGTCCCAAACCGGTGATCGCAGAGGTGGCGGAAACGGCCACGGCAGCGGGCTGTCAGCTGGTCGCAAGCTGCGATCTGGCCTATGCGGCGGACAGCGCCCGGTTCAGCACACCCGGTGTGCATATCGGCCTGTTCTGTTCCACGCCCATGGTGGCCCTGTCGCGCAATGTCGCCGACAAGCACGCGATGGAGATGCTGCTGACCGGAGACATGACGCCCGCAAACCGCGCCATGGAGATCGGGCTGGTCAATCAGGTGGTCGCCTCTGACGAGCTAAAGGCCGTCACCATGGACGTGGCGAGGAAGATCGCCTCGAAATCCAGCCTGACGCTCGCCACCGGAAAGCGTGCCTTCTATGCGCAACGCGGGATGCCGCTGGCCGAGGCCTATGACTACGCCTCTCGGGTGATGGTCGACAACATGATGGCCCTGGACGCGCAGGAAGGCATTGGCGCCTTCATCGAGAAACGGCAACCCGCCTGGCAGGATGCCTGACCCATCGCCACCGGATGCCCCTGCACGGGGCCTCCGGGGCAGGCTCAGAACGCCACTTCCGCGCTCATGGCCAGCGAGCCGTCTTGCCGTTTCGCCCAGACCGAGCTGACCTCGCCCTCGGTCGCCGCCTCGATGCGGAACGGCGCCAGCCCCGCCAGCGGAGCGACACCGCGATAGGACAGCGTCTTTGGGGGCAGGCCGCGATGGCGACAGGCAAGGTCGATCAGCAGGGTCGCGGTCAGCGGTCCGTGAAAGACGAGGCCCTCATATCCCTCCACCTCGCGGGCGTAATCCACATCGTAGTGGATACGGTGGCCGTTGAAGGTCAGCGCCGAATAGCGGAACAGCATGACCTCGGTCGGTGTCACACATTCAGAAATCTCGGCATCGACCGGGGCCATGACCGACGTCGGCTGGGGCGCGTCCGGCGCGGGATCCTCCCGGTAGACGATGTCATGTTCCTCGGTCAGGGCCGGTTCCCCGTTCTGACACAGCGCATGTTCCACCGTGACGAAACAAAGCCTACCGCTGCGGCCCTGTTTTTCCCTGACCGAGAGAATAGTGGAGCGTTTGCTGGCCTCCTGCCCGAGGATCAAGGGCGCATGGAAACGAACGCGGCCCCCGGCCCACATGCGGCGCGGCAGATCGACCGGGGGCAGGAACCCGCCCTTGCGGGGATGGGCATCGCGGCCAAGCTCGCTGGCGCGGCGCGCGTCGAGGAAATAGAGCCAATGCCAGAGCGGCGGCAGGGCGTCCCCGTCGACCAGACCGGGATCACGGTCCAGCGTGGCCTGCATGAAACGGGCCGGTTGCGCGCGCAACACATCCGTTGCCGTTTCGCTGCGGCCGATCCAATCCTGAACTGTCACAGCGTCTTGCATCGTTCCTCGCCTCGTTGTGGTCGCCGCAATCATATCCCCGGCCCCGCCGCAAGGCGCAAGGCGCAAGCGAGTCTAGCAACCTGCGAAAAGGTCCTGAACCTGTTCGCGCAGCCAGGTGCAGGCGGGATCGCTGTCGGATCGGCTGTGCCAGATCATGCGGATCGGACTGGCACTTTCAGAAATCCTTACCGGCAGCAGCCGCGCCTGCCCCGCCGCGACCAGTTGATCGGCCAACTGCCGCGGCACCACGGCCACCAGATCGAGATCCGCCAAGAGCTGCGGCAGGGCACCGAAATGACCAAGCCGCAGCACCACCTGCCCGGCCAGCCCCCTCGACTCCAACGCCCTGTCCACTGCCCCGCCAAAGGTCGTGGCCGGGGCGGGCACCATGATCTTTGCCCGGTACAGGGCAGCAAGGTCTTGGGGCGGGTCGCTCAGCCCCGCGCCTGCGATCGCGACATAGTCCTCATCAAAGAGACGGGCGGAGCGGATACCGCGCCCCGACAGTCCCAGCATCCCGATGGCAAGGTCCACCTCCCCCAGTTCCAGCGTCTGCCCGAGCGCCGCAGTGGGCGTTGCCGTGTTGATCAATCGCAGCCCCGGCCCCGCCTGAAACACCCGCACCGCAAGGCGGGGCAGAAACACCGCCTCACCCAGACCGGACAGCGACAGTCGAAAGACCCGCGTGCTGCGGCCCGGATCGAAACGCGTGCCCTGTTCGAGGGCGGAAAAGAGCCCCCCAAGATGGGCGCGAATGTCGGGAAGGATGGTTTCGCAATAGCCCGTGGGCACCATCCCATCCCGCGTGCGCAGGAACAGCGGATCGTTCAGCGCCTGCCGCAATCGGGCCAACGCATTGGAAGCGGCAGGCTGGCTGAGACCCAGCCTCTCGCCCGCAAGCGACACCGAGCGCGTGTCATCCAGTGCCACCAGCATTCGCAGCAGGTTCAGATCGAGATTGCGTAGCTTTATTGATTTCATGAATGAAGATTATTGCGCCTATCCGTTTGACGAAAGGGTTTTCGCACCGGATGTTCAGGACACACAGGGAGGGGCCGCAGATGGAAGTCTCATTCGCCAAGGAAATCGAAAAGCTGAAGCTCAGCGCGGGTGAGACCTTTCATGGCGAGGGCATTCTGGCCGTCACCAAGGCGCTGCTGCAATCGGGCGTGTCCTATGTGGGCGGCTATCAGGGCGCACCGGTCTCGCACCTGATCGACGTCATGGTGCAAGCCGCACCCGACATGGCGAAACTTGGCGTCCATGTGGAGCCCTGTACGAACGAGGCCTCTGCCGCGGCAATGCTGGGGGCGTCGATCATGTATCCGGTGCGCGGCGCGGTGACGTGGAAATCCATCGTCGGCACCAATGTGGCGGCGGACGCGCTGTCGAACCTCGCCTCGCCCGGCGTCATGGGCGGCGCGCTGATCATCGTGGGCGAGGATTTCGGCGAAGGCTCCAGCGTCATCCAGGAACGCACCCATGCCTATGCGATGAAATCGACCCTGTGGCTGATGGACCCGCGCCCGAACCTGCCCTCTATCGTGACATGCGTGGAACGGGCGTTCGAGCTGTCAGAGGCATCGAACACGCCGGTGATGATGGAGCTGCGTATCCGCGCCTGCCACGTTCAGGGATCGTTCGAGGCCAAGGACAATATCGCGCCCGCGATTTCGGGGCGGCGGGTGCTGGCGGAACCCGCGCCTCACCAGTATGAACAACTGGCGCATCCGCCCGTGACCTTCGGACATGAGCGGAAAAAAAGCAGCGAACGCATGGCCGCCGCACGGGCATTCATTCGCGAGCAGCGTCTGAACGAGGTCTTCGACGGCGCGCAGGGCGATGTGGGCATTATCGTTCAGGGCGGGCTGTATAACGCGCTGATCCGGGCCCTGGCGGAACTGGGGCTGGCCGATGCGGGAGGCAACTGTGACCTGCCGATCATGGCGCTGAACGTCGTCTATCCTCTGGTCCCCGAGGAAATCATCGGCTTCACAGAAGGCAAGCGCGCGGTTCTGGTGCTGGAAGAGGGCCAGCCGGAATATATCGAGAACGAGATCGGAACAATCCTGCGCCGCGCGAAATCGCCGGTGGTGCTGGCGGGAAAGGACATCCTGCCAATGGCGGGTGAATACACGTCCGAGGTCATGGCCAAAGGCGTCGGCACCTTCCTGAGAGAGCATCTGCCGGGCATCGGCAACCAGTTGGGCGACACCGCCTATGCCGAGGAGATCGAGGCGCTCCGGGCAGAGGCGCAGCGGTTGCTGGCCGCACCTGTTCCCCCACGCCCGCCAAGCTTTTGCACCGGCTGCCCGGAACGGCCCTTTTTTGCCGCGCTGAAGCTGACCCAGCAGGAGATCGGGCCGGTCCACTACTCTGCCGATATCGGCTGCCACGCCTTCGCAACCTTCGCGCCATTCAACTTCGGCAACTCCATTCTTGGCTATGGGATGAGCCTTGCCTCCAACGCCTCGGTCGCCAGTTTCCAGCAAAAACGCCCGCTCGCCGTGATGGGCGATGGCGGGTTCTGGCATAACGGCCTGCTGTCCGGCGTCACCTCTCGGCTTCTGAACGGCGGCGACGGGGTGCTGGTGATCATGAAGAACGGCTACACCTCGGCCACCGGCACGCAGGAGGTCATATCCTCGCCCGATCCGGCGCTGAAGCTGGCGGCGGCCGAGAAAAGCGCGACCCATGGCGAGACCACGATCGAGGATGCGCTGACGGGCGTCGGCGTCAAATGGCTGCGCACGGTGCATACCTACAAGGTGTCCCAAATGCGCGACACGCTGCGCGAGGCGTTTTCGACCAAGTTCAGCGGGTTGAAGGTGATCGTGGCCGAAGGCGAATGCCAGCTGGAACGGCAACGGCGCGTGAAGCCGATCCGCGCCAAGGCTCTGGCCGCCGGGGAACGCGTCGTGCGCACCCGCTTTGGCGTCGATGAAGACACCTGCACCGGCGATCATTCCTGCATCCGCCTGTCCGGCTGCCCGACCCTGACGGTGAAGACCGCGACCGACCCGCTGAAAACCGATCCCGTCGCCCATGTCACCAATGGCTGCGTCGGCTGCGGCCTGTGCGGCGAGGTCGCCCATGCGGCGACGCTCTGCCCGTCCTTCTGGCGCGCCGAGGTGATCAGCAACCCGACATGGTGGGACCGGACGCGCAGTCGGTTGCGCCGGATATTCACGTTGGGGGCGGTGGCATGACACGCGCGGAAAATCCCCCCCTTCGCATTCTGCTGGCGGCGCTTGGCGGTGAAGGCGGCGGCGTTCTGATGAACTGGATCGTGCAGGCCGCGCGGGACGCCGGGTTCGTCGCGCAGGCCACTTCGGTGCCCGGCGTGGCGCAGCGCACCGGTTCGACCAGCTACTATATCGAGATCGCGGGCAAGGATGCGGTTGGCTCTGTCCTCAGCCTCGTGCCGATGCCGGGGCGGGTCGATGTCGTGGTGTCGTCCGAACTGGTGGAAACGGCGCGGGTGATGGCGGCGGGCTTCGTCTCGCCCAAGCTGACGACGCTCATATCCTCGACCGCACGCACCTATTCGACGGCGGAGAAGATCCAGTTGGGGGACGGGCGCTATAGCGAGGACAACGTGCGGCGCACGGCCGAGGCGCTGGCGCGGGACGCCTACCTGCTGGATCTGGGCCAGATCGCCGAAGACAGTGCCACTTTCGTCAGCGCCACCATGTTCGGGGCGCTGGCGGGCAGCGGTGTGTTGCCCTGGGACATTGCGGGCTCTCGCGCGGTTCTGGGGGAAGGCCGGTCCGCACCCGCCAGCCGCGCCGGGTTCGACGCCGCCGCGCTAGCGGTGCAGGACTTGCGTGACACGCCTGCGCCTGTGGCTGCGCCTGCTGCGTCGGACATTCCCGCAGATATCGCCGAGGTGATCCGCCTCGGGGTGGAGCGCTGCACCGACTATCAGGACACGGCCTATGGCCATACCTTCCGCACCCATGCCGACAGGCTGATCGCAGCGGCGGACCTGTCCATCCCAAGCGCCGCCCATGCGGTGAAGGAAGCCTGCCGCCGTCTGGCGCTGTGGATGGCCTACGAGGACATTGCCCGCGTGGCCGATCTGAAAACAAGGCCCGAGCGTTTCGCCCGCATCCGGTCCGAAGCGCAGATACAGCCCGGACAGGTGATGACGGTGACGGAATACCTCAAACCCCGCGCCGAGGAGATCGCCGATATCCTGCCCGCCCGCCTTGGCGCGCGCATCATGGCGCGGATGGAGGCAGGCAAGGGCCTGCCCTTCATGGGGCGCGGCATCCATGTCCGGTCCAACGGGGTCGCGGGCTACTGGATGCTGCGCCTGATGGCCGGGTTTCGCCTTATCCGCCGCCGGTCCTATCGGTTCGCGCAGGAACAGGCGGCGATTGCGGAATGGCTAGAGGCGATGGACAATGCCCTGCCCCACGCGCCTGACTTCGCAGAGGCCCTGGCCGAACTGCCCCGCGTTCTGAAAGGCTATTCCGACACGCTGATGCGGGGCAAAACGGCCAATGCGCGGATCATGGCGGGCGTTGTGCGCCCGGCCCTTGCCAGCGGTCAGATGTCAGACGCGGCCCCCACCTTACGTCGCGCCATCGCGGCGGCACTTGCCGATGACAGCCATGCCAAGCTGGACGAGACCCTGGGGGCACAGCCCACCATCCCCAACCTGCGCAGCGCCTGACCCGAGGAAAGGACCAACCCGATGCTGACCAGCCGCCGGACCGTGCAGATCGAATGGGGCGATTGCGACCCGGCCGATATCGTCTTCTACCCGCGCTATTTCGTCTGGTTCGACGCCTCGACCGCGCATCACTTCAAGGCCGCAGGGCTGCCCAAGCCGGACCTTGTCCGCCGCTTTCAGGTGGTTGGCTTTCCAATGGTCGATACACGCGCGACTTTCCACGTGCCGTCCAGCTATGGCGACGAAGTGGTGATCGAAACCACCATCACCGGCTTTGGCCGGTCCAGTTTCGACGTGGAACACCGGTTGATGCGGGGGGATGTGCTGGCCGTGGAAGGGTTCGAAAAACGGGTTCTGGTGCGCCGGAAAGAAGGGGGCGGGATCACCTCCTGCCCGGTGCCGGACGAGGTGCGGGCGCTCTTCGGCGCGGCGGAGGAATGACGATGCGGATCGCGGTTCTGGGGGCGGGCGCCATGGGGTCCGTCTATGGTGCGCGGCTGGCGCGGGCCGGGGCGCAGGTGACGCTGCTCGACGTGAACGACGCCCATATCGCGGCCATCAACGCGGGCGGGTTGCATGTGGCGCTGGATGAGGGGGAAAGCATCCACCACCTGCCCGCGATGCGGCCCGAGGCCTTTCGAGGCCCCGTCGATCTTGTACTTCTGTTCACCAAGGTCTTTCACACGGATAGTGCGCTGTCATCTATCAAGCCGCTGCTGGCCGATGCCCATGTTCTCAGCCTGCAAAACGGCGTCGGCAATGTGGACCGGATCGCCGCGCATGTGACCCGTGATCGCATTCTGGTCGGCATGACGATGACACCCGCCGAGTATCTCGGCCCCGGTCGGGTGGCGTCCCATGGCGCGG
The DNA here is from genome assembly GCF_001879695.1 of Nioella sediminis. Taxonomy (GTDB): domain Bacteria; phylum Pseudomonadota; class Alphaproteobacteria; order Rhodobacterales; family Rhodobacteraceae; genus Nioella; species Nioella sediminis. Next base: position 18,772 of record NZ_MNBL01000061.1, read on the forward strand.
CCACGACCGACCTTTACAGTGCCAGCGGGCAGGATCTGCTGATCTTGCACAAGATTGCAGCGCTGATGGACAGGGGCGGCATCACCGCGCGGCTGGAACCCGATATCGACGTGGCGATCTGGGAAAAGGCCACGTTCAACTGTGCGCTCAACCCGATCTGTGCCCTGTCCGGCGGCACGCCCGGATCGGTCGGCGCGTCAGAGGCGGGGCGCAGGCTGGCCGCGTCGGTGGCGGCAGAGGCGATTGCGGTGGCGAAAGCCTCTGGCGTCAATGCCTCGCTGGACAGGGTCACCGCGATGATGGAGCACGCCTTCGCCCACCATCTGCATCATGAACCGTCAATGCTGCAGGACCGCATGGCCGGGCGGCGCACCGAGATCGACGCGCTGAACGGCGCTGTGCTGCGCATCGGCGACCGTCTTGGCGTCCCGACCCCGGCCAATCGGATCGTCACCGACCTGATCCGCCTGACCGAAGACTCCACCCGATACCGCGCCTAAAGCTCGCCCGCCTCCTCCAGAACCTTTCGGGCAGCGCGGAAGCATTCCAGCGCCTGCGGCACACCGCAATAGATCGCGACCACGTGGATGATGGCGCGGATCTCTTCTTTCGAGACACCATTATTCAGCGCGCCCCGGCAGTGCAGTTCCCATTCATGCATCTTGCCAAGGGCCCCGATCATGGCGAGGTTCATCATGCTGCGCGTCTTGGGGTCGATCGCATCATCACCCCAGCCGAACCCCCAACACCACGCGGTCATCGCCTCCTGAAAGGGCCGGGTGAAATCGTCGGCGGCGGCGAGGTTCTTTTCCACATACTCCGCGCCGACCGTGGCCTTGCGCTGTTCCAGACCTTTCAGGAACAGGTCTTCGTCAAAAACGCTCATTCTCTCGTCCTTGTTTTGAGGCACTTTGGATCCGGCCACTTCAGCCCGCAGAACGGCGATTCCACAAGGCGAATATCCTTGATCTCCCCCATGTCCCCAACCGCGTCGACTGTATTGTGCCCGCCTTCCCGCGCAGTCGGCGTCCGAGACCAGACGGATATGGGCACGGCCCCGATCACTGGTGAAACTCTGCCATTGCCGAATGCGCAATGCCTCTCTAGCTTCGACATATTCGAATGTCGGGGACCGCGAATGGAACGTAGCAAGCTCAGCCTCAAATGGCTGGAGGTCTTTCAGGCGGTGGCTCGCAGCGGCTCTGTTCAGGCGGCGGCGCGGCGGCTGGAAATCTCGATCAGCACCGTGTCGCACCACCTGGCCTGTCTTGAGGACGCCGTGGGCGTTGCCCTGATCGACCATGGCAAGCGCCCGATGAAACTGACGCAAGAGGGCGACATCCTGCTGGCCCGTGTCGATGACTCGCTGATGCTGCTGCGCAAGGGGATTTCCGAGGTCTGGTCCAAGGACCCCGCCGCACTGATCCGGTCGCTGCGCATCGCGATGATCGAGGATCTGGACACCGAGGTCACCCCCGCGCTTGCCGCCAGCCTGTCCGCCGCCCTGCCCGCCTGTTCCTTCTCGTTCCTGTCACGCCCCAGCCATGACATCCTGACACTTCTGCAAAGCGACGAAATCGACCTTGGCATAGCCTCCGCCGCCGAATTCCGCGTGATGCGCCTGACCGAAGCCCCGCTCTTGCGCGACCCTTACGTGTTGGTCGTGCCCAAGGGGCGCAAGGACTCGGCCGGGGAATATCTGGGGGCGCGGGTCGATCTGCCCTTCCTGCGCTATTCGCGCAAACAGCTCATGGGCCGCCGGATCGAGGCGCAGTTGCGGCGGCAAAGGATCGACCTGCCCTCGCGGCTGGAGTTTGAAAGCACCCCGGCCATCCTGTCGCTGATCGCCGCGGGCGAGGCCTGGACCGTCACGACGGCCCTGAACGTGGCCAGTTCCGACCGCCATCACGACCGGATCGCCATCATGCCGCTGCCGGGTCCGGGCTTTGCACGGCGCCTGTCGATCTTTCGGGCCGAGGATCTGCCCCAAAGCCTATTCGAGACACTGGATCGCAAGCTGCGCCCCTTGCTCCAAGACCGGATTATCGCGCCGATGGTGGCCGCGCATCCGTGGCTGGCGGATGAGTTCAGGATTCTGAACCAATAGGTCAGTTGCGGATGACGCCGGGAAACAGCGCCCTGATCTCTGCGTCGCGTTCGGGCGACAGGTATTGCGGATCGTGGTCGGACAGGATCGTGCGAACACGGGCCCTGGCCCGCGCCCACATATCCGGCGCGCCCTTGTCCGCCCAGGTCATCGGCGCGTCCCGGTCGGCAAGCTTTGGGTAGAAATAGTCCCGTTCCATCGCCGCATGGGTCTGGTCGGCGCCCAGAAAATGCCCCTCGCCCAACACCACGTCGCAGATCGTGTCAAAGCCGAGCGTGTCCTCGCTGACCTCCACCCCGCGCAGCATCCGGTAGATGGCGGCGTGCATTTCATTGTCGATCACGAACGCCTCGAAACTTGCGCCAAGCAGCGAGGCCGTCATGCCCGAGCTTTCATAGATCAGATTGCCCCCCGCCAAACCCGCTGCCAGCGCGGTTATCCCCTTTTCCATGCCATATTGCGCGTCGATGGCCTTGGCATCGGTCATCGAGGCCGCCACGCCCGACGGCAAGCCAAGCCAGTTCGACAACTGCGCCGAGGCCGCGTTCATGACCGCAATCTCTCCGCCCCCGCCCGCAAACGCCCCGGTGCGCAGGTCGATGACCAGCGGCCAGTTGGAAAACACCATCGGATGGCCGGGTTTCAACGCATGAACCATAACGAGGCTCGCCAGTGTTTCCGCCAGCGATTGCGCCAAGAACCCCGCCAGCGTCGCCGGGGCTGTCGCCCCCGATTGCGCGGCGGTGATGCAGGACATGGGGATGTTATGGGCGATGCATTCATAGACCACATCCACCGCGTCCTCGCCGAACCGCATGGGCGAAATCACCGGGCTGATATGCGCCTTGACGAAAGGTCGCTTGCTGAATGCGCCCTCTCCGCCTGCCACCACATCCAGCATCTGCACGATCGGCGCCACGTGATGCGCCAGCGTGAAAGAGGTCGCGACCGGTTTCGTGGTATTGCAGACCAGCGCATGCACTGTGTTCACGTCGAGGGAGAACTCGTCGGGCATGTCGGTCGCCACGCAGCAACGGGTGAACCAGCTGACATTGGGCAGGACGTCCTGCAAACGGGTGAAATCGCGCAGGTCTTGCAGGGTTGAGGGGCGATAGAGCCCGGTGTCCATATCCAGCGTCTGCACCGCCGCGCCGCCGGTGCCGAAATGGACGGCATCGCCCCCCACTTCGATGGATCGCGCCTCGTCCTGACCGTGCAGGACAAAGCGTTTGGCGGCGCGGGCAATGGCGTCCTCCGTCAGCGAACGGGGTATCAGAACGCGGCCGTTTGCAGCCTCGACCGCGCCCGCCGTCAGCAGATCGCAGCGCAGACGGTCGGGCACCTCGCCCATGCCAAGCTCTGCCAGCAGGCGCAGGGCGGTGTCGTGGATTGCCCGCAACTCCTGCTCTGTCAGCGGCGCATATTGTCCGCCACGCTGCCCCGGAGGACAGGGGTTCGCAGGGCCCCTTGCCCGCGCCGCCAACCGGTCGCGCCGCCCGCCTGATCGCCTGCCCGCTGGCTGCATGTCATCCGCTCCTGTCCCGCCTGACACGAGCAAAGCCTCGTTGCGGACGGTCTGGCAACTCAAACCGCATGGGCTGGAGGATTTCTCAGATTTGTTTCGACTTTCTCGAAATCACGACACGGCCCTTGCCGCATGGCGCATCTGCACTGACAGTTCCGCAAAAGCCAAAGGACACAGCCCCATGAAAACCCGCACCAAGGCCGTCGTGATCGGCGGTGGCATCGCCGGATGCTCCACGCTCTACCACCTGACTCAAGAGGGCTGGACCGACGTCATGCTGCTGGAACGGGACGAGCTGACCTCTGGCACCACCTGGCATTCGGCGGCGCAGGTCACGAATTTCGGGATGAACCAGACGATGGTGGGGCTGAAGAGCCATTCCATCGCGCTTTACAAGGAACTGGCCGAAGACCCTGACTATCCGATCAACTACCACCACGGCGACGGCGGCATAAGGCTGGCCAACACCGAGGCGCAGATGGACGGCTACCGCCATTTCGCCTCAATGGCGCGGGGGATGGGTGTGCATTTCGAGGTGATCGACGCAGAGGAATGCGCCCGGCGGCACCCGCTGATTTCGACTGAAAATTTGATTGGCGGGCTTTGGGATCCTCTGGATGGCGACATCGACCCGGCGCAACTGTGTCAGGCGCTGGCCCGGCGCGCGCGCAACGCCGGGGCCGAGGTGCATCGCTTTACCCCGGTCACTGGTCTGCGGCAGCTACAGGATGACACCTGGATCGTGGAAACGCCCAAAGGCGAGATTCACACCGATGTTGTGATCAACGCCTGCGGCTACCGGGTGAACGAGGTGGGCGCGATGATGGGGGTGCATCACCCCGTCATGTCGATGGAGCATCAGTATTTCATCACCGAGGAAATCCCCGGCATCGTTCAGGCGGGCCACCGGATGCCCCTGCTGCGCTGTCCGATCAGCGACTATTACTGTCGGCAGGAAAAGACCGGTCTGCTGATCGGGTTCTATGAGCAGGACTGTAAAACCTGGGGCATGGACGGGATCGACCCCAATTTCACCATGGACCTCTGCCCCGACGATCTGGACCGCATCACCGACGTTCTGGAAGGCGCGTTCGAGCGGATGCCCGCGCTGATGGAGGTGGGGATCAAGACCGTGGTCAATGGCCCGATCACCTATACCATTGATGGCGCACCGCTGGTCGGGCCCATCCCCGGAAAGAGAAACGCGTTTTGCATCATAGGCTTGCGGGCCGGTCTTGGGGAAGGCGGCGGTCATGGCTGGCTGCTGGCGCAGCAGATCGTCCATGGCGAGGCCTGCTATGACACTTGGGTGCTGGACCCGCGCCGTTTCACCGGGCACGGCAATGTGGAGCTTTGCGCGCTGAAAGCGATCGAGGATTACCAGAACGAATTCCGCTTCCATTTCCCCCATGAACACCGCCCGGCAGGCCGCCCCGCCAAGACCACGCCGCTGACGCCGGTTCTGGCAGCGGAAGGCGCGGAGTTCACCGTGGTGAATGGCTGGGAACGGATGGAGTTCCTGAAACCCGCCCCCGATTTCCACGAAACGCTCGGCTATCGCTTCAACGAGGCCTTCGACATCGTCGCCAGCGACGTGAAGGCGGTCAGCGAGGGCGTGGGGCTGGCGGAGGTGAACGGCTTCAACCGCTACGAGATCACGGGTGCCGATGCCCATGATTTCCTCGACCGGATGATCTGCGGGCGGGTGACGCGCAAGCCCGGCAAGGTGGGGCTTGGCTATCTGCTGAACCATCACGGCATGATCAAGTCAGAGGCCACCATCGCCAATCTGCCCGCTTCCTATCGTGGTCCGGATCGCATCTGGTACGGGTCTGCGGCGGCGGCGGAACAACATGATATGGACTGGCTGACGCACCATCTGCGACCTGGCGAGGACGTGCAGATCCGCTCACTCACCAATGACATGACGATCCTGGTCCTTGCAGGCCCCAAGGCGCGCGACGTGCTGTCCGCCGAGTCCCGAGGCGACTGGTCGGCGGATGCCTTCCCGTGGCTTTCGGTACGGGAATGCTTTGTCGGCATCGCCCCCGCCACGGTCATGTCGGTCAGCTTCTCAGGCGAACTGGCCTATGAAATCCATGTGCCCAACACCCAACTCTACGCGGCCTATCTGGCGCTGCGAGCGGCGGGCAAGGCGCATGGGCTGCACCTCTTTGGTGCGCGGGCCATTGAGTCCATGCGGATGGAAAAGGGATACCTGCATTGGAAGGCCGATCTGCTGACCGAATTCGACCCGTTCGAAACCGGGCTGGAGCGATTTGTGAAGTTGGATAAGACCGAGTTCATTGGAAAATCGGCGCTGGAGGCGCGCATTGCGAAGGGGCCGGGCCGCAGGCTGGTCACCGTGCGGATTGATGCCACCGACCGCCCGGCAACACCCGGTTCCTCGGTCATGGTGGGTGACCGGGTGGCAGGCACTGTCACCTCGGGCGATTGGGGCCACCGGGTCGGGATGAATCTCGCCTATGCTTTCGTGGAGCCAGCACTGGCCGCGCCCGGCACAAAGCTGCATCTTGACCTGATCGGCGACCGTATCGCGGCAGAGGTCATCACCCCCTGCCCCTATGATCCGCAAAACCTGCGCGTCCGCGGCTGAGCCTGAGCCGCACATCGGCGAAGACATGCCACACGCAGATGTGAGGCTGCGACGCTCTTGCAATGCTTGCCTATTGGACCGATGACACCCAAATTAACGGGCTGAGACCCAGACTATTTCGAATCGGAGACGCGACATGCTCAGCAGGCGCCATTTCATCATGACGACTGCCGCCCTGTTTTCGGCCCCCATTGCCGGACCGGCCCTGGCAACGCCGGCCAATTGGGATGGATGGGATGCGCTGGTCACACCCGCCAATTACGATCCTGCAGTCAGCAACCCCTGGGGGATCGAACCGCGATTTCTGCCCACGCGGGTCGAGGCGAATGCCGGTCTGACGCCGGGCGATATCCATGTGGATGCTGTGGCGCGCTATCTCTACCACATTCAGGATGACGGTACCGCGATGCGGTATGGCGTCGCCATTGGCCGCAACGATCTTTATGAGCCCGGCACCTACACGGTTGGCCGCAAGGCGCGCTGGCCGTCTTGGACGCCGACCGCGAACATGATCGCGCGGGAACCGGGCGTGTATGAGCAATATGCCGATGGCATGCCCGGCGGGCCGGAAAACCCGCTCGGCGCGCGGGCGCTTTATCTCTATGTCGGGCAGCGCGACACCTATCTGCGCATTCACGGCACACCGCAGCCCTGGTCCATCGGCCGTCGCGCCAGTTCCGGCTGCGTGCGCATGGTGATGGCCCATATCATCGGGCTTTACGACAATGTCGATGTGGGCGTGACCGCGACGCTCTACCCCGCCGATGACTGGGTCACCGCCGAAAGCTGAGCCTGTCCGACATCAGGTTCCCAGACCCGCCGCCTCTGCATCCGCGGCGGCGGCCTCTGCTGCCAGCCGTTCGGCTTCTGCGGCGGCGGCGATCTCTGCCGCCTGCTCGCTGCAAATGCGGCGCCCTTCCGTGGTGCGCAGCGGCAGGTAGGTCGTCTCAACGGGGCCGGAATAGCGATACCAGTAGCAGCCATCCTCGGGCAGGATGCGGACGGAAGACAGGCTCTGCGTCGGCTCCACCATCGCGATCAGTTCCTCCGTCACCTCAACCGGCAGTCCCGGCAGGCCATCGTCTTCCGGCACCGGCTCGGCACAGGCGGTCAGGAAGAGCAAGGCGGGCGCGACCGGAATGAACTTTGAAATCTTCACGTTAAGGTCTCCGAAAGAAATGCTGTCTGTTGGCGGAGTTTTGCACGAAGCACTGGCCCACGGCAATGCTCCTCCGGCAGGGTCTAGGTGCGCGCTGTTGCGCCAGCGGTTTGTCCGGCCAGGGTTTCCGCCGATTGGCGCACCACCTCCGCCACCTCCTGCAACTGATCGGCCAGCGGCGTTGTGTTGCGCCAGATCATGCCGATCCGCCGCGACGGGCGCGGCGCGTCGAACCGGGCCAGCGACACCGATGCCGAACGGGTTTCCACCGGCACCGCCATTTCCGGGATCAGCGTCACGCCGATCCCTGCCCCCACCATCTGCACCAGCGTGGACAGGGAACTGCCATCGAGCAATTCACGCGGCAGCGAGGAGTTCATGTTGCAAAAGGACAGCGCCTGATCGCGAAAACAGTGTCCTTCTTCCAACAGCAGAAGCCGCATCTCGCGCAGCGTTTCCGCATTGGGAACTGGCTTGTCCGCATCGGCGCTTGGGCGGACCAGAACGAAATCTTCTGAAAACAGCGGCACCTCGGTGAAGGAGGGTTCGGACACAGGCAGCGCCACGATGGCGGTATCAAGCCGCCCCTCGGCAAGTTCCTGTATCAGGCGCGGGGTCAGCGTTTCGCGCAGGCGCATGTCGAGACCGGGGTAACGGCGCGTCAGGTCGCCGATGATGGTGGGCAACAGATAGGGTGCTATGGTCGGAATGACCCCGATACGCAGCCGCCCCGTCAACCGGTCGTGCGACAGGCGAGCAAAATCCGCCAGTTCGTCCGCCCCGCGCAGGATGTCCCGCACCTTCGCCGCAACATCCTCGCCAAAGCCAGTGAGCCGCACCTGCCTTGCGTTGCGCTCGAACAGCGCCGCGCCAAGCGTTTCTTCCAGTTCCCTTATCTGCACGGACAAGGCGGGTTGAGAGATGGCGCAAGCCTCTGCCGCGCGCCCGAAATGACCGTGCTGCGCAAGCGCCTCGAAATAGCGAAGTTGCCGGAGAGTGAAGTTATCCATAGTTTAAGGTTATTGCAACAATCAGAAAATGCAACTTAAACAAATGGATTGCATTTGTTAGAACCATTCCAGAATATGCGCATCGGGAGGAGGACGCCCTGCCCTCAAGGACGCCGGAAAGCTCTGGCTGCCTTGTTTTACAGGCGTTTTCCAGGACGGCGCGCAGCCCCGGAACACACGAGCGATTCCAGAATCGGAGGAAAAGATGGACGGAAATGACATGGGCAAATGCCCGGTAATGCACGGTGCCAATACCAAGGTGGAAACCGGTGTCACCGATTGGTGGCCAAGCACGCTGAACCTCGACATTCTGCACCAGCATGACAGCAAGACCAACCCGATGGGGGCTGACTTCAGCTATCGCGACGCCGTCAAGGAGCTGGATTTCGACGCCGTCAAAGCCGATGTGAAAGCGCTGCTGCACGACAGCCAGGACTGGTGGCCGGCGGACTGGGGCCATTATGGCGGCCTGATGATCCGTCTGGCGTGGCACTCCGCTGGCTCCTACCGACTGGCCGACGGGCGCGGTGGCGGCGGTTGCGGCAATATCCGTTTCGCGCCCCTGAACAGCTGGCCCGATAACGGCAACCTCGACAAGGCCCGCCGCCTGCTGTGGCCGGTCAAGAAGAAATATGGCAACAAGATCTCCTGGGCCGACCTTATCCTGCTGGCAGGCACCATGGCCTATGAAGACATGGGCCTGAAAACCTTTGGTTTTGCCTATGGGCGCGAAGACATCTGGCACCCGGAGAAGGACGTCTACTGGGGCGCGGAAAAGGAATGGCTGGCACCGAGCGAGAACCGCTACGAAAACCTCGACGACCCCTCGACGCTGGAAAACCCGCTGGCTGCCGTGCACATGGGCCTGATCTATGTGAACCCCGAAGGCGTGAACGGCCAGCCCGACCCGATGAAGACCGCCGCGCAGGTGCGCGAAACCTTCGCTCGGATGGCCATGAATGACGAGGAAACCGCGGCGCTGACCGTTGGTGGCCACACCGTCGGCAAGGCCCATGGCAACGGCGATGCAGGCGCTCTGGGGGCCGAACCCGAAGGCGCGCCGATCGAGAACCAGGGCTTTGGCTGGATCAACCCCAACATGGGCGGCAAGGCCACCAATGCGGTGACCTCGGGCGTAGAAGGCGCATGGACGACCCACCCCACCAAGTGGGACATGGGCTATCTGGAACTGCTGTTCGGCTATGATTGGGAACTGACCAAATCGCCCGCCGGGGCCAACCAGTGGAAGCCGGTCAACGTCAAGGAAGAGCATCTGCCCGCCGATCCGACCGACCCATCGAACAAGGGTATGCTGGTCATGACCGACGCGGATATGGCGATGAAGGTCGACCCGGCCTACAACGCAATCTGCCAGAAATTCATGGCGGACCCCGCCTATTTCGACGATTGCTTTGCGCGGGCATGGTTCAAGCTGACCCACCGGGATCTTGGCCCCAACACCCGCTATGTCGGCCCCGACGCCCCGGCGGAAGAACTGATCTGGCAAGACCCGGTTCCCGCTGGCAACACCGGTTACGACGTGGATGCCGTGAAGGCCGACATCGCGGCAGCAGGGCTTTCCGTGGCCGACATGGTCGCCACCGCATGGGACAGCGCCCGCACCTTCCGCCAGTCAGACTATCGCGGCGGTGCGAACGGTGCCCGCATCCGCCTCGCCCCGCAGAAGTATTGGGAAGGCAACGAGCCTGCCCGTCTGGCAAGCGTTCTGGCCGCGCTGGAACCGATTGCCGCCAAGCATGGCGCAAGCGTTGCGGATGTGATCGTTCTGGCCGGCAATGTCGGCGTGGAACAGGCCGCCAAGGCCGCAGGCGTTGACGTCTCGGTGCCCTTCGCACCGGGTCGGGGCGATGCGACGGACGAAATGACCGATGCCGCGTCCTTCGACGTACTGGAACCGCTGGCCGATGGCTTCCGCAACTGGGTGAAGAAGGACTACGCCGTGACGCCGGAAGAGCTACTGCTCGACCGCGCGCAGCTGATGGGGCTCAGCGCCCATGAGATGACGGCGCTGATCGGTGGCATGCGGGTCATGGGCACCAACCATGGCGGGTCCGCCCACGGTGTCTTCACCGACAATGTCGGCGCACTCAGCACGGATTTCTTCGTCAACCTGACCGATATGGGCTTCAAATGGGTTCCGTCGGGCAATGGCACCTATGACATCCAGGACCGCGCCTCGGGCGACACCAGGTTCACCGCCACCCGTGTGGACCTTGTCTTCGGCTCGAACTCGATCCTGCGTGCCTATGCAGAGGTCTATGCACAGGACGACAACAAGGAGAAGTTCGTGAACGACTTCGTTGCTGCCTGGACCAAGGTCATGACCGCGGATCGCTACGATCTGGCCTGATCTGACCGGCTGACACGAATGGGCCGCGCGTCGTTATCAAGCGATGCGCGGCCTTTTTCATGGGCACGGGCGAAATGTTGCCCGTCAGGCGCAAGACCGGCGTTGTTTCCATTCAGCTTTGCCGGGCGGCCCTATAAGTTAACAGTCATGCGCTGCCTGCCGATTCTCCTGCTCTCCGCTGCCGCCCTGACCGCCACCGGTCCGGCCCGCGCGGATGTTTCGCTTCAGGTGATCGGCGCGGACAGCGGATTGCAGGAGGACCTGACCGCCGCCTCCCGCCTGATGGCCATCGAAGACCCTGCCGCGCTGCCCGCGCAGGATGTGATTGCAAACGCCCGATCCGACTATTCCCGCCTGCTGGCGGCGCTTTACGAGCGCGGTTATTTCGGCCCCGAGATCTTCATCCGTCTCGACCGGCGCGAGGCAGCCGATATCTCGCCGTTCCGCGCGCCTGCCCCCATTCAGGACGTGGTGATCACAGTCACCCCCGGCACACCCTTCCGCCTTGGCCGGGCCGAAATCGGGCCGCTGGCCCCCGGCACAGACCTGCCCGATGGGTTCGCCCCCGGCGCAACCGCAGGCACCCGCGTTCTGCGGCAAGCCGCCGAGGCAGGCATTACCGGCTGGCGCGCCGAGGGGCATGCGACCGCCGCCATCGCAAGCCAGCAGATCACCGCGCGCCACGCACATGCGGAACTGGACGCACAGATCAGCCTCGATCCCGGCCCCGTTGCCAGTTTCGGCCAGCTTTTCCCGCAAGGCCAAGACCGGATGCGGCCCGAGGCCATCGCGCGCATCGCGGGCCTTCCGACCGGCGCCCGGTTCGACCCCGAAACGCTGGACCGCGTGGCCGGGCGGTTGCGCGATACCGGTGCCTTTACATCCGTTGCGCTGACCGAAGGGACGCTCGCCCCCGACAACAGCCTGCCGATTGAGGCCGATCTGGTCGAGGCCCCCCTGCGCAGGCTCGGCTTCGGCGCGGAACTGTCCTCGACCGAGGGCGTGACGCTCTCCACCTATTGGCTGCATCGCAACCTTTTTGGCGGGGCCGAACGGCTGCGGCTGGATGGAGAAATCAGCGGGCTTGGCGGCGAAAACGGCGGCTTCGACGCGCTTGCCTCCGCTGTCTATTCCATTCCCGCAGTGCTGACCCCCGACACAAGGCTCAGCTTCGGCGTGATGCTGGAGCATCTCGACGAGGTGACTTTCACCCTCGATAGAATCGACCTGGAGGCCGGGCTGGAACACCGGTTTTCCGATACCCTCAGCGGGTCGATTTTCGCGGAACTCAGCTATGGGCAGATCACTGACGCGTTTTCGGCCCGCGATGTGACCATGCTGTCGCTGCCTGTCGGCCTGACATGGGACAGCCGCGACAACGCTTTCGACGCGCGCAGCGGCTGGTATGTCGACGCAACCCTGACCCCCTTTGCCATGGCCGAAGGGTCGGGCGGCGCGCGGTTCGCGGCCGATGCGCGCGCCTATTGGGCGTTCGGGCAGACCGGCGGCACCCGTCTGGCCGCGCGTCTGCAACTGGGCACACTGGATGGCGGTGCGATCAACACCCTTCCCCCCGACTGGCTGTTCTTTTCCGGCGGGGCCGATACCGTGCGCGGCCAAGGTTACCAGTCGCTCGGCGCGATGCAGGGCGGCGTGCTGACCGGCGGGCGCAGTTTCTTCGGCTCATCGCTGGAATTCAGGCAGGATCTTTTCGGCAATTTCGGCGCGGTGCTGTTCGCGGATACCGGCTATGTCTCCTCCGGCCCGTACTGGGACGCGGGCGGCAGTTGGCATTCCGGCGCCGGGATCGGCGTGCGCTATGACACCCCGGTGGGGCCGATCCGGCTGGATCTGGCGACGCCCGTGAGCGGCGATGGTGTGGGCGAAGACCTGTATTTCTACATCGGCATCGGACAGGCGTTTTGATCCGGGCGCTGATCATATCGCTGGCGCTGCTGATCGCCCTGCCGCTTCACGCGCAAGAGGATGACCGCGGGCGTCTTGTGCAGCTGATCGAGGGCGCGCTGTCCGATGGCAATGCCCGTCAGGTGCGGATCGAAGGCTTTCAGGGCGCGCTCAGTTCCACGGCAACGCTGGATCTGCTGACAATCTCGGATGCGGACGGCGTCTGGCTGACGATCGAGGACGCAGAGCTGACCTGGACCCGGTCGGCCCTGCTGCGGGGCGCGTTGGAAGTGGACCGCCTTGCCGCCGCGCGCATCGTGCTGGACCGTCTGCCCACGGGCGAGCCCGACCCCGCCGCACCGGAAGCAACGCCATTCGAACTGCCGGACCTGCCGGTGTCCATTGCCCTCGGGGCGCTGGCCATTGACAGGATCGAGCTTGGCGCATCGCTTCTTGGGTTCCCCGTCACCGCGACCCTTGCAGGCTCGGCCAGCCTTGCCGAAGGCACCGGCGCGGCGGAGCTGACACTTGCCCGGCTGGACGGACCAGAGGGGCGCTTTGCCCTTCGGGCGGGCTTTCAGAACCAGACCCGGCAACTGGACCTGTCGCTGGAGCTGGTGGAAGACCCCGGAGGCATCGCGGTCACGCTTCTGGGCATCCCCGACGCCCCCTCGGTCGCGATGGACATTGCCGGGACGGGGCCGCTGGACGATCTGGCGATTGACCTGACCCTGGCCACCGACGGTGAACCACGGGTCAGCGGAACGCTGGTATCCGCCCGGTCAGAGGACGGAACCGCGCAGATCACCGCCGCGCTGACCGGTGATCTGGTGCATCTGGTGCTGCCCGAATATCAGGCCTTCTTCGGATCGCGCACAGGGCTGGAGGCGGTTCTGACCCGGCCCGCTGCGGGCGGCACCGTGCTGGAAAGCTTTGCCCTGACCAGTCATTCGCTGTCGCTGGAAGGCTCTGCCGCACTCGCCGCCGACAACACGCCCCTGCGATTTCGGGTGGCGGGTCTCATCTCGGATGCCAGCGGCAGCCCCGTGCGCCTGCCGATCGCCGGTCCGCCCGTCACCCTGACCGAGGCAAACCTGACGCTCGGCTATGACCGCGCGAATGGCAACGGCTGGACCGGCGAGGCCGCGATTTCCGACCTGCGGGCCGGTGACATCGGCGTTGACCGCGCCGAACTGACCCTGTCTGGCAGCATCACCCCGCCAGATGCGGGGGACTTTGCCGTCACCGCCGATCTGCTGGCCGCGTTGGAGGGGCTGTCCCATTCCGACCCCGACCTGCAAGCCGCCATGGGCCGCGCCGCGCGCCTGTCCCTGCGCGCCGACTGGCAGAGAGGGGAGCCGCTGGACCTGACCCGGATCGCCATGACCGGCGACACAGCCACGCTGCTCGGGGCGGCCCGGTTCCGCACCGGGGACAACGCCCTTCTGGCCGAGTTGGACCTGCGCGCGGCCCTGCCCGATCTGTCTGCCTTCGCGGGGCTTGCAGGGCAGGATCTGGAAGGATCCGCGCAGATGACGCTGCTGGCAGAGGCAGACCTGTTATCCGGTGCATTCGACGCAACCGCCGATCTGACCGCACAGGATTTGCGCGCAGGCGACGCGATACCGCCTGCCCTGATCGCTGGGGCAACCCGGATCGAAACCGCCCTGCGCCGCGATGGTGAGGGGCTGCATCTGGACCGGTTCGAGCTGACCGGATCGGCCCTGTCCGCCAGTGCAGAGGGTCGGCTGTCCTCGGGCACCAGCACGCTTGCGGCAACCGCACGGCTGGCCAATGCGGGGCTGCTGACCTCGGCCATATCCGGCCCCGTGGACGCCAGCCTGACCCTGACGCGCGCCAATGACACGATGCCCTGGACCCTGTCTGGCGAGGCCAGCGGGCAAGGCGGGCTGGCAAGTGACGTGACCGGCCGGATTGGCCTGCCCGGTGGCGCGGTGGACCTTGCCCTGTCGGGCAGCCTGCCGCTGGCGCTGGCCGATCCGTTCATCACCCCGCGTTCCGTGCGCGGCACCGCGCGGTTCGACCTGACGGTCAACGGACCCCCGGCGCTCTCCTCTCTTGCTGGCACCCTGTCCACCGGCCGCGCGCGGGTGTCCCTGCCCTCTCTCGGCATGGTGCTGGAGGGGCTGGACCTGACAGCAAGCATCGCAGGCAGCCGGTTGAACCTGTCGGGCAGCAGCGGCATTCAGCCGGGTGGACGGATGGCATTCGACGGGGCGCTGGACCTGACGGCCCCCGGCCTTCCCGGACGGGTCGAGATGACACTGTCCGCCGTTCAGGTGACCGAAGAAGACCTGTTCCAGACCACGATCGACACCGCCACGATCACCGTCGATGGCACCTTGGCCGCGGGCCCCCATGTTTCTGGCCAGATCACCCTGGGTGAGACCAATGTTCTGCTGGACGATCTCAGC
The DNA here is from genome assembly GCF_001879695.1 of Nioella sediminis. Classification (GTDB taxonomy): domain Bacteria; phylum Pseudomonadota; class Alphaproteobacteria; order Rhodobacterales; family Rhodobacteraceae; genus Nioella; species Nioella sediminis. Next base: position 33,901 of record NZ_MNBL01000061.1, read on the forward strand.
TTCGGCGCCTCCGAACCGATCCCCGAGATCGCCCATATCGGCGCGTCCGGCGCGCAATATGCCACCCGCGACCGGGCCGGGCTGATCGCATCGGGCAATGGTGGCAGCAGCGCGCCGGTGTCGCTGGACCTGACCATCAACGCCCCCGCACGGATCTTCCTGCGCGGGTCCGGTCTGGACGCCGAACTTGGCGGCAGCATCCGCCTTGGCGGCACCAGCGCCGCCGTCGCGCCATCGGGCCAGTTCGAGCTGATCCGCGGGCGACTGTCCTTCCTTGGCCAGCGCTTCGATATCTCCGAGGCGACGGCCAGCCTCCAGGGCGGTTTCGACCCCTACCTGCGTGTGGTCGCAGGCACCCAGACCGGTGAAATCACGGCACTGATCACCATCGAGGGTCCGGCCTCGGCCCCCGAACTGACCATCAGCTCCGTCCCCGATCTGCCGCAGGACGAAATCCTTGCCCGGCTCTTCTTTGGCCGCAGCGCGACCAGCCTGTCGCCGGTACAGGCGCTGCAACTGGTCGATGCGGTGTCCGGGGTGGCGGGCGGACAGGGGATCATCGGGGGTCTGCGTGACAGCCTGGGCGTGGACGATCTGGACCTGTCGACCGATTCCGAGGGCAATGCCAGCCTGCGCGTCGGGCGCTATATCTCGGACAATCTCTATACCGACGCAGAGATCGGCGCGAATGGCGAGGCCGAGGTTTCCCTGAACCTCGATCTCACCCCGAACATCACGGCACGCGGCGCCTTTGCAACCGATGGCGACAGCAGCATCGGCGTGTTCTTCGAGCGCGATTATTGAGGTCTTGAATGCGATCGGCCGCAGGGCGGTGGAAACGGGCCTTCGAAGGCCCGTCACAAGGCGCTTCGAAGCGCCTTTTCGCCCGACGGTATAGGGCCGAGCGCTCTTGACCGTCGAGCGTACCAGCCCGATCAGGGCAGGAGGTCGCGCAGCGCTTCAGCAGGCCGCGACAACGATGACTTCCACCAGGTATTTCGGCGCCGCAAGCTTGGCCTCGCCACAGGCGCGCACCGGGGCGTGACCCGCGGGAACCCAAGCGTCCCAGACCTCGTTCATCTCGGCGAAATCGGCCATATCCGCCAGCCAGATGATGGCTTGCAGCATCTTGTCGGTGCCGGACCCCGCCTCGGCCAGCAGCCGCTCCACCTGAGCCAGGCAATCGCGGGTCTGATCGGCCACCGTGGCACCTTCGCCAACCTGACCGGCCAGATAGACGGTGCCGTTATGCTTGACGAACTGGCTCATGCGGGTGCCGGTTTCGAAACGTTCGATCATGGGGAATGTCCTTGATGATGGGTGTTGGGTGTTGGCACCGCCACCATGGCGGGCCGACGCGTTCTGCCTGCATAGCCATGCCCCAGACGCGCGACAAGCGGGGCTAGCGTGAAAAGCGATCCTCGGAGAACGCGGCAAGGTCCGGCGCGCCACTCTTGCCCTCCAACCAGTCCGGCAGGCGCAGCGCATGGGCCGCTGCGAGCGTAATGCCGCTGTGGCAGGTGACCAGAAAGGCGCCCGGCATTGCGGCACTTTCCTGATAGATCGGTAGCCCGTCCGGCGTCATGACCCGAAGTGCCGCCCAGGACCGCACAATCTGGGCCTTTGCCAGCGCCGGGACCGTCTCGACCGCCCGCGCCGCCAGCCGCGCCATCGCCCCTTGAGAGGAGCGGTCATCGAAGCCCACCTCCTCGTTCGTGGCCCCGATCTGAATCCCGCCCTCCTCCACCTGGCGCAGATCGACCGTGGGACGGTTGAGCAGTTTCGGCAGTTTCTCGGTGATCAGGATCTGCCCCCGCTGTGGCCGGACGGGGGCCAGAAACCCCAGCATCGGCCCAAGCGTTGCGGCCCCAAGCCCCGCTGCCAGCACGACCTTGCCCGCCTCCACCGTTTCGCCATCCGCACAGGTCATGCGGAACCCATCGGGCCGGTCCACCGCCACCACCTGCTTTCCGGTCAGCACCCGCCCGCCGAGGCGACGGAAATCATCTGCCAGCGCGCGCAGCAGCAGCAGCGGGCTGGTATGGCCATCCTCGCCATGCAGGATCGCGCCAACGGCCTTGGGACCGATCGCCGGTTCTTCACGGCGCAGCGCATTGCCCCTCAGAATCTCATAGGGGTAGTCGCCCCCAAGCCGCGCTTTCAGGCCCTCATAGGCGGCAGCGGTCCGGGCCATTTCGGCTTCATCGAAGAATACCTCGTAGCCGCCATCCTGCCTGAGCCAGAGATCGCGCCCCGTGCCCTCGCCCAACTCTGCCGCGAAGGCGGCCCACAGCGCCGCGGAGCTTCTCGTCCACTCCGCATAGCGCGGCGCATGCATGCCCTTGCCCTGCACCCAGATCAGCCCGAAATTGCCCCGGCTGGCGCGGAAATCCCCGTCGCTGCCGTCCAGTACGACCACCCGCAAGCCGCGCCGTTGCAACCCCCAGGCCACGGACAACCCGACGACCCCGCCGCCGATGATCGCATAATCCGCCTGCATTCCGTGCCCCTTCTCCTGCCCCCCATGAGCGTCAGGCAGGCCGGCGAAGTCAAGTCAGCGCAGGCCCTCGGGCATCCCGGCGCGCACCTTTATGGCCGCGTCCTCTCGCACCGGGCCATAGCCGCGGATCTCCATCGGGGCGGACAGCAGATCAAGCGCCGTCTCGGGGTCATGGTGGCTTTCCACATGCGTCAGGACGCGTTCGAACCACGTAAGCAAATCCCTGTCCAGGCGCCGATCCGCACTGAAGCGGAAGGGATCGGCCCAGGTGCCGCGCACCCCTCGCAGCTTGGCCAGAGTTTTGAACACCGGCCGCACCCAGGGACCGAACCCGCGCTTGACGGGGCGCCCCCGATCATCCCGGCGAAACGACAGGAGTGGCGGAGCAAGGTGATGGACAACGCGGAAATCGCCCTCGAACTGCTCGGCCAGTTCCTGATCGAAACCGGTCTGGGTAAAGAGCCGGGCGACCTCGTATTCATCCTTGATCGCCATCAGCTTGAACAGCGATCTCGCAGCCGCTGCCACGACCTCCTCCCCGGCCTCCGGCACAGCCTTGCGAAAGGCGGCGATCCGGTCGGTGAAGCGGCGGGCATAGGCTTCGTTCTGATAGGCGGTAAGAAAGTCGGCGCGGGTGGCAATCATCTCGTCCAGTGTCTCGGCCTTCGGCGTCGTGCCACCCAGATACGGTTCCAGCACCTCAGGCCGCGCCGCCATCACCCGACCCAGATCGAAGGCCATTGCGTTCCTGTCGACCGCCACGCCGTTGAGCAGGATGGCCTGTTTCAAAGCAACTTCGCTGACCGGCACCAGCCCTTGCTGATAGGCCGCGCCAAGCAGCATGATATTAGCGAAGACACTGTCCCCCATCAGGTTTTCCGCCGCCCGATTGGCGTCGAAGGCCATCACCTCCTCGCCCACGGTGGCCCGGATCAGCGCCTCGCGTTCGGCTATCTTCAATTGCGCGTCCCGGTGCAGCACCAGATCACCGGTTGGCATCTCGGCCAGGTTCAGCACCACGCGCGTGCCCTGCCGGTAATGCACGGATGCCTTGGGAGACGAACACACAACCGCGTCGCAGCCGATGACCGCATCCGCCGATCCGCGTTCAATGCGCATCTGGTTTATGGATTCGGGGCTTTCCCCAATCCGCACATAGCCCAGAACCGTGCCGAATTTCTGCGCGAAGCCGGTGAAGTCCAGCACGCTGGCCCCCTTGCCTTCCAGATGGGCGGCCATGGTGATCAGCGCCCCAACGGTCACGACGCCGGTGCCGCCAACGCCCGCGACCAGCAGATCGAAGGGGCGGGACAGGTCGGGCGCGTCCGGCACCGGCAGCCCGGCTTTCAACGCCTCAAGGTCCAGCGCCACCGGCGCGGGTTTGCGCCGCGCACCGCCTTCCACCGTTACAAAGCTGGGGCAGAACCCGTTCAAACAGGAAAAATCCTTGTTGCAGCTGGACAGGTTCACTTGGCGCTTGCGGCCGAAGACGGTCTCACGCGGCTCGATCGACAGGCAATTCGATTCAACTGAACAATCGCCACAGCCCTCACAGACAAGCGGGTTGATATAGGCAAAGCGCTTGGGGTCCTCAGCCTTGCCCCGCTTGCGACGGCGGCGCTTTTCGGTCGCGCAGGTCTGTTCATATAGAAGAACTGAGACGCCCTTCACCTGCCGCAATTCCCGCTGCACGGGCATCAGATCCGCCCGGTCGTGAAAGCTGGTATGCGCGGGGAAGTCGCTGCGCCGGAATTTGCCGATATTGTCCGACACCACCGCGATCCGGTCCACCCCTTCGGCCCGGCAGGCCTGAGCCACCGCGGCGGGGCTGAC
>NZ_MNBL01000062.1 GCF_001879695.1 Nioella sediminis
CGTCATTATAGAGGATCTTGTAAGTGATATCCGCCCCCGCCGCGACCGCCTGCCGGATGGCGAGAGACCCGGAATGATACCATGTCCCCTCGCCCAGATTCTGGAACCGGTGACCGCCGCCGGTAAAGCGGGAGGCGACCGACCACGGCACCCCCTCGCCGCCCATCTGCGCATAGCCGAGCGTATTGCGGTCCATCCAGCCCGCCATGACGTGGCAGCCAATGCCGGAATTGGCGACGCTGCCTGCGGGCAGTTTGGTGGAGCTGTTGTGGGGACACCCGGAACAGAAATAGGGCGTCCGCGTTGCGCCCGGAACGCTCAGAACCGGGGCCGGAGTCTCCGTCAGCGCTCGGGCCTTCTCGGGCAGGTTCTCATTCGGGAAGAACGCATGAAGGCGTTCGGCCACAACGGGCACCAGCGACAATGGGCTCAGCTCACCCGTCCAGGGGATCAGCGGATCGCCCGCCGCCCGGTGTTTGCCCACCATGCGCTGCGGTTTGTGACCGGGCCAGTCATAGAAATACTCCTTGAACTGGCTTTCGATGATGCCGCGCTTTTCCTCGACAACCAGCACCTCTTCCTTGTCGGACACGAAGGCCAGCGCATCACGGCGCGCCAGCGGCCAGACCATGCCGACCTTGTATATGTCGATGCCGAGCCGGCGGCAGGCGGTCTCATCCAGCCCGAGCAGCCGCAGCGCCTCCATCAGATCGAGATGCCCCTTGCCGGTGGTCACGATCCCGTAGCGCGCATCGGGAATGTCATAGATCCGCCGGTCGATGGGGTTAGCCTCCACGAAGGCCTCGACCGCGTCCAGCTTGGCCCCGATCCGGGTTTCAATCTCGGGGCTTGGCATGTCGGACGCGCGCACATGCAGGCCACCCGGCGGGGGTGTGAAAACGGGCTGGACGAATACGCGCTCTGCCGGGATCTCAACCGATTGGCCCGCCTCGACCGTTTCCGAGATTGCCTTGAACCCGACCCAAGTGCCAGAAAACCGTGACAGGGCAAGACCATAGGCCCCGAAGCTGAGGTATTCCCCGATGCTGGCGGGGTTCAGTGTCGGCATGAACCAGGCCATGAACGCCACATCCGACTGGTGCGGCATGGAGGACGACACACACCCATGATCATCCCCCGCCACCACCAGCACGCCGCCCTTGGGCGCGGAGCCATAGGCGTTGCCATGCTTCAGCGCGTCGCCCGACCGGTCCACCCCCGGCCCCTTGCCGTACCACATGGAAAACACGCCCTCGACCTCGCAACCCGGATCGAGCGAGGCCTGTTGCGCACCCAGGACCGCCGTCGCGCCGAGGTCTTCGTTGACGGCGGGCAGGAAGTCGATCCGGTTTTCGGCAAGCCGCGCCTTCTGCCGCCACATCTCCTGATCCAGCCCGCCAAGCGGCGATCCGCGATAGCCCGAGACGAACCCGGCGGTCTTCAGCCCCGCCGCCCGGTCGCGCCGCGCCTGATCCAGCATCACCCGAACCAGCGCCTGCGTCCCGGTCAGGAAAACCCGGCCCTCGGTTCGGGCATAGCGGTCATCCAGATGATAGGTGTCGAAATGCGGGGGCTGTGCGGTCATTCTGAGCTCCTGTCCTCTGGTGGCAGGATATCCCGGATGGAGTGGCGAGATTGATCAATCTAATTGAAAAAATGCCAATTCACTGAAACAGTGAACCAGAATAAAGCAGTTTTTGGAAATACTATGTCAGAACTGGACGAGATTGACGAACAGATTCTCAACGCCCTGCAAAAGGACAGCCGCATCTCGAATGCCGATCTCGCCGAGAAGGTGGGGCTGTCTGCCTCGTCCTGCTGGCGACGGGTGCGGGCATTGGAAGAGGCGGGTGTGATCGAAGGATACGGGGTGCGCATCAATGATGCGAAGCGCGGGCTCGGGTTCAAGGCCATCGTCCATGTGCAACTGACCCGCCACGACCCGGAACAGCTGACCGCCTTCATCCGCGCCGTGAAACACCGCGACGAGGTGCGCGCCTGCCATGCGACGACCGGTCAGGCGGATTATCACCTGCACATCGCCTGTGCCGATATCGACGCCTATAACCGCTTTCTCGAACAGTTCCTGTTCCGCATCCCGGCGGTGGCCTCCGCCCAGACCAATGTGATTCTGCGATCCGTTAAGGGGTGAGTCCGGGGAATCACCCGCCATCCGATCGGGCGTCACACACGAATCCCCGAACGACACGCGCCCTGTAAGCGTGTTTTTCACACGTATTTTGGTGTTATCGTTTGTTATGGGTTGGATCGGGCTGTTATCGACTTTTGACACGTTCGGGTGGTTTGCCTGCGGGCGAGGGGGTGATCCGTGCGGTTGGGATTCGTGGAAGTGGGTTTAGAGTACTGATTTCGTTCATGTATTCAGGCCGTGTTATCCGATAACATGGCTACATGAGTTCGTGTTATTCGA
>NZ_MNBL01000063.1 GCF_001879695.1 Nioella sediminis
TCCGGTGAAATGGATCGGTCGTCAGACCGTCTCCACCCGCTTCGGCCCCGCCGAACGGTTGATGCCGGTGCGCTTTGCCGCCGGGTCTTTGGGCGATGGCCTGCCAAACACCGACCTCTCCGTCACCGCCGACCACGGGATGCTGGTCGATGGCGTCATCTGCCACGCAGGCGCTTTGGTGAATGGCACCACGATCACGCGCGTTCCGCTGGCCGAGATGGGCGAGACCTACACCGTCTATCATGTGGAAACCGAGGCACATGAGATCATCTTCGCCAATGGTGCCCCTGCGGAGACCTTCATCGACAACGTGTCCCGCCGGGTCTTCGACAACTTCGCCGAGTTCGAAGCGCTCTACGGCGACGTGCCTGAGATGGAGGAACTGCCTTATCCGCGCGCGATGTCCGCGCGGCAGGTTCCGGTGGCGATCCGGCACAAGCTTGGAACCTCCGACGCGGCGTGAGCCGGATAGATACCGCCATCGAGATCGAATACATCGAACATGGCGGCGTCCTGCACTACGTTCTGCGCAACCTCGCGAAGTCGTAAGGTCCGCTCATAGGGTTGGCAATCTGCCCGCCTTACCTTTCAACATCCCGAGACCCCGGCCATCGCGCCGGGGTTTTGTTCTTGGGCTAAGTGTGTGGATAGTGGGCAAACTGCCTACCCTGCACTTGCTTGACCTTCCGGTGGTACGGTTAGCTATAACACGACGTGCTCGTTAATAATTGAATCAGTCTCCACAATTCAGGCAGAGGAACAGGCGCCTATGGCTTCGATCGGCAACTTGTACTTTCACGGAACGTTTCACGAGTTGGTGGGCACATTTACACCGATCCCACTGCCCGGCCCCTACACGTTAGACGATGGAAACGGCGCAGGTGACACGGTCTTTACATCCGGTGAAGACGTCAATCAGCCATTCACCGATGGCTCGGTAACCGATGGGTTTTACGGGACCTATGAGAAGGATGGGGTGGTCTATATCGTCTGCCGGCAGGGGCCTTACTACGATCTCTATTCAACGACGGATCCGGCGGTTGCAACTCTGGCGGCTGGCACTGTAATCCCGACTTTCAATACGGCGGATTTCACGACGTGTTTTCTGGGCGGCACGAGCATATCAACGCCCGATGGCTCCGCGTACGTCGAAAGCCTTCAGATCGGTGATTGGATCGTGACCCATGATGGCAGCGTCGTGCCGGTCAAATGGATTGGTCGCCAAACCGTCGTAGCCGCATTTCGACCTGCAGAACGGCTGATGCCTGTGCGCTTTGCTGCCGGGTCGCTTGGCGATGGCCTGCCGCATACAGACCTGACCGTCACCGCTGACCACGGGGTGCTGATCGAGGGCGTCATCTGCCATGCGGGCGCACTGGTGAACGACACCACGATCACCCGCGTGCCTTTGTCCGAGATAGGCGAGACCTACACGGTCTACCACATCGAAACCGAGGATCACGAAATCATCCTCGCTAACGGCGCCCCCGCCGAGACGTTTATCGACAATGTCTCCCGCCGGGTGTTCGACAACTACGCCGAGTTCGAGGCGCTTTACGGCGACGTGCCCGAGATGGAGGAACTGCCTTACCCCCGCGCGATGAGTGCCCGGCAGGTGCCTGTTGCGATCAAGGTGAGGCTGGACGGAAAAGCCGTGGCCTGAGGCGCAGGCCGGGCCTTCATCTCTGTGGCGGGTGCCGGTTGCGGACCGTGGACGCGGGCTTTCGGCGTTGCTGCATGGCAAGATCGGCGACCGGGCAAGGCCGGATTGGCGGAACGCGCACTGGCGACGGATTGCGCAGCGAACCGTTTGTGCATCGCGGTCCGGAGCGGGGTCCGGTATCTTACGGTTGGCCCGGTGCGGCTCCGCGATGTCGAGGTTGAAAAAAACCTGTGCTTCGCGGTTGGCACAAAAGCCCTTGTGCCGTAGGGTCAAGTTCAGTTGGCGAATGCGCGTCCGCGTTTTTTATGACGAGGGCCAGAGATTTAGGGGCTTCTTTGAAGAACATGAACGCGGCCTTCATGACAGCGATCTGTTCGGCCACGGTGATCGCCGCTGCAACCCTTGGAGGAGGATCCGCCATGGCACAGACCGCATCGGGTGACGTGCTGTCCCTCACCTGCGAGACAGCTTCCGGGGCCCCGTCTTCTCATATCGACGCGCTTTGTGCGGAACTGACACGACAGCTGCAAGAGCAGGATCCACCGTGGGAGGTCAGGCTGTCGGAGGATCCGGCCCAAAACAGCGCGGACGCGGCGGCCAGCATGACGCTTACGCTTCTTTCCGCAGGAAAGCACGACCTGCGCGCACAGCTCTCGTGGCGGCGCGGCGATCTTGGCGGGACCAGCCCGGACTACACGTTTTCCGTCGTCGATGCGCCGCTTGGGGCCGCGCCCTATGACAGGTTTATCGGCACCCTTCTGAACAGCGCGGGCTGGCCCGATGCAGATTGACGGACCGGCCTGCGAGACCCTTCTTTTTCCCGGAAGCAACGCTGCTTCACGATCATTTAATCTCTCCCGGAGAAACGCGCCATGTGTCTGATATGCTCGACATTTCAACCCTTTAAGGAAACCTGTGACTATGAGGATCTGGCAGCGATATCGGTAGATGATGCCGCACTGCTGGAGGATTCAGGTGACGCGGTCGCCTCGATCTCGACAAGCTATTCCATGTCGGTCGGCGACACATTCGCAGGCACTTTGGATTCCGTGGGCGACCGGGATTGGGTCGCACTGAACGTGGTTGCCGGGGAAAGCTATGACATCAATCTGACGGGCGTGGGCGGCAGCGCCGTCGGCGACACCTATATGCGCCTGTACGATTCAAGCGGCAATTACCTTGGCTTTGATGATGATGGCGGGGTGGGGCTGGCGTCTCATGCCTGGTTCACCGCTGAAACGACCGGCACGATCTACATCTCGGCCGGATCATGGAATGATACCGAGGCAGGCGATTACCAGATATCGGTCACCGCGGCCGGCGACAGAACGACCTTCACGAACGACCAGATCGCCGATCAGCTGACCGACGGCTACTGGACCAGCCTGACCAATGAAACCACCCCGCGCGAGTTCAACGTTTCCGTGGGCGATACGCTGGATGTGCATATTGGCGGACTGACCGCAGAAGGTCAGCAGCTGGCATCCTGGGCGTTCGAAGCATGGACGGCCGTGTCGGGCCTGAACTTCAACCTGGTCACGACGGGCGTGGCGGATGCGTCGCATGAAATCGTCATGGATGACAACGCGTCGGGTGCCTATAACTCCTCGACCCATAGCGGCGGGTTCATCACCCAATCGACCGTGAATGTCTCCACCGACTGGCTGGCGACCTATGGCACCACGATCGACAGCTATTCCTTCCAGACCTACATGCACGAGATCGGCCACGCTCTCGGGCTGGGGCATGCGGGCAACTACAATGGCTCCGCAGCCTGGAACATAGATAACGAATACCTGAACGACAGCTGGCAAGCGACGGTCATGTCGTATTTCAGCCAGAACGAAAATCCGACGATCAGTTCGGACATTGCACTCGCATCGACGCTGATGATGGCGGATATCCTTGCCATTCAGGATCTGTACGGAACGGGCGTCACAAACAATGTCGGCGACACGGTCTACGGGTTCAATTCGAACGTTTCTGGCTATCTTGGCGATCTCTTCGGCCAGATAACCGGGGAGGATGCTCTCGACCCGTCGATCTATGCTGGCAACTATGTGATGTACACGATGTACGACACCGGCGGCGAAGATACGCTCGATATGAGCGGGTCCAGCCTGGACCAGCGGGTCAACATGAATGACGAGACCTATTCGGACCTGTCCGGGCGGATTGGCAACTTCTCCATCGCGCGCGGCACCGGGCTTGAGAACTACATCGGCAGTTCCGGGGCCGACGATGTCACCGGCAACGAGCTTGCCAACGAAATCTCGGGCAATGACGGCAATGACTCCTTGTCCGGCGGGGCAGGTGCCGACACGCTCGATGGCGGCGACGGCAATGACACGCTGACGGGCGGCGCGGATGCGGACCTGTTTTCCGGCACCGGTTTCGGCACGGGCGACACGGACAGGATCACGGATTTCAACGGCGCCGAGGACGTGGTCGACCTGTCCAGCTTCTTTGCCGACATCTCGGATGTTGTCGCTGCGGCCACCGATGTTTCGGGTGATCTGCATATCGACCTCGGAGGAGGCGCGACGCTGATCCTCGAAAATACGTCGGTCGGCGATCTGACCTTCACCAATACCAATACCTTGTGCTTCTGCGCGGGAACCCTGATTGCCACCCCGGAAGGGGACCGCCTGGTTGAAGAGCTTTCGATCGGCGACCGCGTGTTGAACGCTCAAGGCCGGGCCATTGTGGTCAAATGGATCGGTTACCAGACCGTTTCCACCCGCTTCGGCCCGGCGGAACGGCTGATGCCGGTGCGCTTTGCGGCGGGATCGCTTGGGGCTGGCCTGCCTTATGAGCCGCTGACCGTCACTGCCGACCATGGGATGCTGGTGGATGGCGTCATTTGCCACGCAGGCGCGCTGGTGAATGGAACGACGATCACGCAGGTGTCGCTGGCCGAGATGGGCGACAGCTACACCGTCTACCACGTTGAGACCGAGGAACACGAGATCATCCTTGCGAATGGCGCCCCTGCCGAGACCTTTATCGACAACGTGTCCCGCCGGGTCTTCGACAATTATGCGGAGTTCGCAGCACTCTATGGCGATGTGCCCGAGATGGAGGAACTGCCCTATCCGCGTGCAATGTCCGCACGGCAGGTGCCATTCACGATCAAGAACAGGCTGGGTCAGTTAGAAGTGGCCTGATCAAGTGTCATAGTGCCGAGGAATTCTTCCGCGCTCGATATGATAGGCGGATCTGAATCTTGCGCGACGAAACTCAGTCCGCAGCAAAGGCTGGGCCGGAATTGACAACATCGTTGCTCACACGGCAACATGATCGGCATTGTATAGCCATTTTTTGGGGGAAAACATGGGCACGCTGCAATATGACGCCGGTGCGAATTACAGTGGAAACAGCGGGACGGTGACGTTGTTCAACACCGCCACGACGGTCACCGCCACGATCACCGACGGTGAAGGTGACACAACGTTTGAGACAACCGACACGCTTTCGACGTTCGTTCCACCCTCGTTTACCTATCCGAGCTCCTATGCGGGCAACGTTGAGGTTGCACTGACCGCGGGCGGGACGATGACGCTTCCGGTGATTGTGTTTTCGACGGTCTCATTCTCGCTCATTCCCATTCCGCAAGGGATGAGCCTTTCTGATTTCAGTTTTCCGGCTTCGATTGATCTTACTGCGCTTGATTCTTCGGCATTTCCCGTCTGCTTTTTGGTGGGCAGCCAAATTGCCACTTCGAAGGCGGAGATTGCGGTTGAAAACTTGACTGTCGGAGACGAGTTGCAGACCGCAGAGGGTCGCTTTGTGTCCGTGAAATGGATCGGCCGCCAGACCGTCTCCACCCGCTTTGGGCCTGCGGAACGGCTGATGCCGGTGCGCTTTGCCGCCGGATCTCTGGGCGATGACCTGCCGCACACCGACCTCATCGTCACCGCCGATCACGGAATGTTGGTGGATGGGGTCATCTGCCACGCAGGCGCGTTGGTGAACGGGACCACGATCACCCGTGTGCCGCTGGCCGAGATGGGCGAGAGCTACACCGTCTACCACGTTGAGACCGAGGAACACGAGATCATCCTCGCCAACGGTGCCCCTGCCGAGACCTTTATCGACAACGTGTCACGCCGGGTCTTCGACAATTATGCGGAGTTCGAAGCACTCTATGGCGATGTGCCCGAAATGGAAGAACTGCCCTATCCGCGTGCAATGTCCGCACGGCAGGTGCCTGTGCTGATCCGCAACCGCTTGAAGGCAGTCGAGGCGGCCTGATCAGCCGGACCGTTCATGCCCTGCGGCCTTTTCGGGGGGGGGGGGGCAGCCCCTTCCCGTCTCGGCGCCTTACCTCTAAGGGGCAAGTCTCGGTCATTTCCTAGAAGGGCCGGTCATGTCGAGCCGAAAAGGCTCGCCAGAAACCCCGCTATCGGATAGCTATCAAGGTCTGACCCGTTTAAGGAACACAAAATATGGCCGACACCGATATTCAGATCACTGAAATTCACTATGACAGCAGCCCTCTTCTTCCTTATTCTGACGTTGTCCTTGAATGGGTCGAACTTCGAAATGATGGCACGACCGCAGTCAGCCTGGATGGTTGGACAATTACCGATGCGGGTGGCAGCGTAACGAGCTTCGATGCCGGGTTCACCTTGCAGGCGGGGCAGTATGGGATCGTCTACAACTCACAACGCATTTCCGAGTCTGACTTTCTGTCGATCTACGGCCCACTTCCGCCAAATACCGTGCTCATTACTCGTAGCGGGATAGACACGGACTGGGCCAATTTGAACAATTCAGGCGATCAGATCATCCTGAGAAACGACAGCGGCACAGTCATCGAGGATCTCACTTATCCTGACATTGCCGCCGATGGGCAAACGGTGTCCGTTGGAGGCACGGATGGGGCCGAGACCTTTACGCTGCAGAACGCCCCAACCCCCGGGGCCCCGGTCTGCTTTGCTGCCAAAACCTTGATCGAGACAAGCGACGGGCCTGTTATGGTCGAAGACCTGCAAATCGGTACAAACCTTGCGACCGCAGAAGGCGGGATCGTCCCGGTCAAATGGATTGGTCGCCAAACCGTCTCCACCCGCTTCGGTCCTGCCGAACGCCTGATGCCGGTGCGGTTTGCTGCTGGCTCTCTCGGCGAGGGTCTTCCGCACACCGACCTCACCGTCACCGCCGATCACGGAATGTTGGTGGATGGCGTCATCTGTCACGCGGGGGCTTTGGTGAATGGCACCACGATCACCCGTGTGCCGCTGGCCGAGATGGGCGCGCGCTACACCGTCTACCACATCGAAACCGAGGCGCATGAGATCATCCTCGCTAATGGCGCCCCTGCTGAGACCTTCATCGACAACGTCTCGCGTCGGGTCTTCGACAACTTCGCAGAGTTCGAGGCGCTCTATGGCGATGTGCCCGAGATGGAGGAACTGCCCTATCCGCGTGCGATGAGCGCAAGGCAGGTGCCAGGAAAGATCCA
>NZ_MNBL01000064.1 GCF_001879695.1 Nioella sediminis
AGCGGCTCAAGCTAAAGCTGGACGGACAACGCGCAGCGTAATCCCCGCCTTTTCGGCTGGCACAAGACCGGGAATGGCGGCACAGTGGCCGCCATGACCGATCATTCCTTCCGCTTCACCCATGCCTTGTGTCGCCGTCCCGCGCGGTCCTGCACGCAAGGCTTGCGCGCCGTTGACATGGGTGCGCCCGACCCGGACCTCTTCGACGCCGAACACGCCGCCTATATGGACGCCCTGCGCCATGCGGGCGCGATGGTGACGGTGCTGGAACCGCTGGAGGACTTTCCCGACAGCTGCTTCATCGAGGACCCGGCCCTGTGTCTGAAGGGCACCGCCATCGTGCTGCGCCCCGGCGCGCCCACCCGGCTTGGCGAGGCGCAGGCACTGAAACCCGTGTTGGAGGGGATGTTTCCCGAGGTGCGGGATCTGCCCGGCACAGGCTTCGTCGATGGGGGCGATATCCTGTGTTCCGACACGGAGGTGATGGTGGGCCTGTCGGCGCGGACCGATCTGGCAGGGGTAGAGGCGCTGCGCCCGCTGGTCGAGGATCTGGGCTACCGCCTGCGGATCGTGGAAACCCCTGCCGATATCCTGCATTTCAAGACCGAAAGCAGTCTTCTGGATGCGGAAACCATCCTGGCCACGCCGAAGCTTGCGGCAACCGGCTGTTTCGACGGCTACCGGGTGATCGAGACGGCACCGCTTGAGCATGCGGCGGCCAATGCGATCCGCTTCAACGATCATGTCTTCGTCAGCGCCGGTCACCCGCGCACCGTGGAGCGGTTGGACAAGGCAGGCTACACCGTGGCGGAGCTGCCGATGACGCAGGCGGCGTTGCTGGATGGCGGTCTGTCCTGCCTGTCGCTGCGGTTCTCGCTGGCCGGTGGTCTGACATGAGCGGCTTCGGGTGCCATGAGCATCGGCCGACAGGGCAGGGGCAGTAGAGGGGCTCAGATGTTCAAGGGCTTCCCCGATTGGCCGCCGATCTGGTTCGCGGGCTTTTGCGCGGCGGCGTGGCTTTTGGCGCGGGAATTGCCGCTTGTCGTGGCCTTCGGCCCGCTGTTCTGGGGGCTTGGACTGCTCATGATCGCAGGCGGGCTGGTTCTGATCGGCTGGTCGGCCATCTGGTTCTGGCGCAAGAAAACCCCGATCGAGCCGCATCATACGCCCAAGGCGCTGATCGTGGAGGGGCCATACCGCTGGTCGCGCAATCCGATCTACCTTGCCATGGTGGCGATGCTGACGGGCTATGTGCTGTGGCTGGGGGTGCTGAGCCCGATCCTGTTGCCGGGGCTATTCGTGTCGGTCCTGACCCTGCGGTTCATCATCCCGGAGGAGGAAGCCCTGGTCGACAGCTTCGGGCTGGAGGCGCGACGCTATCTTCAACAAACCCGGCGTTGGCTGTAACGCGAACTCGCAAAGGCTTGATTGGCGTCCACGGACCGGGTTCACTACCTATCAGGGGACATAAGGGAACACTCACGACCATCATGCGGAAACTCATCGCCTCACTTGCCCTCGGTCTGCTTTCGCTGACTGCCCCCGCGGCCCGTGCCGACAGCCCGGTCGTGGTGGAGCTGTTCACCTCGCAAGGCTGCTCGGCCTGCCCGCCCGCCGATGCGTTGCTGACGCAGCTGGCCGAGCGGGAGGACGTGATCGCATTGGCGCTTCATGTGGATTACTGGGATTATATCGGATGGGCCGATACCTTTGCCTCCGGTCAGTTCACCCGCCGCCAGCACGCCTATGCCCGCCATGCCGGGCAGCGCATGGTCTATACGCCGCAGATGATCGTGGGCGGTGTGGAACGGGTGGTGGGCTACGAGCCGATGGATGTGGCGGAACTGATCGCCCAATACCGGGTCGTGGATTATCCGGTGGAGGTCAGCCTGTCGCGTGTCGAGGGGGGCATCGTGCTGCGCGCCGTGGCCTCGATGGCGCTGGAGGAACCCGGCATGATCGTCCAGATCGTGCGCTATATGCCCAGTGAAATGGTTGAGATCCGGCGCGGAGAGAATGCGGGCCGCACCGTGGAATACAGCAATATCGTCACCGAATGGATGCGGGTCGGAGACTGGTCGGGGGCCGAGCCTTACGAGCTTCAGCTGGTCGATGACTCGGCCCTGCCCATTGCCGCGATCGTGCAGATGGCGGGACCGGGCCAGATCCTTGGCGCTGCGCGGCTGGACTGAGCGGCTTGGAAACCTCGCCGCCGTCAGGCGAGGAATACGCCCATCACCACCGACATCAGGCCAAGCGCCGAGATCAGCAGAGCCCCCATATTGAGAAACACGATCCGCTGCAGCCGGGCGCGGGTTTCCACATCGGGCAGGTCCGCCCGGCGCACCCGGACGGCCGAGGCGATGCAATAGGCGATGATTATGAGCCCCACAGACGTGAGCGCCGCGCCGAGCCAAACAAGCCATTCCATGTGCAGATCCCTTCGTTCCGTCCCTGATAGTCGCCTAGCCGAGCCCGTCGCGCTTCGCAAGTCTTGCGGGGGGCGGGCAGGGGGGCTAGACCGGGGCTCTGGTGAGATCCGGCAATGAGAGGCAGGCCCGATGGATGACGTGAATTCCCCCCCCGACAGCTACCGTGTGACCGCAGATGAGCTGCGCCAGTTCATCGAACGGGTGGAGCGGCTGGAAATGGAAAAGAAGGACATCGCCGACCAGATCAAAGAGGTGATGGCCGAGGCCAAGGGGCGCGGCTATGACACCAAGGTCATGCGCAAGGTCATCGCGCTGCGCAAACGCGAGCCCGACGATATCGCCGAGGAAGAAGCGGTGATGGAGATGTACAAGGAAGCGCTTGGCATGCGGTGATGTCGCCGCCTTTGGCGTCGACCCGGGGGCGCCCCTCGTCAGGCGCCTCTGGCGCCCTCCTCGGGCCGCGTTGCCACGGATGGGTGGCATGCTTCGAGAGCCGATCAGCCCCTTGCGCCGATTGCAGCGGCAGGATGCCTCCGGCGGGAGTATTTTGGCCAAGAAGAAGGGCTCAGGGCGTGATCAGGGTGACGCCGGGGATATGGGCGACCGCGTCCATGTCTTCTTCGTAGGAGGCGGTCATGTCGTCGAGCATCTCGGCGGACCATCCGGGGGTGTCCAGGTCTTCCTCCAGCGCGTCGTCGAGCGCGTATTTGTCAAGGAAGGCAGCCACCACCCGGCGGCGCAGCATCTCGTTTTCCGGCGGATTTTCAGACAGGTAGCGCTGCATCCGACGGAAGCCGGCAGGGTCCATCAGATCCTCGATCAGGTCATCCACGCCATCGAGCGGGGCCAGCGGGTCGCAGCCCGCAAGCTCGCGCATCACTTCGCCCCAGATCAGCGGCGTGTCCTCGTTGCACCAGGCTGAAACCGGGCAGTCGGGCACCGCCACGCGCATGCGCGCCAGCATTTCGGACCAGGCGAGGGCGTGCGGCTGCATATCCTCGGTAAACTCCTCGAACTGGCGGAAGCGAGAGCCTCGGAAGAGGGCCGGGATCAGCGTTGCGGGATCGCGCATCCCAAGCATGAATTCCACCTCTGCCGTGGGAAAGAGGTTTCGCAAGCTGCGCGAGACCCGGTCGATCATCGGCCAGATCTGCGCGCCGATCACCACCAGCCGGTTGATCGAGACCATGCGCGGATCGGAAAAGATGATGCGTTCCGTGCCTTCGGGGATCTTGGCCGAGGTCAGGATATTGCGCTGCAACTCTGCCGGGGCGGGGGCACCGTCAAGTGCGCGCAGCGTGTCCTTCAGGACATCTCGATATAGCGCCGGGGTGGGCACCGCGATGCCCTGTTTTGCCAGCGGCTCCCGGTTCTTCAGGAGGGACCGGATCAGCCTGTCGTCATCGGTGCACGGGGCCCCCATGTGAAACACGACCTGCATGATACCTGCCCCCTCGCAGTCAACCAAACCCGCCTGACCCTAACCGGGGCCGGGGCCGAGGCAAAGCCCCAAGATATCAACGCACCGGGTAGCCTTGCCAGAACTTGATGGGACGCAGCGCGAAGGTGGTGTGCATGGAGGACACATCCGGCAGCGCCGCCAGGCAATCACGGTGGATACGGTCGTAGTCGTCCATGTCGCGGGCGACCACGCGCAGGGTGTAGTCGGCCTGCCCGCTGGTCAGGTGGCATTCGAGGATATCGGGCGCGGCGCGGACAGCGGCCTCGAACCCGTCCAGCACACTCCGCTCCTGGCTGCGCAGGGTGATTTCGACAAAGACCAGAAGATTGAATCCCATCTTGCGACGGCTGAGCCGGGCAGAGTAGCCCGCGATGATGCCAGAGGCCTCCAGTGACTTGATGCGCCGATGGCAGGCAGAGGCGGAGAGGCCGAGCTCATTGGCGAGATCGGCGACCGGGCGGCTCGAATCGCGTTGAAGCGCATGCAGGATGCGGGTGTCGATGCTGTCCATTTTTTCCCGGTTTTTGGTAGCTTTGCGCAAGATTGTTGCGCTGATATTGTCAAAATGCGGGAAGAAATCAAGAAAATTGCACTCAACCGCGCGTATTCTGGCGCAAAGGAAATGCCGCGATGGAGGAGGTCGTCATGATCGTCGGGTGTCCCAAGGAAATCAAGAATCACGAATACCGGGTCGGTCTGACGCCGGAAAGCGCGGGCGAGTTGGTGGCGCATGGCCACAGCGTCCTGATCGAGACCAATGCCGGATCCGGCATCGGCGCGATGGATGAGGATTATGTGGCTGCCGGTGCCACCATCATCGACACTGCCGAAGAAATCTTCGCCAAGGCCGACATGATCGTGAAGGTCAAGGAGCCGCAGGCCGTTGAGCGCGCCATGCTGCGCGAGGGTCAGATTCTCTACACCTACCTTCATCTCGCCCCCGATCCGGAGCAGACCAAGGACCTCGTCGCCTCGGGCGCGACCTGTATTGCCTATGAAACCGTGACCGGTGCGGGTGGCGGCCTGCCGCTGCTGAAGCCGATGAGCCAGGTGGCTGGCCGGATGTCGATCCAGGCGGGTGCAACGGCGCTGGAAAAATCCCATGGCGGTCGTGGTGTTCTGCTTGGCGGCGTGCCGGGCGTGGTGCCCGCGAAAGTGGCCGTGATCGGTGGCGGCGTCGTGGGCTTCAACGCCGCGCAGATGGCCGTGGGTCTGGGCGCGGATGTGACCATTCTCGACCGCAGCCCCGATGTACTGGAGCGCCTGTCGATGCATTTTGAATCCTCGGCCAAGACCCGGTTTTCGAACCTCGCCAACCTCGCGGAATGCGTGGCCGAGGCAGATCTGGTCATCGGTGCGGTTCTGGTGCCCGGTGCTGCCGCGCCCAAGCTGGTGACCCGCGCGATGCTGTCCACCATGAAGCCCGGCGCGGTGATGGTGGATGTGGCCATCGACCAGGGCGGCTGTTTCGAGACCTCGAAGGCCACCACCCATGCGGACCCGATCTACACCGTGGACGGGATCGTGCATTACTGCGTGGCCAACATGCCGGGCGGCGTGGCGCGCACCTCGACCTATGCGCTGAACAACGTGACCCTGCCCCACGCGCTGCGCATTGCCGATCTTGGTTGGAAAGAGGCGCTGTCGCGCGACCCGCACCTGGCGAACGGGCTCAACGTCTGGAATCACCAGGTCACCTATGAGGCTGTGGCCCGTGATCTCGGCTACGACTACACGGCTGCCGCCGCCGCGCTGGCCGCCTGATCCAAGCGATCCTCCCCCGCCCGGTCTTGTTGGCCGGAGGGAGTGCGCCCCGGACGGTCTACCCTTCCCGTCCGGGGTGCATTTTCATGCGGGTCTGCAGTTCTTGGGAAGACGGTGTTTTCATTTATCTTTAGAAATTTTCCGATCACCCCTGATTCAGGGGAATAATTCAAAAACTGACGCCAGTTTGTTAATGATTGTTAACGAAAAGCAGTCTCTTGGCAGGTAACAAATTAACGCGTAACATTGTATTGTAGTTGTTTTTGTAACGAGTGGGGCTTGAGATGGCTGCTGAGTCTTTTGCGTTTTCCTATGTTGTTTCATCGGGATCAGTCGGGGGAACTTTGACGCTTTTAGGTCCCTTCGGAAATACCGCTGACATTTCCGAACAGGACACCAACCCAAACGACGGAACCGTTGCTGTTGGGGATGATGTGTTCTGGGACGGGGGCACCTTCAAGGTTCTTGGGATTACGTCCGATGGCGATCCGATCATTCAACCTGATGGCGGTGGCATTATCCGCGTGCTGTCAGATAATGGCGCGCTCTCGTCGGTCGGAAGTTCGGTCAGTGCCTATGCTTTGTGCTTTCTGGCGGGAACAGAGATTTCCACCCCTTTCGGTCGCCGCGCGGTGGAGGCCTTGGAGATCGGAGATCGAATCCTCACAACATCTGGCGGGACGGTGCCCGTCAAATGGGTCGGCCGCCAGACGGTTTTTACCCGCTTCGGCCCCGCCGAACGTCTGATGCCGGTGCGCTTTGCCGCCGGGTCTCTGGGCGATAGCCTTCCGCACACCGACCTGACCGTCACCGCCGATCACGGGATGCTGGTCGAGGGCGTCATCTGCCACGCGGGGGCGCTGGTGAATGGCACGACGATCACGCGGGTGCCTTTGGAGGAGATGGGAGAGACTTACACCGTCTACCACATCGAGACGGAAGAGCATGAGATCATCCTCGCCAACGGCGCGCCTGCCGAGACCTTCATCGACAACGTGAGCCGCCGGGTCTTCGACAATTATGCGGAGTTCGAGGCGCTCTATGGCGACGTGCCCGAGATGGAAGAACTGCCATACCCCCGTGCGATGTCTGTCCGGCAGGTGCCAAAAGGCATCTTACTGCGCCTATTGCAGCCAGAGGTTGCCTGAGAGCAATCTCGATCTGCTTCGGCAATGCAGATTGACCGGCCGTTTAAGCGCGTGATACCGCTGTTGGAATTGGTTTTCTATTAACTCTGACCGCGGGGGCGATTGGTGCTGGAGATTGTCAACACAGGCACCACCGATCTGGTGCATCTGACCGCTGTTCAGGTCAAATGGTCCGGAGTTCACATCGGTGGCGGCATCTATTTCAGCGCCAATCACTTCCCTTCAGCAGGCGGGTCCCACACGGCAACGCCGCAGCAAGGCCTGCCCGGCGCGGCCGAGAGCCACGCAACGACGGAGTATGATTTCACCCTGCCGTCAGGGGGCTCCCCCTGGACGGCCTATCGGGAAGATCTTGACGGTAACGGCACGCCGGAAACGATCCTCGCCGGGTTCGACATCAGCCTGCAGGTTGGGGATCCTCTGGTCTCCACGGGGGCATTCTACGACGGTCCCGCCGCGCCGATGCTGATCGCCAACGATCCAAACGACCTGTCCGGCAATGTGGTGATCACCGGTTATCCCGAGGAGGATAACTCGCTCAACAACACCGCGGGCGTTCTGCACCAGACCACCGGCACCCTCGCCGCCGGTGACTATACCGAGCAGAACGTCAGTGGCGATATGGGTGGCTTCTACACCGTGGAGGGGGCCGAACCCGTTGGCGGCATGAGCGGCGGAGGCACCTTCCTGAGCTTCGATCCGGATGGAGATGGTTCCTCCCATTCCTACCTGATCGGGGTCGTGGTGCGGGGGGGCGAACATACCACGCCCGGCGGGGTGGTGACCGGCACCTATGCAGAGTCTTCCAGCCTGTCGCCCCATTACGCCGAGCTTGCCGCCGCGATCGAGTCCCTGTCCGGGGCAGATGCGCGGACCGCCGATGACTTTGCCCGCATGGTGCTGATGTCCGCGCAGTCAGCCGGGTCGTCCCTGACAACCGTCAATGGCCAGTTCTTCCACGAAGACATCTTCGGCGGTGTGAACAACGACACGCTTCTGGGCAATGGCGGCAATGACAGCATCTTTGGGCGGGACGGGGCGGATACGGTCAATGGCGGCGATGGCGACGACACGTTGTCGGGAGGGACCGGCGCCGACCTCTTCCGTGGGTTTGGCGGTGGGGCAACCGACCGGATCACGGATTTCAATGCCGGTGACGGGGACATCGTCGATCTGTCATCTCTCTTCAGCGACTTCTCCGAATTGCTTGCAGCCGCCGCTGAGCAAGGGGATGGATCACTGCTGATCACCCTGCCAGCAGGGGCTGGCGGCGGGTCCCTGGTGATGGAAGGCACCAGCCTGTCGGACCTGACCACCTCGAACACCAACCTCGTTTGCTTTTGCGCAGGGACATTGATCGCAACGCCGGACGGCCAGCGCGCGGTCGAGGATCTCGGGCTCGGCGACCGGGTTCAGACCGTTGAAGGGCGCTCCGTTCCGGTCAAATGGATTGGTCGCCAGACGGTCATGACCTGCTTCGGACCTGCCGAACGGCTGATGCCGGTGCGCTTTGCCGCCGGATCCCTCGGGCAGGGCCTGCCGCACACCGATCTGACAGTGACTGCCGATCATGGCATGCTTGTGGAGGACGTCATCTGCCACGCGGGGGCTCTGGTGAACGGGGTGACCATCCACCGGGTGCCTTTGGCCGAGATGGGCGAGACCTACACCGTCTATCACATCGAGACCGAGGGACATGAGATCATCCTCGCGAATGGCGCACCCGCCGAAACCTTCATCGACAATGTCAGCCGCAGGGTGTTCGACAACTTCGCCGAATTCGAGGCGCTTTATGGCGATGTGCCGGAGATGGAGG
>NZ_MNBL01000065.1 GCF_001879695.1 Nioella sediminis
GACATGAGATCATCCTCGCGAATGGCGCACCCGCCGAAACCTTCATCGACAATGTCAGCCGCAGGGTGTTCGACAACTTCGCCGAATTCGAGGCGCTTTATGGCGATGTGCCGGAGATGGAGGAACTGCCCTATCCCCGTGCGATGAGCGTTAGGCAGGTGCCGGATTGGGTGCAAAGGAAGCTATTACCATCAAAAGTTGCTTGACCTTCGGTAGGAAATACCGCCCTCTACTGACTCTGGTGGGTCACGCTTTTTGCTTTTCTTAGTCACTATTCCTTTGGCTTATTGTGCGCTTGTTAAGCAGCAATTATTGCGTATTTACCAATGAATTAGTCAAACAGGGATTAGGACACAGAATGGCTACTTACGACATTACCCACACCGTTGCTTACGACTACGGAAGCCCGGCAGGCTCGAACGGATCAGTCCTTCTTCCAGCGCAAAACATCATAGCAGAGCTTAACGATCTACAGGCGGATATGGAGTTCACGGTAGGAAACTCCGTTCAGCTTTCTGGTGTCACGTATACATATGTCGGGCAGGTCATGATTGACGGGCAATCCTGGCCGATCTTCGACTATGTCGACACCAATCCGTTCCAGTTCCGGGTGGTCATGATGGACCAAGCCCCCGTGTCGCCACCTGCAACGCTAACCCCCGGTGATATCAGTACCGCTGCTTTCCCAACTTGTTTTGTCGAGGGCACACTAATCAACAGTCCTGGCGGGGAACGCGCAGTTGAGAGCATCAAGATCGGAGATCGCGTACTCTCATCTGATGGCTCTGCTGTCCCGGTCAAATGGATCGGCCGTCAGACCGTCTCCACCCGGTTTGGGCCTGCCGAACGCCTGATGCCGGTGCGCTTTGCCACTGGATCGCTTGGCAACGGACTGCCGCATACAGACCTGATGGTGACCGCTGACCACGGGATGCTGGTCGACGGAGTCGTCTGCCACGCCGGGGCCTTGGTGAACGACACCACGATCACCCGCGTTCCCCTGTCCGAGATGGGCGAGACCTACACGGTCTATCACATTGAAACCGAAGAACACGAGATCATCCTCGCCAATGGTGCACCTGCGGAGACGTTTATCGACAATGTCTCCCGTCGGGTGTTCGACAATTACAGCGAATTCGACGCGCTCTATGGCGAGGTGCCGGAGATGGAGGAGTTGCCTTATCCCCGCGCGATGTCGGCGCGACAGGTGCCGACAGCGATCCGGGCGCGGCTGGCTGGAAAGGCCGCGGCTTGATCAGAGGGGTGGGCAGAACTGCCCACCCT
>NZ_MNBL01000066.1 GCF_001879695.1 Nioella sediminis
CACTGGATCGCTTGGCAACGGACTGCCGCATACAGACCTGATGGTGACCGCTGACCACGGGATGCTGGTCGACGGAGTCGTCTGCCACGCCGGGGCCTTGGTGAACGACACCACGATCACCCGCGTTCCCCTGTCCGAGATGGGCGAGACCTACACGGTCTATCACATTGAAACCGAAGAACACGAGATCATCCTCGCCAATGGTGCACCTGCGGAGACGTTTATCGACAATGTCTCCCGTCGGGTGTTCGACAATTACAGCGAATTCGACGCGCTCTATGGC
>NZ_MNBL01000067.1 GCF_001879695.1 Nioella sediminis
TGCACCTGCGGAGACGTTTATCGACAATGTCTCCCGTCGGGTGTTCGACAATTACAGCGAATTCGACGCGCTCTATGGCGAGGTGCCGGAGATGGAGGAGTTGCCTTATCCCCGCGCGATGTCGGCGCGACAGGTGCCGACAGCGATCCGGGCGCGGCTGGCTGGAAAGGCCGCGGCTTGATCAGAGGGGTGGGCAGAACTGCCCACCCTACGCGCAGTGTCGCGACGCCAAACCCCGCCCGCGACACCCGTCCGCAGGGTTTCACGCTGGACCTTGCCCCGCAGATGCGGCATTAGAACCACAACGCGTATCTTGCCGGAGGCACAGCCATGCTCTCTTTCCTCAACCGTCTGGTAACCTGGTGGAACGGGTCGACCATCGGCACCCAGATCTACACCAAACGCAATGGCCAGAAAGTGGGTGAGGACGATCAGGGCAACACCTATTACCAGACCCGCGACGGCAAGCGCCGGTGGGTCATGTTCAACGGCGAGGCCGAGGCGTCCCGCGTCAGCCCCGACTGGCATGGCTGGTTGCACCACACCTATGACGAGTCGCCCGCAGACCGTCCGCTGACCCACAAGGCCTGGGAAAAACCGCATCAGCCCAACCTGACCGGCACCATGGCCGCTTATGCGCCCTCGGGTTCTCTGCGTCAGGCCCAACCCGCCGAGCGCCGCGACTACGAGGCCTGGAGCCCCGAATAAGCCTGAGGGGCGGGAGGCATCCAATGTCCGAGAATGCGACAGAAGTTCTGGTTGGCGGGGTCGTTCTGGCCGCGGCCATCGGTTTTTTCGTCTATGCGGGGCAGGTGACCGGCTTTGAAAGCGGCGGCGACAGCTATCCGCTCAGCGCCTCGTTCCGCTCTGCCGACGGGATCGGCGTGGGCACCGATGTGCGCCTTGCCGGTGTGCGGGTGGGGTCCGTCACCGCGCTCGATCTGAACCCCGTGACCTTCCGCGCCGATGTGGATTTCACCGTGGCAGGTGGCATCGAGATCCCAGACGACACTCAGGCCGTCATCGCCTCCGAGGGGCTGCTTGGCGGCAATTTCCTGGAGTTGGTGCCGGGTGGGTCAGCCTTCAACCTCGCCCCCGGTGACGAGGTTTACGAGACCCAGAGCGCGGTCAGCCTGACCACGCTGATCCTGCGCGCCGTGGGTGGCGGCGACGAATGACCCTGCGTGCCCTCGCCCTGGCCCTATTGTTGCCCGCAACGGCCTTTGCACAGGAAGGCGTTGAACTGACGATCGAGCCCAATCCGAATGTGGATGCTGGCCCGCCGGTGGTGACTGCCCCCGGCGCGCTGCTGCGCGGGCTGGATAAATCCGTGGGTCGCGCCACGGATATCGAACTGGCCACCGGTCAGACCGTGGTGTTCGGCCGGATCGCCGTGCGCCTGCTGGAATGCCGCTATCCCGAAGGCGCGCCGGGTTCAGAGGCTTATGCCCATGTGCAGATCACCGACCTTGAGGGGCAGGGGCTGTTTGACGGCTGGATGATCGCCACGTCGCCCGCCCTGTCGGCGCTGGAACACCCGCGCTATGATGTCTGGGTTCTGCGGTGCAATACGGCCTCGGGCGAGACCCAGGACGGCTGAGCCTTGAAATTCGCATCCCAGTGCAGCGCGCGTTCCAGCCGCTTGCGATAGTCGCTGCGCGGGATTTCCACCGCCCCGAGCGAGATCAGGTGATCGGTCACGAATTGCGTGTCGAACAGCTGAAACCCGCCATAGCGCAGCCGGTAGACCAGATAGGCCAGAGCGATCTTGGACGCGTCCCTGCGGCGCGAAAACATGCTTTCCCCAAAGAAGGCCGCGCCAAGGGCCACGCCATAGACGCCGCCCACCAGGTCCGGGCCGTCCCAGACCTCCAGCGAATGGGCAAAGCCCGCCAGGTGCAGTTGTTCATAGAGATCGAAGATACGCGGGTTGATCCAGGTTTCCGCCCGGTCGGCGCAGCCCGCGACCGTGCCTGTGAAGTCGCTATCCACCTTTATCTGATAGGGTTCTCGCCGGATCGTTCGCGCCAGCGAGCGGGAAATGCGAAACCCGTTCAGCGGAATGATCCCCCGCATCTGCGGATCAACCCAGAACACGTCCGGGTCATCGCGCGATTCCGACATCGGGAAGATCCCCGCCGAATAGGCGCGCAGCAGCAGATCGGGCGTAAGCGCCGGGCGCTGCGGGGTCAGAAGGTCATGGGCCATCGAGGTCGAATTCCGGTGCCGGGTCAGATGTTCAGACTAGCGCAGATCGCCGTAAAAATGCCAGAATTGCCTTGCGGACATTGTGTTTCCAAATCGGCCATGCCTTTGGCGTTATTGGTGCTTGTGATTTCTGAACGAGGGATTGGAGTGGGATGAGACGGCGGCATTTTTTGCAACGCGCGGGCGGGGCCGCCCTTCTGACGGGCCTGCCGGGGGGCATCATGGCGGACGAGACATTGCTGAACGTTCCGGCGGAAGAGGCGCCCCATCAGCGGACCTTCATGCAATGGCCGAACAGCCGCGCTGTCTATGACGACGCGGAGTTCCTGCGCATGACGCAAGCCACCATTGCCGAGATCGCCAACACGATTGCCGCGTTCGAGCCGGTCACGATGCTGGCCGCAGAGGAGCATCACGCGCGGATCGGGCGGATGGTCTCGGACGATGTGGAGCTATGGGATATCCCGACCGAGGATCTGTGGTGCCGCGATGCCGGGCCGCTCTTTGCACATCGCCCTGACGGGTCGCTTGTCGTCAGCCACCTGCAATTCAATGGCTGGGGCAACAAGCAGGTCGATACCCATGACAGCCAGATCGCCACCCGCGTGGCCGAGCGGCTTGGCCTGCCGGTGGTCCCGTCGGGTCTGGTGGGCGAGGCTGGGGGCGTTGATTACGACGGGCATGGGCTGCTCATCGGTCACGAAAGCAGTTGGGTCATCGACAATCGCAATCCCGGCCTGTCGCGCGACGAGATCGAGGCGCGTCTCATGGTCGCCTATGGCGCCACTCGCATGATCTGGACGCCCGGCGTGCGCGGGCAGGACATCACCGACTACCACATCGACAGCCTTGCCCGATTTACCGGCCCGAACCGGGTGCTGATCAACCTGCCCGATGAGCCCGATGAGGCCGACCCCTTCCACATGGCCGCGCTGGACACCCATGACGTGCTGATCGCGGGCGGGGTAGAGGTGGAGGTGATACCGGAGCCCTGGGATCGCCGCGTCGACAGCTTCGATTTCGTGGCCTCCTACGCCAATTACTATGTCTGCAACGGCGCAGTGATCGCAGCGGAGTTCGGCGACGAAGAAACCGACGAGATCGCGCGAGAGGCGCTGGCGCGCCACTATCCGGGCCGCGAGGTGGTGACGCTGAATGTCGATCCGCTTGGAGAGCTTGGCGGTGGCATTCACTGCGCCACGCAGCAGATGCCCGCATGATGGGCTGGTTTCGGAACAGCACCGCCCAGATCGAGGCGGGCGCGGCGGTGGTGACGGCCCTTGTCGCGGTGGCGGCGCTTGTGGGGGTCAAACTGCAACTCGATGCAGCAGACGAGATTCAGCGCGCGCAATCCGCCCGCGACGCCTACCGTGCGCATCTGGCCCTTGCGGTGGCGCATCCCGCCCTTGCCGATCCGGTGGATGCCTGCGCGCTGATAGGGTCGCGCAATGGGGCGTCCTATGCGGCCTTTGTCGATCACCTGCTCTATTCCGCCGAGCAGATGCTGACCGTGGACCCGAGCTGGGAAAGCACCTTCGCCGAGGAACTGGAACCGCACCGCGCCTATATGTGCTCCTCCGTCGCCACGATCAGCTATGACGCGGCGATGGAGCCCTTCATCACCCGGTTCCTCGCGGAGGGCTGTGACGAGGTGCCGGTCTGTGAATAGAAAAAGCCGCCCGTTTCGGGGCGGCTTTTCAGGTGCGGGCCAGAGCTCACCCCTGCATGTTGGTTTCCAGCCATTTTTCCAGCCAGTGGATGTTGTAATCCCCGGTCAGGACGGCCTCTTCCTCCAGCAGCGCGTGGAAGAGCGGGATGGTGGTGTCGATCCCGTCGATGATCAGCTCGCCCAATGCCCGTTTCAGGCGTGATAGCGCCTCTGGCCGGTCGCGGCCATGGACGATGAGCTTGCCGATCAGGCTGTCGTAATAGGGCGGAATCGAATAGCCGGTATAAAGCGCCGAATCCATCCGCACGCCAAGCCCGCCGGGGGCGTGGAACTGGGTAATCTTGCCGGGGCAGGGGGTGAAGTTCGGCAGCCGTTCGGCATTGATCCTGACCTCGATGGAATGGCCCTCGACCTGCAGATCCTCCTGGCTAAAGGACATGGGCAGGCCTTCGGCCACGCGGATCTGTTCGCGGACCAGATCGACGCCGAAAATGCCCTCGGTCACCGGGTGTTCCACCTGCAGGCGGGTGTTCATCTCGATGAAGTAGAACTCACCGTTTTCATAGAGGAACTCGATCGTGCCCGCGCCCTCATAGCCGATGGCGGCGATGGCATCGGCACAGGTCTTGCCGATCCGCGCGCGGGTTTCGGCGTCGATGGCGGGGCCGGGGGCCTCTTCGAACACTTTCTGGTGGCGGCGTTGCAGCGAACAGTCGCGTTCGCCCAGATGGACCGCGCCGCCCTTGCCGTCGCCGAAAACCTGCACCTCGATATGGCGGGGCGCGCCGAGATATTTCTCGATATAGACCTCGTCATTGCCGAACGCGGCCTTGCCCTCGGATCGGGCCGTGCGGAAGGCATTGTCCAGCTCTGCCGCCGATTTCGCCAGTTTCATGCCGCGCCCGCCGCCGCCGGCGGTGGCCTTGATGATGACGGGATAACCGATCTCCTCGGCCACCTTGCGGGCGGTTTCGAGGTCTGGCACGCCACCGTCGGACCCGGGCACGCAAGGCACGCCCAGTTTCTTCATCGTGTCCTTGGCGGTGATCTTGTCACCCATGATGCTGATATGCTCAGCAGAGGGACCAATGAACTTGATGCCATGATCTTCCACGATCTGCACGAAGTTCTGGTTTTCCGACAGGAAGCCATAGCCGGGATGGATCGCTTCCGCCCCGGTGATTTCACAGGCGGAGATGACCGAGGCGACGTTCAGATAGCTCTGCGCGCCCGAGGGCGGGCCGATGCAGATCGCCTCATCCGCCATGCGCACATGCATCGCGTCGCTGTCGGCGGTGGAATGCACGGCCACGGTCTGGATGCCCATTTCGCGCGCGGCGCGGATCACGCGGAGCGCAATCTCGCCGCGGTTGGCAATGAGAATCTTGGAAAACATGCGCGACCCCATCAGGCGATGATCATCAGCGGCGTGCCAAACTCGACCGGGTCGCCGTCACCCACCAGGATGCGCGTGACCTTGCCGGCACGGGGGGATGGGATCTGGTTCATCGTCTTCATCGCCTCGACGATCATCAGGGTCTGGCCCTCGGCCACCGTGTCACCGACGCTGACAAAGGCGGGGCTGCCGGGTTCGGCCTGAAGGTAAGCGGTGCCGACCATGGGCGAGGTGACCGCGCCGGGGTCTTGTGCCGGGTCGCCAGAGGGCGCGGCGGCGGGGGCAGCGGCTGGAGCGGCGGCAGCGGCAGGGGCGGCAGCGGGCGCGGGGGCCGAGACGGCGACAGGCGCGGGGGCGGCCACGATGCTCTGCTTGCTGACGCGGACATTCAGGCTGTCATTGTCGCCATATTCGCGCATGACCTCCAACTCGGTCAGTTCATTCTCGGCCAGCAGTTCCGCCAGCGCCTTGATGAAGGCCACGTCCCCGTCATGTGTCTTGTTCGCCATCTCTGCCCTCGGATGTTCTGGCGAGGGACGTCCCTCGCGCGGATGATCATGTTCCGGGCTATATACGCGTTCCCCAAGGGGCTGAAAAGCCAAACCGGATGCGAAATCGACCCGGTTCTGTGCAAAGCGGCGTCTCGAATGCCTGGAATTGAAGCCTCTGCGCAGGAAAATGACGAATCCGGCCAGATTTTCGCACTATTCAATTTTTTACCACTTGATCAAAAATCGGACCTGTGTCAGCGTTTCCTCAAAAGAACAAGCCATTCGATCAGGGAGGCACCCATGACGAACAGCCCGTTTACCCCGGGACTCGCGTCCGGCCGTCTATCGGCCGAAGACTACGCATCCAATTTCGGCGACCTGCATGACCCGCTGGACGATCACGAGGCATTGGTGGCGGCGGATCGCTGCTATTTCTGCCATGACGCGCCCTGCATGACGGCTTGCCCGACGGATATCGACATTCCGCTCTTCATCCGTCAGATCGCCACCGGCACGCCCGAAGCGGCGGCGCGTACCATCCTCAGCCAGAACATCCTCGGCGGCATGTGCGCCCGCGTCTGCCCGACCGAGACGCTCTGCGAAGAGGTCTGCGTGCGCGAAGTGGCTGAAGGCAAGCCGGTCATCATCGGGCAGTTGCAGCGCTACGCCACCGACAAGCTGATGGAGGCAGGCGTTCACCCCTTCACCCGCGCGGCAGCCACCGGCAAGAAGGTGGCGGTCGTGGGCGCTGGCCCCGCGGGCCTGTCCTGTGCGCACCGTTTGGCGATGAAGGGCCATGACGTCGATCTCTTCGACGCGCGGCCAAAAGGCGGCGGGCTCAACGAATACGGCATCGCGGCCTACAAGACGGTAAACGGGTTTGCCGGGGCGGAGGTGGATTGGCTGATGCAGATCGGGGGCATCACGCTGCACACCGGCAAGGCTCTTGGCACGGATCTGAGCCTCGATGCCCTGAAAGCCGACTATGACGCGGTGTTCCTCGGCATGGGGCTAGGCGGTGTCAACGCCCTGCGCGCCGAGGGAGAAGACAAGGGCGGTGTTTCCGATGCCGTTGATTTCATTTCCGATTTGCGCCAGTCCGAGGATCTCTCCTCCCTCCCTGTCGGGCGCAATGTGGTGGTGATCGGCGGTGGCATGACCGCCGTCGACGCCGCCGTGCAATCAAAGCTTCTGGGCGCGGAAAACGTGACGATCCTCTACCGCCGCAGCCGGGCAGAGATGCCCGCCAGCCGGTTCGAACAGGATCTGGCGGCCTCCAAGGGCGTGCGGCTGGTGTTCAACGCCAAACCCGTGCGCGTCACGGGTAACGGCGCGGCGCAGGCGCTGGAGGCGGAATATACGGTGTCCGGCCCTGACGGGCTGACAGGTACGGGCGAGACCTTCACCATCCCCGCCGACCAGGTGTTGAAAGCCATCGGCCAGACGCTGGAGGGCGCACCGGATACGCTGACCATCGAGGGCGGCAAGATCGCCGTCACCGGGCCGGGCCGAACCAGCATGGACGGGGTCTGGGCCGGGGGCGACTGTGCCTCGGGCGGCGAGGACCTGACGGTGACTGCCGTGGCCGAGGGGCGCGACGCGGCGGAAGACATCCATGCTAGCCTGACGGGCGCATGATGCGGGCGGCGGTCCTCTCCCTGGCCGTCTGGCCCGCTGCCGCCGGGGCGACCGGCGGCGGCGCTGCGCCCGTGGCGGGGTTGGGTCCCTATTGCGATCCGGAATCGGGGCAGGAGGTGTTCACGCTGACCACCGAAGGCCTCTTCGAGCCGCCGCAAACCCTCTGCCGCTTTCGTGCACCGCTGACCGAAGACTTCACCTACGAGGGCGAGGTGGCGTGTGAAACCCCGCTGTTCATGGACCCTGCCGCACCCAACACGCCCTCTGATATCATTCTGTCCGGCTACCGTTTGTCCCTGCGGCCGGGCGAAGAGGCCGGAACGCTGATCTACCGCCACGATGACGCGGCCCCGGTCGAAACCCTGCATTGCCACGCGGTCTGGCCCAACTAGCCGCCCGCCTAGCCTGACTCCAAGGAGGACGCCAAATGGCTGATCTCACGACGAATTTCATCGGCATCAAATCCCCCAACCCGTTCTGGCTGGCCTCGGCCCCGCCCACGGACAAGGAATACAACGTCCGCCGCGCCTTCGAGGCCGGGTGGGGCGGTGTCGTCTGGAAGACCCTGGGCGAAGAAGGCCCGCCGGTCGTCAATGTCAACGGGCCCCGCTATGGCGCGATCTGGGGGGCGGATCGGCGTCTGCTCGGCCTCAACAATATCGAGCTGATCACCGACCGCCCGCTGGAGGTGAACCTCGAAGAAATGACCCGCGTGAAGAAGGATTATCCCGACCGCGCGCTCATCGCCTCGCTGATGGTGCCGGTGAACGAGGACAGCTGGAAGGCGATCCTAGACCGGGTGATCGAAACCGGCTGCGACGGGGTCGAACTGAACTTCGGCTGCCCCCACGGGATGAGCGAGCGCGGCATGGGCAGCGCCGTGGGGCAGGTGCCGGAATATGTCGGACAGGTCACTGAATGGTGCAAGAAGCATTCCGACCTGCCGGTGATCGTGAAGCTCACGCCCAACATCACCGACATCCGCAAACCCGCACAGGCGGCGAAGGATGGTGGCGCGGACGCCGTGTCGCTGATCAACACGATCAATTCGATCACCTCGGTCGATCTGGATCTCTTTGCACCCGAACCCACCATCGACGGCAAGGGCGCCCATGGCGGCTATTGCGGCCCGGCGGTGAAGCCGATTGCGCTCAACATGGTGGCGGAGATTTCCCGGTCTCCATCCCTGCAAGGCCTGCCGATCTCTGGCATCGGCGGCGTCACCACCTGGCGCGATGCGGCAGAGTTCATGGCGCTTGGTGCGGGCAATGTGCAGGTCTGCACGGCGGCGATGACCTACGGGTTCAAGATCGTTCAGGAAATGATCTCGGGCCTCAGCCAGTACATGGACGAGAAGGGCTTCACCTCGACCTCAGAGCTTGTGGGCCGTGCGGTGCCAAACTGTTCCGACTGGCAGCACCTCAACCTCAACTACATCACCAAGGCCCGGATCGACCAGGATGCCTGCATCAAATGCGGGCGCTGCTATGCGGCCTGCGAAGACACCAGCCACCAGGCGATCACCATGTCCGAGGATCGGGTCTTCGATGTCGATGACAGCGAATGCGTGGCCTGCAACCTGTGCGTGAATGTCTGCCCGGTCGAGGGTTGCATCACCATGGAACAACTCGCCCCCGGCACCGTGGATGAACGCACCGGCAAGGTGGTCGAGAAGGACTATGCCAACTGGACGACGCATCCGAACAATCCCGGAAGCTGTGCTGCGGAATAGGCCTTTGCACCGGAGGGAAAGGCGTTTCGAAACGCCTTTCTCATGCGGTTTCGAAACCGCGTTGGAAGCGCATTCAAATGCGCTTTTCCCAAGCCGCTTCGAAGCGGCTT
>NZ_MNBL01000068.1 GCF_001879695.1 Nioella sediminis
TCATGCGGTTTCGAAACCGCGTTGGAAGCGCATTCAAATGCGCTTTTCCCAAGCCGCTTCGAAGCGGCTTCCCCCGCTCCGGCTCAGATGCCGCGCAACAGAGCCCCGAGCCGGTTCATCCCGTCCTCGATCATCGCGCCATCCGCGCAGGAAAACGCCAGCCGCAGCGTGTTCTCGCCCGTTCCATCCGCATGAAACGCCCGGCCCGGCACGAAGGCGAGGTTCTTTTCCTCGATCGCGCGGGCCAGCAGATCGCCCGCATCCATCCCTCTCGGCAGGATCAACCAGATGAACATGCCCCCCTCGGGCCGGGTCCATTCCACACCGTCGGGCATATGCCGGGCCAGCGCCGCCAGCATCGCATCGCGCCGCGCCTTATAGGCATCACGAATTCTGTCGACATGGGTGTCGAAACAGGTCTCCGCCACTTTGTGAATGGCCATCTGGTTGATCGTCGCGCTGTGCAGATCGGCAGCCTGTTTCATCAGCACAAGCTGCTGGATCACGGGGCTTGCCGCCACCACCCACCCGACACGAAGACCGGGTGACAAGGTCTTGGAAAAGCTGCCACAATAGACGGTACGGCAAGCTTCCAGATTACCTTTCCGGGCCAGTTCCAGCGCCAGGATCGGTGACACCGGATCGCCATCATAGCGCAAGCTCTGATAGGCGGCGTCCTCCAGCACCATGCAATCCAGCTCCTCGGCCAGATCGAGCAGCTTTTCGCGGCCTTCACGGTCCACGGTTTCGCCCGTGGGATTGGCAAAATCGGGTGAAAGGTAAAGGAATTTCACCTCCCCACCCTCGGCCTCCGCTGCAGCGCGATAGTCTTCCGCCGCGCGATTGGTGTGGATATGCAGCCGGTCATAGCGCGGTTCATAGGCGTTGAACGCCCCGAGCGCGCCCATATAGGTCGGCCAGCCCACCAGGGCGGTATCGCCGGGCGACAGCATCAGCTTGCCCAGATAATCCAGCGCCTGCTGCGAGCCGCTGGTGATCAGCACGTTTTCCGGCCCGCAGGGAACGCCGATCTTGCCCATCTCCGCCGCGATCCAGCGGCGCAGCGGCAGATAGCCCTCGGACACGGAATATTGCAGGGCCTGGTTGGGGACCTCGGTCAGCACCTGACTGTAGGCGGTGGCGAATTCCGCCTTGGGAAACAGCGCCGCGTCCGGGATGCCGCCGGCAAACGACAGGATGCCGGGCCGGTCCAGCAGTTTCAGAAGCTCGCGGATTTCCGAGGCCTTCATGCGGGTGGTGCGGGTAGCGAAGCGCTGCGCGAGACTCATGGGCGGGATCCTCCTCGACCCGGGAGCCTACGCGCGCCGAAAAATAAGTCAACAAGATTGACCTAAAGGGCCGATGCGGACCTATTCGGGCCGGAGCAGCCTTGTAAACAGCCCGTCCAGAAAACTGCCCGCTTCGGCCAGCGGATCGTGGCCGGGGCCAAGCACCGCGCGCACCTGCACGTCGAAATCCGCGTAATGCTGCGTCAGCGCCCAGATGGAGAAGAGCAGGTGATGCGGGTCGAGATCGGCGATCTTTCCGGCAGCGATCCAGCCACGGATGACGGCGGATTTCTCCTCCACCAGATCGCGCAGCTCGCCTTCCAGCGCGCCGATCATCCGCGGCGCGCCCTGGATGATCTCATTGGCGAAGAGACGGCTTTCGCGGGGGAAATCGCGGCTCATCTCCAGCTTGCGGCGCACATAGGTCATCAGTTCCTCGACCGGTTCGCCGTCCGGGTCCAGATCGCGCAGCGGGTCGAGCCATGTGGTCATCAGTTCGGTCAGCAGGCTGACATGGATGGCCTCCTTGGAGGGGAAATAATACAGCAGGTTCGGTTTCGACAGCCCCGCCTCGGCGGCGATTTGGTCCAGCGTTGCGCCGCGAAACCCCTGACGAGAGAATACCTCAAGCGCCGCGTCGAGAATCGCCTGTGTGTTCTTGCGCTGAATGCGGGTCTTGGGCGGTTGAACTTTCACGGTCATCAGCATCACATTCCTGCGGTTTCGGGCCGAACCCTTGCGATAGACGGTTCCAACAGCGCCGCCAAGACCCGCAAGAAACAGGTTTTTCGCCTATTTGGCCCGCGAATGCCAATCCTTTGGGTGCAAAATCTTGACTGGTCCTATCCCTTTGATAGCGTGTTCTTGACCAGTTGGTCAAAACAGGAATGAAAAGGGCCGGGCACGCATCCGGTCCGCATGACAGGGAGAGCCACCATGTCCGCCCCCGGCGAAAACCTCAAGATCAATGGCGCGCGTCTTTGGGACAGCCTGATGGAGATGGCCAAGATCGGCCCTGGTATCGCGGGCGGAAACAACCGGCAGACCCTGACCGATGACGATGCCAAGGGCCGCGCGCTGTTTCAGAGCTGGTGCGAGGCGGCGGGCTGTTCGATGGGGCTCGATGAGATGGGCAACATGTTCGCCCGGCGCGAGGGCACGGACCCCGACGCGCTGCCGGTCTACATGGGCAGCCATCTGGATACGCAGCCCACGGGCGGAAAATATGACGGGGTTCTGGGCGTGCTCGGCGGGCTGGAAGCGTTGCGTACCATGAACGACCTTGGCATCAAGACGAAACACCCGATCGTGCTGGTGAACTGGACCAATGAGGAGGGCACCCGCTTTGCCCCGGCCATGCTCGCCTCGGGCGTTTTCGCCGGCAAGCACACGCAGGATTGGGCCTATGACCGGGTCGATGCCGAGGGCAAGCGCTTCGGCGATGAACTGGAACGCATCGGCTGGAAGGGCGAGGAAAAGGTCGGTGACCGCAAGATGCACGCGATGTTCGAGCTGCATATCGAGCAGGGCCCGATTCTGGAGGCCGAGGGCAAGGATATCGGCGTTGTCACCCACGGGCAGGGGCTGCGCTGGATCGAATGCACCGTGACCGGCAAGGAAAGCCACACCGGATCGACCCCCATGCATATGCGCAAGAATGCGGGCCGTGGCCTCGCGCTGATCACCGAGCTGGTGCATGAAATTGCGATGAAGAACCAGCCCAATGCCGTGGGCGCCATCGGCCATATCGACGTCTACCCCAACAGCCGCAACATCATTCCGGGCAAGGTTGTCTTTACCGTCGACATGCGCACCCACCTGCTGGACAAGCTCAACGCCATGGTGGCTGAGCTGATGGAACGTGCGCCGAAGCTGTGTGAAGAGATCGGCGTGAGCTTCGAGTGCGAGATCGTCGGCCAGTTCGACCCGCCCGCCTTCGACGAGGGCTGCGTGAATGCCGTGCGCGACGCGGCCAAGCGGCTCGGCTTCAGCCATATGGACATTGTCTCGGGCGCGGGCCACGATGCATGCTGGATCAATGACGTGGCCCCCACGGCGATGATCATGTGCCCCTGCGTCGACGGCCTCAGCCATAACGAGGCCGAGGAAATCAGCCCCGAATGGGCCGAGGCCGGCGCGAATGTTCTCTTCCACGCTGTCGTGGAAACCGCGGAGATTGTTGAATGAATTCAAGACTGATCGTTGCCGGGATTGTGGCTCTGACGGCCCTGGGCGGCTGCGTGAATACCGGGATCACCCCCACCAGCCGGGACCAGGTGCCGCAAGCGGTCTGGAACCGCGTGCCGCCCGGAACCCCGGTGCAGAACATCCAGCAGGGCACCGTCGACGGCTGCTACTGGTACCTGCGCCACGGCCCGCTGGAAACGGTCTGGGTGCCCGTGCGTGACATCGAAAGCGTCCCGATCTGTACGTGATCTGACGCAAACAGGGAGACAACATAATGACCACCAAAGTCATCAAGGGCGGCATGGTCTGCACCGCCGACCGCACCTGGAAGGCCGATGTGCTGATCGAGGACGAGAAGATCAAGCAGATCGGCGAGGATCTGAAGGGCGATGAATATGTCGACGCCGAGGGGGCCTATGTGATCCCCGGCGGTATCGACCCGCATACGCACCTTGAGATGCCCTTCATGGGCACCACGGCGGCCGAGACCTTCGAGACCGGAACCTGGGCGGCGGCCTGTGGCGGCACCACGATGCTGGTGGATTTCTGCCTGCCCGGCGCGGATGGGTCGATCAAGAACGCGATCCATGAATGGCACCGTAAGTCTGCTCCGCAGATCTGCGCCGATATCGGCTATCACATGGCCGTCACCGGCTGGAATGAAAGCGTCTTCAACGAGATGAAGGACGCGGTCGATATGGGCGTGAACTCCTTCAAGCATTTCATGGCCTATAAGGGCGCGCTGATGATCGAGGATGACGAGATGTTCGCCTCGTTCAAGCGCTGCAAGGAACTGGGTGCGCTGCCCATGGTCCATGCGGAAAACGGCGATTTGGTCGCGGATATGCAGGAACAGATGATCGCGCAGGGCATCACTGGCCCCGAGGGTCACGCCTATTCCCGCCCGCCCGAATTTGAGGGCGAGGCCGCGAACCGCGCCATTACCATCGCCGATGCGGCGGGTGTGCCTCTCTACATCGTTCATGTCTCCTGTGAACAGGCGCATGAGGCGATCCGCCGGGCGCGGCAGAAGGGCATGCGCGTTTATGGTGAGCCTCTCATACAATTCCTAACACTTGATGAAACCGAGTATTTCAACAAGGACTGGGACCACGCCGCGCGCCGGGTGATGAGCCCGCCGTTCCGCTCGAAGGACCATCAGGACAGTCTCTGGGCGGGGCTTCAGGCTGGCAGCCTGCAGGTTGTGGCCACCGACCACGCCGCGTTCAATACCGAACAGAAACGCGCGGGCCGGGACGATTTCCGCATCATTCCCAATGGCTCGAACGGGCTGGAAGAACGGCTGGCGGTGCTGTGGACCGAAGGCGTGGAAACCGGCCGCCTGACGCCCAACGAATTCGTTGCAGCCACTTCAACGAATGTCGCCAAGATCTTGAATATCTATCCGAAAAAGGGTGCCATCGTCGAAGGGGCCGATGCCGATATCGTGGTCTGGGATCCGAAGATCACCAAGACGATCAGCGCCTCGAACCATCATTCGATCCTCGACTACAACGTGTTCGAAGGCTTCGAGGTCAAGGCGCAGGCGCGTTATACGCTGAGCCGGGGCGAGGTCATCTGGGCCTGGGGCCAGAACAGCCAGCCGCAGCCCGGCCGGGGCCGGTTCGTGCCGCGCCCGGCCTTCCCCTCGGCGCATGAGGCGCTGTCGAAATGGAAGGCGCTGACCGCGCCCAAGCAGATCCAGCGCGACCCGCTGAACATTCCGGCGGGGATCTGATTATCGTTTGAAAACAATCCGCTCCGGGGCATTCTCGGGGCGGTTCAATAAGCCGGAACCGGGCAAAACCGGGCAGCCAAAGGGAATGGGTGTGAGCCAGGACACTGTGATCAAGGCCGAGGGCCTCAACCTCGTCTTCGAGACGAATGACGGCCCCGTACATGCGCTGAAGGATGTCGACCTGGAGATCGACAAGGGTGAATTCGTCAGCTTCATCGGCCCCTCGGGCTGCGGCAAGACCACCTTCCTGCGCTGTATCGCGGCGCTGGAAACGCCGACGGGTGGCAGCCTGAGCGTGAACGGGATGAGCCCGGATGAGGCCCGGAAAAGCCGCGCCTATGGCTATGTCTTTCAGGCCGCCGGACTGTACCCCTGGCGCACCATCGCGGGCAATATCAAACTGCCGCTGGAGATCATGGGATATAGCCGCGCGGATCAGGAAGACCGCGTGAAGAACGTTCTGGAACTCGTTGATCTTGCAGGGTTTGGTAAGAAATACCCCTGGCAGCTATCGGGTGGGATGCAGCAGCGCGCCAGCATCGCGCGGGCGCTGGCCTTCGACGCCGATATCCTGCTGATGGACGAGCCGTTCGGGGCCTTGGACGAGATCGTGCGCGACCATCTGAACGAGCAACTTTTGCAGCTTTGGGCACGCACGAACAAGACCATTGGCTTCGTCACCCACTCGATCCCCGAGGCGGTGTATCTCTCGACCAAGATCGTGGTGATGAGCCCGCGACCGGGCCGGATCACCGACATCATCGACAGCCCGCTGCCGAAGGAACGCCCCCTCGATATCCGCGATACGCCGGAGTTTCTGGAGATCGCCCACAGGGTGCGGGAGGGGCTGCGTGCCGGTCATGCCTATGACGATTGAGGCGCTGAAAATGGGGGGGTGCCCCCCGTACACCCCCTGTACACCCCCCGTACACCCCTCGTGCAGACAAATGGCGACGGGGGCGGGTCATGCGTAACCTGCTGCCCATTCTGACCATCGTCGCGGTGATCCTCGGGCTCTGGTACCTCGCCGTCGGTCCGATGAACTTCCGTCTGGCGCTTGATGCGGCGACGCGGGGCGGGGCCGATGTGACGCCCGCCACACCCGATGAACAGGGGCAGACGGGGCTCCTTCGGCTGATGCTGGACAATCCCGACGTGATGCCTGCCGCCTACGCGTTCGAACGCCCGCGCCTGCCGCAGCCGCAGGATGTGGTTGTGGAGATCTACGAGAACACGATCGGGCTGGCCCGGCGCTGTGAATGGCAGGGGTTCGGGGCGGAGCGGGACAACTGGTCTCCTCTGTCGGATGGCTGCCTCAGGGTGATCGAGAACCGCCGGTCGCTGATCTTCCACGCCTGGCAAACGCTGGCGCCGACTTTGCTGGGGTTTGCTATTGGCACCGGGCTTGGCATCCTGCTGGCCGTGGGGATCGTTTATAACCGGACGATGGATCTGAGCGTGATGCCCTGGGCGATTGCGTCGCAGACCATCCCCATTCTGGCGATTGCGCCGATGGTGATCGTGGTGCTGAACGCCGTGGGCATCCAGGGGCTGCTACCGAAATCGCTGATCTCCAGCTATCTCAGCTTCTTCCCGGTCGTGGTCGGCATGGTGAAGGGGCTGCGCAGCCCCGGACCGATGGACCTTGACCTGTTGCGGACCTATTCGGCCAGCGGCGCTCAGGAGTTCTGGAAGCTGCGGCTGCCGAGCTCTCTGCCCTATCTCTTCGCGTCGCTGAAGATCGGCATCGCCGCAGCTCTGGTCGGCACCATCGTGGCAGAGCTGCCCACGGGCGCGCGGTTCGGGCTTGGATCGCGTCTGCTGACCGGCAGCTATTACGGGCAGACCGTGCAGATCTGGGCGGCGCTGTTCATGGCGGCGATCTGCGCGGCCCTACTGGTCTGGCTGATCGGGGCGGTTGAGAAACGGACGCTGACACGGTTGGGATTGGTGCGATGAGCGGGACAGAGGCGGGGAAATTCCTTGGAAGGAATTTGCAAAGCTCTTCGAAGAGCTTTCTTGCGCCCGTGGTCGCGGCCATCGCCCTTGCCGGGGCGGGGGCGCTGCTGGA
This sequence comes from Nioella sediminis, assembly GCF_001879695.1. Lineage (GTDB taxonomy): Bacteria > Pseudomonadota > Alphaproteobacteria > Rhodobacterales > Rhodobacteraceae > Nioella > Nioella sediminis. Next base: position 7,286 of record NZ_MNBL01000068.1, read on the forward strand.
TTGGCGGTTGGGCCTGGTGCTGGCGGTGTGGCTGGCGGCCTGGGGGCTGAACATCGTGCTGACCGAAAGCGGCAGCCCGGGACGGCGCTTCGTCGTTCCCACCATTTTCGGCATCACGCTGCTGGTGCTGTGGCAGATGTCGGTGCGTCTCTTCGATATCAGCCAGGTCATCCTGCCCGCGCCCACGGATATCTGGGGGGCAATCACCACCTCCGGACCGATCCTGTGGGCCGATTTCGTGCAAACCGTGGTGAAAGGCGCGCTGTCGGGTTACATCATGGGTGCGGTGCTGGCCATCGCCACGGCCATTGCGGTGGACCGGTCGCAGTTTCTGCAACGGGGCCTGCTTCCCGTCGGCAACTTCATCGCGGCGCTGCCGATTGTGGGCACGGCGCCCATCCTGGTCATGTGGTTCGGCTTCGGCTGGCAGTCCAAGGCCGCTGTCGTCGTGGTCATGGTGTTCTTCCCCATTCTGGTGAACACGGTGGCGGGGTTGAAGGAAACCGATGCCATGCAGCGCGACCTGATGCGGACCTATGCGGCGAGTTACTGGCAGAGCTTTGCCAAGCTGCGCCTGCCCGCGGCGCTGCCCTTCATCTTCAACGGGCTCAAAGTTTCGACAACGCTGGCGCTGATTGGTGCTATCGTGGCGGAATTCTTCGGCTCGCCCATTGTCGGCATGGGGTTTCGCATCAAGACCTCGTTCGGCACGCTGGAACTGGCTATGGTCTGGGCAGAGATTGCCGTGGCCGCGGTGGCGGGGTCCGGCTTTTACGGTTTGGTGACGCTGGCGGAGAAACGGCTCACCTTCTGGCACCCGTCGCAACGGACGGGACGATAAACGACAACAGAGATCCAACACTCGGAGGTAAGACAATGAAGAAACTGATGACATCGGCGCTGGCCCTTGGCCTTGCGACCGGCGCGGCTTCGGCTGACGAGGTGACGCTGCAGTTGCAGTGGGTCACGCAGGCGCAGTTCGCGGGCTACTATGTGGCGCTGGAGAACGGCTATTACGAGGAAGAAGGGCTCGACGTGACGATCCAGCCCGGCGGCCCCGATATCGCACCGCCGCAGGTGCTGGCCGGTGGCGGCGCCGACGTGATGCTGAACTGGATGCCCTCGGCTCTGGCGGCCCGTGAACGCGGCCTGCCGGTGGTCAATATCGCGCAGCCCTTTGCCCGCTCGGGCCTGATGCTGACCTGTTGGGCGGATTCGGGCATCACCGAGCCTGCGGACCTTGCAGGCCACACCATCGGCGTCTGGTTCTTCGGCAACGAATACCCGTTCCTGAGCTGGATGTCGCAGCTTGGAATCCCGACCGATGGGTCCGAGGGCGGCGTGACCGTTCTGCAGCAGGGCTTCAACGTCGATCCACTGTTGCAGCGGCAGGCGGACTGTATCTCGACCATGACCTATAACGAATATGGTCAGGTGCTGGATGCGGGCGTCAGCCCCGATGACCTGATCACCTTCCAGTATGAGGATCAGGGCGTTGCGACGCTGGAAGACGGCATGTGGGTGCTGGAAGAGAACCTGGAAGACCCGGAATTCGTCGACCGTATGGCCCGCTTCGTGCGCGCCTCGATGCGCGGTTGGGACTGGGCCGAGGAGAACCCGGACGAGGCGGCGATGATCGTGCTGGATTATGACGAGACCGGCGCCCAGACCGAGTCGCACCAGGTGCGGATGATGAGCGAAATCGCCCTGCTGACCGCCGGATCCGACGGGCGTCTGGACGAGGCTGCTTATCAGCGGACGGTGGATACCCTGCTGGCCGGCGGCTCTGACCCGGTGATCACGGCGGAGCCCGAGGGGGCCTTTACCCATGTGGTCACCGATATGGCGCTTGGCCAGTAACAGCGACCTTTAATCAAATTGTGGCGCGGTCCTCTGGCGAGGGCCGCGCCGCTTTATTCTGGAGCCCGTGGCGACGCGATACGTCTAGGCCGGGCGGGGTATTGGGTTGAAAGGGATCGGATTTAGGCGTTTGGTCAGAACCATGTTAGGCTGCCCTTCTTTGGGAGGACGAGATAATGGCAATGACGGTTCAGGTGATTTACCCCACCGGCGAGGGCAAGACCTTCGACTATGAGTATTACGTCGAGACGCACCTGCCGATGGTGGGAAAGGTGATGGGGCCGCATGGGCTGGCCGATGCCATGGTGACCAAGGGGCTGGCGGGCGGGCCGGATGCGCCGCCGGGATATTTCGCCGTAGCGACGCTGATGTTTCCCGATGAGGCGACCATGAAAGCCGGGCTTGGCGCGGCGGGTCCGCTGTTGGAGGACATTCCCAACTTTACAAATGTACAGCCTGACATGCTGATCGGCACGACGCTGTAAAGCTGCCATCAAGGCTTTGCCAATAAACGGGTTTTCTGTTAATCCATCGGTGTGAAACCCGAGGGGAGTGGCCTGATGCGCGACCGGCAAAATCCGGTGCGGCGGCAATCGCTGACCGGCACACGCATTCGAGAGAGGCGTCTTGCGCTGGCAATGCGGCAGAGCGATCTGGCGCAGGCGGTGGATATTTCGGCGAGCTATCTGAACCTCATCGAACACAACAAGCGCAAGATCGGCGGCAAGCTGGTTCTGGACCTCGCGCGGGCGCTGAAGGTGGAACCGTCGCGCCTGACCGAAGGCATGGACGCAACCTTGTCGGACATGTTGCAGGCCGCCGCGCGGGACACGGTGCGCAGTTTCGGCCCGCCTGCCGAGACCGACCGGATCGACGAACTGGCGGGGCGCTTCCCCGGCTGGACCGGGCTGATCGGGGAACAACAAAAACGCATCGCGGCGCTGGAGGCGGCGGTAGAGGGCCTGCAGGACCGGCTGAGCCATGACCCGGTGCTGGCGGAATCCATGCATGAGGTGCTGTCGACGGTGGCCGCGATCCGCTCGACCTCGGACATTCTGGTGCGCGAGCCTGATCTGGACGCGCAATGGCGCGGGCGGTTCCATCGCAACCTGCATGAAGAGGCGGAGCGCCTGTCGGCCAGCGCCACGGCATTGCTGGCGCATTTCGAGGGGCAGGGGGCGCGGGCGGAAACGCTGTCGACCCCGCAGGAGCAGGTGGAGGCGGTGTTCGAGCTGGCGGGCCACCATTTCCCCGAGATCGAGGCGGGCGGCGCGGCGGCGATCCCCGAGGTTCTGGGCCGAATGGTTACGCTGGCCGATGACGATGCCCGCGATCTGGCGGCCCGCCACCTGGCGCGCTATGCGGCGGATGCGGCGCGGCTGCCGCTCGGCGAGGTTCTGGCCGCGGCGGCGGAGGTGGATTTCGACCCGCAGGCCCTGTTGCCGCTGGCAGGCGGCGATGCGGCGCTGCTGCTGCGGCGGCTGGCGGCGCTGCCGCAAGGGGGCGCGCAGGCGGTGCCGGGTTTCGGGCTGGCCACCTGCGATGCCTCTGGCGCGCTGATCTTCCGCCGTCGCATCAATGCCTTCTCGATCCCGCGTTACGGGTCGGGTTGTCCGCTCTGGCCGCTTTACCGGGCGCTTGGGCGGCCCATGGTGCCCGACAGCGCGGTGCTGGACCTGCCAGATGGCAGCCGCTTCCGGGCCTGGGCCGTGTGCCAGCCCATTGGACCGGCGGGCTTCGGGGCGGAACCGGTGATGGAGGCCACGATGCTGCTGCGCGCGCTGCCCGACGATGCGCCCGCCAGCCCCGGTGCGGTGCCGGTCGGTCCGGGCTGTGCGCTGTGCCCGCGAGAGGCCTGCGCCGCGCGTCGGGCAGGAGGGCGTTTTGGCTAGGGACATATTCGGAAGGTCCAACAAGTATTTGACAATGGCCGGGGCATCGGCAAGCTAGGCGTCCAATCCAAACGGGGCAGGGAGGGTCCAGCTTGGGGCGCCGCGTTCTTCTCGTCGAGGACGAGATCAACATATTCGAGGCGATCAGCTTCCTGCTGTCCCGTGACGGGTGGGAGGTGTCCGGCCATGGCAATGGCGCGACCGCGCTGGACGAGATTTCGCGGCTCGACCCCGATGTGCTGGTGCTGGACGTGATGCTGCCCGGGCGGTCCGGTCTGGATATCCTGCGCGACCTGCGCAAGCAGCCTGAAACCGCTGATTTGCCGGTGCTGATGCTGACGGCAAAGGGCCAGTCCAAGGACCGGGATCTTGCCCTGGCGCTTGGGGCCAATGCCTATCTGACCAAGCCCTTTTCCAATTCCGAGATGGTGGAGACCCTGAACAGGGTGGCGACAGGCGGGCAAAAGGCCGGGACATGAGCCGCCGCCTGTTTCTCGAACGCCGCACCTACCGGCGCAACCGCCTGCAGGACGCGGCGCGGCTGGCCCCGGTTCTGGGGGCGTTCCTGTTCTTCGGGCCGGTTTTCATCCTGACCTCCGACACCGGGGTGAGCGGCGGCACCTCCGGCTGGCTGGTCTATTTCCTGGGCGTGTGGTTCGGGCTGGTGATCCTGTCGGCGGCCCTGTCCTATGCCATTGGCCGGGTGTTTCCGGGCGAAGACGGCGCCTGGCCCCCGTCTGACGGGTCGGAGGGCGGCTGATGCTGTCGCTCGACGGTCTGGTTGCCATTTGCATTCTTTATGTGGTGGTGCTGTTTGGCATTGCCTTTCTGGCCGAGAAGAAAGCCACCGAGGGCAATGCCCGCTGGCTCAATTCGCCCTTCGTCTACACCCTGTCGCTGTCGATCTACACCACCGCCTGGACCTTTTATGGTGCGGTCGGATCGGCGGCGCGGTCGGGGCTGGAGTTCATGACGATCTACCTTGGCCCGACGCTGGTCTTCATCGGCTGGTTCTGGCTGCTGCGAAAGATGGTCAGGATCGGGCGGGCGCAGCGGATCACCTCGATCGCCGACATGATTTCCAGCCGCTACGGCAAATCGGGCGCACTGGCGGCGCTGGTCACCGTGCTGGCGGTGATCGGCACCACGCCCTATGTGGCGCTGCAATTGCAGTCGGTGACGCTGTCCTTTTCGGTCTTTGCCGATCCGGGCGAGTTCGCGGCCCTTGGCACCGACACCACCGCGGTCTGGGTCGCGGGGGGGCTGGCGCTGTTCACGATCATCTTCGGCACCCGCAGCCTGGATGTGAACGAACGCCACCCCGGCCTTGTGTCCGCCATCGCGCTGGAGGCCATCGTCAAGCTGGCGGCGCTGCTGGCCGTGGGGGTCTTCGTGGTCTGGGGCGTGGCAGAGGGGCCTGCGGATATCCTCGCGCGGATCGACGAGAGCCCGATTTCGGAATGGAGCTCGAACGGCGCCAGATGGGTGGGGCTGACCACGCTTTCCGCCGCCGCCATCCTGTGTCTGCCGCGCATGTTCCAGGTTCTGGTGGTGGAAAACGCCAATGAGGGGCATCTGGCCACCGCCTCCTGGGCGTTCCCGCTTTACCTGCTGCTCATGTCGCTCTTCGTGTTGCCGATTGCGGTGGTGGGGTTGCAGGTGCTGCCCGAGGGCGCGAACCCGGACCTTTACGTGTTGACGCTGCCCTTGGCCTTCGATCAGGACATGCTGGCGCTGCTGGTGTTTCTGGGCGGTTTTTCCTCGGCCACATCCATGGTGATCGTGGCGGCGCTGGCGCTGTCGACCATGCTGTCGAACCATATCATCGTGCCGATCTGGCTGTGGGTCACCAAAGGCGAGGACCCGATGTCGGGCGATATGCGGCGCGTGGCGCTGATGGCGCGGCGGCTGTCGATCATCGGGGTGCTGTTCCTTGGGCTAATCTACTACCGCAGTTCCGGCGGCTCGGTGGCGCTGGCCTCGATCGGGCTCATTGCCTTTCTGGGTGTGAGCCAGGTGCTGCCGGCGCTTCTGGGCGGCATCTTCTGGCGCGGGGCGACGCGGGCGGGGGCAATGGCCGGGATCGCGGCGGGCTTTGCCATCTGGGCCTGGGTTCTGCTGATGCCCAATGCGGCGACCTCCGGGCTGATGCAGGGGATGCTGGAAAACGGCCCCTTTGGCATCGAGTGGCTGCGGCCCTCCACCCCGCTTGGCATTCGGGGGGCGGACCCGCTCTTGACGGCGATGGTGCTGTCGCTCGGGGTCAATACATTTCTCTTTACCTTCGTGTCGCTGATCACCTTCCCCTCGCCGATGGAACGGCTGCAAGGCGCGCAATTCGTCAATGTGTTCGACCATTCCGCGCCAACGCCGGGCTGGCAGGGGGGCGCGGCGGC
>NZ_MNBL01000069.1 GCF_001879695.1 Nioella sediminis
CATGGCGCAGCGGATTTTGGGCACGGGCCGGGCCGGGCGGCTTTTCCAACAGGCGGCGGCGGCGCAGGGCAGGGCGGCGAGCCTGCCGGACCCAAACCCCGATTTCCTGAAGATGCTGGAACGCGAACTGGCGGGGTCCGTGGGGGCCGCAACGGCCCATGCGATGGTCTACCAGATCACGGGGGGCGCGACCGTGTCTGTGCGGGATCTGCTGGCGGTGGCCGATGAAACCGCGCAGATGATGGAGTATTCCAGCCAGCTGGAACGGCAATCCTCGGAACTGACCCGCACCGCCGCGCGGCTGCGCGAGGCGAACCAGAAACTGACGGAACTGGCCGAGCAGAAGGACACGTTCCTGAGTCAGATCAGCCACGAGCTGCGCACGCCGATGACCTCGATCAGGGCGTTTTCGGAATTGCTGATGCAAGGAGAAGATCTGGAAGAGGAAACGCGGCAGAAATTCTCCCGCATCATCCACACCGAAAGCATGCGCCTGACGCGTCTGCTGGATGATCTGCTGGACCTGTCGGTGCTGGAACATGGTCGGGTGACTCTGAATGAAAGCCCCGTGACCCTGGCCGAGGTGCTGGACAAGGCCGAGGCGGCGACCGGCGTGATGGAATCGGGGGGGCGCATCCGTATTCTGCGGGACCGGGACGCCGAGCAGATCGATCTCATGACCGATGGTGATCGGCTGGCGCAGGTCTTTATCAACCTCATTTCCAACGCCCAGAAATACTGCGATGCCGGGGAGCCGCAGCTGCGCATACGCGTCCAGCGCCAGCCGGGGCGCGTGGATGTGGAATTTTCCGACAATGGCTCGGGCATCCCGGAGCGTCAGCAATCGCTGATCTTCGAGAAATTCACCCGGCTGGAAACCACCCGCGACGCGCAGGGGGCGGGGCTGGGGCTGGCGATCAGCCGCGAGATCATGCAGCGCCTTGGCGGGCGGCTGAGCTATGTGCCGGGGCAGGGCGGGGCGGCCTTCCGTGTGCGCCTGCCGGGCCGGGCCCTGCGCGCCGCTTGACGCTTTCTTAACCTGTTTCATGGGAGAAAGATGCGGGCCATTCTGCCCGCCAGAGGGAGTGTCATGCCATCAGACGGGTTCAATCCGGGCCTCAGGCTGAAAATCCGGTCGCTCAAAGGCGGCGGTCCCGGTCAGCATGCGCGTCCAGAGGGTGTGAACCCGGCCCTGATCCGCGCCTTGGGCAAGGCGGGCGCGCCCTATGAGGGGCTGTCGCTGGCCGCCACGCCCGACGCCCCGAAATGGGATCAACCCCTTGCCGATGTGATCGCCGCTCTGCCGGAGGGTGGGCTGGTCTGCCTGCTGGAGGCCGAGCAGGACCGCCGCGCGATCTGTGCGCTGGATCACGGGGCCGTGGATGCGCTGATCGAGGTGCAGACCACGGGCCGTGTCGACAAGGGGCCGGGCCTGCCCCGCGCGCCCACCCGGATCGACGCCGCGCTGACGCGGGACTTCATCGGCCTGTTCCTCAGTGCCTTTGCGGGCGAGATGGCGGGTGTGGCCGGTGTCGACTGGCCGCTTGGCCTGACCTACGGCACCCATCTGCCTGATCCGCGCGGGCTGGAGCTGTTGTTGCCCGATCACCCCTGCCACCTGTTCAGTGCCACGCTCGATCTGGGGGAGGGGGCCAAGACGGGCAGAATCCTTCTGGCCGCCCCCGTCACCGGCCCGGATGTTGCCATGCCCGAGGACAAGGCCGAGGCGCCGGGATGGGGGACAGACTGGCAGGAGATCGTCCTTGCCGCCCCCGCCACGCTGGAAGCGGTCTTGCTGCGCCAGGCCCTGCCCCTGTCGCGGGTCGAGGCGTTGCAGGTCGGCGATGTGCTGCCCTTCGACCGCTCCGATCTGGCGTCGGTTGCCATCTGTGACGTCGCGGGGCGGCGGCTGTTCACCGCGCGGCTTGGCCGCGCCGGGTCAAGGCGCGCGATCAACCTGACCGCGGGCGAGGGGCTGCGCCCGGCCCTGGTGCCAAAGCCCCCCTCGCCAGAGGATGCCTCGGCAAGTCCGCCTGCGCAGACCGATCCGCCCCCGGCACAACCCCCACCTCCGGCTTGACCTCGCCCGCCGCTTGCGCCTTTCTGGGCGCGACAAGAACCAAAGGGGGACGGGCGATGAAATTCCTGCGCTACGGGGACAAGGGACAAGAGAAACCGGGCGTGCTGGACGCCGAGGGCAATCTGCGCGACCTGTCCGGCCAGATCGACGATCTGTCGGGTGACGTGCTTGGCCGCCTGTCGGACCTGACCGCCGATGGCCCGCTGGTCGAAGGCTCCCCCCGGATCGGCACCCCCGTTGCGGGCGTGGGCAAGATGGTCTGCATCGGGCTGAACTATTCCGACCACGCGGCAGAGGCCAACATGACCCCGCCGGACGAGCCGATGATCTTCATGAAGGCGACTTCCGCGATTTCGGGCCCCTATGACCCGATCGAGCTGCCGCGCGGCTCGGTCAGCACCGATTGGGAGGTCGAACTGGGCGTCGTCATCGGCAAGCCCGCCAAATACATCACCGCCGATCAGGTGATGGACCATGTGGCGGGCTTCGTGGCCGTGAATGACGTTTCAGAACGCGATTTCCAGATCCGCCGGTCGGGCCAGTTCACCAAGGGCAAAAGCTGCGACACGTTCGGCCCGGTCGGCCCATGGTTGGTCACCCCGGACGAGATAGCCGATCCGCAGAATGTCGCCCTGCGCCTGAGCGTAAACGGCGAGCTCATGCAGAACGGCAACACGCGCGACATGATCTTCCCCATTGCCGAGGCCATCGCGCATCTGAGCCAGTTCATGAGCTTCCAGCCCGGCGATATCATCGCCACCGGCACCCCCGCTGGCGTCGGCATGGGAATGAAACCACCACGCTACCTGCGTGCGGGCGATGAGGTTGTGCTGGAGGTCGCAGGGCTTGGGCAGCAACGCATGCAGGTGGTGCAGGGCTGAGACGCGGACAGCCTGCTAGAACCAATTTGACGAAAACCTGTCGATAAATGAAAAAATGCCTTTGCAAAGATGCAAGGGCATCACGTTTCTGCCCAGATTCGACGCCATCTTCTGGCCATGACCAAAAGAAGGGCACGGGAATCAGTCCCGGAGATCCTGGCAGGAGAAGACGCATGAAACGTATTGTACTCGCATTTCTGGGCCTCGCCGCAATGGGCGTTTCGGCCTGCTCCACCGTCCCCCATGTGGACGTGACGCAAAACATCACCGTGCCGACGGGTCTCGCCGCGCAGGCAGAGGCCGCCGACTGGCAGGTTGAGGCCATCAATATTCTGGTCCCCGACAGCCTGACGGTATCGGAAGCCAACACGATCAAGCCGCGGTCCGACATCGTCTGGCGCGAAGGCCCCATCGACGGTGACCGTCATCAGCAGGTGCAGGAACTGATCTTCGAGGCCATGGAATTCGCCCTGCGCCCGCTTGCCGAAGAGGGCAGCACGCCCGTCACGGTCGAGCTGGAGGTCATCCGTTTCCACGCCCTGACCGAACGCGCTCGCTACACCATCGGCGGTGAGCATGAGATCGAGTTTCTGTTCACCGTGCGCGATGCCGAAACCGGTGCGGCCCTGACCGGCCCGATCCCGGTGGACCTGACCTTCCGCGCCCTTGGTGGCAGCCGTGCCATCGCGGCAGAGCGTGAAGGCATCTATCAGCGCGACCGCATCCAGAGCCAGATCATCGGGTGGGCGCGGCAGGAATTCGGCCTCGACGTACACGGCACTGAATACGTGTTCTGACCGTTCCCAAGGCCAGAGAATCCCGATATGGGGGGCGTATGAACACGCCCCCCATTTCCGTTTTGCGCCTGAAACCCAAGGCCGACGCCCGCCGCATCCGCCATGGCCACCCCTGGGCCTGGGCCGATGAGATCGTTCTCGACCGCCGCTCCCGCGCCGTGCCTGCGGGCGCGCTGTGCCTGCTGGAAGATGGCGACCGGCAACCGCTGGCCATGGGCATCGCCACTCCGGGGGCCAAGATCGCCTTTCGCGTGCTGGACCGCGACCCCTCCACCGTGATCGACGCCGCCTGGCTGCAGGCAAAGGTGGCCGCCGCGCTCGACCTGCGTGACCGGCTTTTCGATGCGCCCTACTACCGGCTGATCCATGCCGAGGGCGACGCGCTGCCGGGCCTGATCGTGGACCGGTTCGGCGACGTTCTGGTCGTCCAGCCCAATGCGATCTGGATCGAGGAGAGGCTGGAGGACCTGACCGCGATCCTGGCCGATCTGACCGGAGCCACGACCATCATCAAGAACGGATCGGGCCGCGCCCGCGCGCAGGAGGGGCTGGAGGAGGACAGCGGCCTGCTGCTCGGGTCTGCGCCGGCCGCTTCCCTGCCTGTCCAGATGAACGGCGCCACCTATCTGGCCGATGTAATGGGCGGTCAGAAGACTGGCCTGTTCTACGACCAGCGCCCCAACCACGCCTTCGCCCGGTCGATGGCCAAGGGCGCGCGCGTGCTCGATGTCTTCTCCCATGTGGGCGGCTTCGCATTGGCGGCACTGGCAGGCGGCGCAACACAAGCGCTCTCCGTCGATGCCTCCGCCCCGGCGCTGGACCTGGCCACCGAGGGCGCGACCCGGATGGGCTGCGCCGACCGTTTCAGCACACGTCAGGGCGATGCATTCGCGGTGATGGAGGATCTGGCAGCAGCGGATGAGCGCTTCGACATCGTCATCGCCGACCCGCCCGCCTTCGCCCCCTCGAAACAGGCGCTGACGCAAGGGCTGCGCGCTTATGAACGGGTCGCACGCCTCGCCGCGCCGCTCGTGGCCCCCGGTGGCACGCTCATCCTGTGCAGCTGTTCCCACGCCGCCGATCTGGGCAAGTTCCGACAGGCCTGCCTGCGCGGCATCGGCCGGGCCGGGCGCGACCCGCGCCTTCTGCACACCGGCTTTGCCGGGCCGGACCATCCGCAGCACCCGGCGCTCAGCGACACCGGCTATCTCAAGGCGCTGGCCTTCCGCCTGCTGCCATGAGGCTCTGCCTCGACGCCTGCGTGCTCTACCCCACGGTGCTGCGCGAAATCCTCATGGGCGTGGCGGGGGAAGGGCTCTTCACGCCGCTCTGGTCGGCCCGCATCGCCGAGGAATGGCGCCGCACGGCGGACCGTCAAAGCCCCGGCGACGGCGTCATTGCAGAGTGCGAGATCGCGCTCCTAAATGCCCGCTGGCCCGAGGCGCAGATCCCCGCCGATCCCGATCTCGAACAGCAGCTTTGGTTGCCCGACCCCGCTGATATCCATGTGCTCGCCACGGCGATCAAAGGGCAGGCACAGGGCATCGTCACCCTTAATCTGCGCGATTTCCCGGCGCGGGAGCTTCAGCCCTACAAGCTGCAAGCCCACCATCCCGATGCGCTGCTCTACAAGCTCTGGCAGGACCATCCCGATCCCGTCTCGCAGACCGTGACACGCGTCCACGCCACCGCCCAATCCCTGGCAGGTGAGCCGCTGGACCTGCGCAAGCTGATGAAACGCGCGCGGCTGCCCCGTCTTGGCAAGGCGCTCTCTTCTTCTTGGTGACAAATACTCTCGCCGAAGGCGGTCCAGCCGCTGCAACCAGACCATCCGGCGGGCAACGCACAGACCTTCCCACGCATCCGTGGCAATGCGGGCCGAGGAGGGCCCCGAAGGGGCTTGACGAGGCGCGCTCCCGGGTCGACGCCGAAGGCGGCGAAACCCTGTTACCCCCGCGCCTCATCCCATCGGGCTTCCAGCGCCTCGATGGCGGCGATCCGGTCCGGCGTCTTGGGGTGGCTCATCAGCCAGGCCGGTGTCCCGCGCCCGGCCATACCGGTCAGGTTTTCCAGCTTCGACAGCAACGCCTTTTGCGGCCCGGTGCCGAAGCCCGCCTTGACCATCAGCGCGGCGGCATAGGCATCGGCCTCGTATTCATCGCCGCGCGAAATCCGTGCCACGACAAGCGAGGTCAGCACTCCCGCCAGCCACGGGCCAAGCCCCGGCAGAAACCGCCCCAGAACCGACGCCAGGATCGTGCGCACCGCGTTCTGGCCGGAAAAGTCGATCATCCGCCGCCGCGTATGGCCAAGCGCCACATGTCCCAGTTCATGGGCGACCACGCTGGCCAGTTCCTCGCCGGTCACCTCGCCCGCCCGGTAGCGGTCATAGAAGCCACGGGTCAGGAAGATCCGCCCATCCGGCGCGGCAAGCCCGTTCACCGGCTCCACCTCGTACAGATTGACCCGAATGCGCGGCAGCTCCAGCGCCGCGGCCAGCCGGTCCATGACGCCTTTCAGCGCCGGATCGGCCAGTTCGGTCGAGCGTTCATCCAGCTCGCGCCGGGTGCGCCAGGCGGAGAAATGGTACATCACCAGCCCGTAGGCGATGGCAAGCAGGATGGGGGTCAGGCGCAGGATCATGGGGCAGATATGGGGCGTGGCGTACGATTGGGCAAGGGATCAGAGCGGCAGGGCCGGGCTGCGCCCCGCCGCTTCGAATTCCCACTCTGCCGACCAGTTGTCGCCGCTGCGCTCCAGCACCAGGTAATTGCGCTCGGCAATATAGCGCTGCGCCTGTCCGGGAATGCGCGCCATGCGGATCTTGTGGCCTTTCAGAGGCGACTCCCCGAAGGCCGCCAGCGCGCCGAGCACCTTGGCCCAGGCCTTGGGCGGCGCCCGGTGCGAAATGCCCGAAGCCACCAGCTGATGCAGCGTGTCGCCGCTCGGCAGGCTCATCTCGCCCCGCGCGGCCAGGTGAATCTCTCCCGACAGGACCGTGACCTGCTGATCCGCGTGATCGGCGATCCGGGCCATCAGCTCCAGCATATGTGTCCAGCTTTCGCGATGCGCGCGGCTTTGCCACTGGTCGCGCAGGTCGTCCTCGTATTTCTGCATGCGCGGCGTCAGAACCATCAACAGTTCCAGCAGCGACAGCCGCGGGCCAAGCAGCGGGACGCTCGACATCACCAGCGTGCGGCCGGGGCAGGGGCTGCGGGTCTCGTCCTCCATCATCTGCCAGCCGCCCTTGCCCATCACCTCGCGCCGGGTGCGTTCGCTGCGCAGATCGGGGCCGAGGAGGCGCAGGCCGGGGGCGGTGACGGACCAGCCCAGATGCAGGCCGCTTGGGTCGCGGAACCGGGCGGGCAGGTCGCCCTCGACGGTGCCATGCTGGAACAACAGCGCCGCTTCGCGCGCCATCTCGAATAGTGCCTGACCTACCGGCGAATAGGTGCGCGAGCGGCGCAGCGACCCCCAGCCATCGCAGATGTCGTGGTCATCCCACTGCATCAGCGCCGGGACGCGCGCGGCCAGATAGGCGAACTCCGGCGCCTTGTAGAGCGTGATGTAGCGATCCGCGAAGCGCGCGCGCAGGTGGTCGCGCAAACTGGCCAGATCGGCGCGGGCCGGATCGCGCGGGATGCGGTCGGGCCAGTCCTCGGACAGCGGGTGCCCATGGGTGGCCTCATCCGCATAGACCTGGTCGCCGCCATGCAGGATCAGCGAAAAAGGCCGGTCGTCATGCTCCGCACCCAGGCGCGCCCACATGGCGTTTCGCTCCGCCCCGTCGCGGTCCAGATCGCCATGTTCCTCACCATTACAGGACACGAAGGCCAGCCGCCCGCCGTCCTCCGGCAGACCGGCCAGCGCATAGTCGGTGCCGTTCCAGTGATAGGAGGACGGCCGGTCAAGCGGCACGGAGAAGCGCGCGCGGTGCACGGTCACACCGGCCAGATCGGCAAGTCGCACCATCTCTGCCGGGCCGTCCCCGGTTTCCGGGGCGGGCACGTCCTGCCCCTCGGGCGCGATCAGCAGCGCGGCCAGATGCATCCGCCCGTCGCGGATATCGTCAAGGATGAGGATCGGGCCGAGAATCCGGTCGGGGCTGGTCATGGTCCCGATTTAGAGTCCGGCGCGTCAGGGTTCAACCGCGCGCCGCGCCTTCTGGGCCTTCAGCGCCCCGCGAATCCAGATCGCCATTGCCGCCGCCACCGCCAAGCCCGCCAGCAGCCCGACCGCATTGCCCAGAATGTCGGACACCGCCTCGATCTGGCTGGCAAACCCATATCCCAGGCCCACATAGATCGTGACCCAGATGGTTTCGCCCAACACGTCCCAGAGGGTGAAGCGCAGCCAGCCTAGCCCGGTGGTGCCTGCAATGAAATTCACCCAAGGCCCAAGCGGCGCGAAAAGCCAGGTGGACAGGAAGACGCCAAGCCCGCCGCGCTTGTCGACCAGCCCCCGCGCCCTGTTCAGCACCGCGCGGCGGGCCGGGGTGCGGGCGATGCGCTCGACCAGCGGTGCGCCGCCGTGGCGACCGATCAGATAGCCGGTCTGATCGCCCAGAACGGCCCCGCCCCAGGCCCCGGCGATGACCTGCCACAGCGCCAGATCGCCCGCCGCCACGAAGGCTCCGCCCGACAGCATCATCAGCGAGGTGGGAATGGGCAGCGCCAGACAGGACAGGAAGGACGAGGCGAAGATCACCAGCGCGCCCCAGCTGGTGACGAGGGCAAAGATCGTATCGGTCATGGGCGCGCGTCCCCCCGTGCGGCCCGGAAGGCGTCGATGGCCGCCTGCAAATCGGCCGCCAGCACATCGACCGACACGCCCCGCTGTGCCGCAAGCTCCTGCAAGCTGCGCGGGCCGCCGGGGGCGGGCGGCAGGTCCAGCGCCTCGAAGGCAATCTCCCTGGGCAGACCCCAGGAATGGGCCACGTAGCCCGGTGTCATCCACGGCTCGATCGCCTGATCACGATGCGCGGGATCGGCCCAGTAGATCCAAAACGCCACCAGCCGCACGGCAAAGAACAGACTCACCGCCAGCGCGCCCCCGAGGATCACGGTGGCAACCGGCGCGGCCTGCCAGATACGGCGGAGAGAGGCGAACATGGGCGGTCCTTTAAAGGGGCGTCAGGGGATGACACGGACCATGGCCCGATTTCCGTCGAAGGGGAAGGGCACGCCCCGCCGATCACGTCCTCGGCAGGGCGGGGTGTCTGTCAGCCGCGCATATTCGCGCCGTTCGCGTCATAGCTGGGGCCGTCCAGCACGCGGGCCTTGTACATCTCGCCCAGGATCTCGACCTCCAGCTCCGATCCCGGAACCGCGTGCTCGGCGCTGACATAACCCATGGCGAGCGACTGGCCGGTGCGGTGGCCATAGCCCCCCGACGACACATAGCCCACGGCCGCGCCATCCTTCAGCACCGCCTCGTCATTGGTGACGTCGATGCCCTCGGCCTCAACCGCCATGGTGACCAGCCGCCGTTTCGGCCCGGCCTCGCGCGCGGCGATCGTCGCCTCCTTGCCGACGAAATCCTTCTTCCAGTTGATGAAGGCCTCCATG
Source organism: Nioella sediminis (assembly GCF_001879695.1). Lineage (GTDB taxonomy): Bacteria > Pseudomonadota > Alphaproteobacteria > Rhodobacterales > Rhodobacteraceae > Nioella > Nioella sediminis. The sequence continues at coordinate 9,326 of NZ_MNBL01000069.1, forward strand.
CCGCTTTCCACCGCGTCGAAATCGGGGCGGAATTCCAGAGACCACGCGCCCCAGCCTTTCTCCAGCCGCATGGACATCAGCGCCCGCGCGCCGTACCAGCGATAGCCCAGATCGGCGCCCGCTTCTTCGATGGCCTCGGCCAGACGCAGCAGGTATTGCGGTTTGCAATAGATCTCGTACCCCAACTCGCCGCTGAAGCTGATCCGGTTCAGGATCACCGGCACGCCGCCCACGAAGGTCTGGCGCAGATCGCGGAACCTGAACGCCTCGGCGCTGACGTCATCGCGGGTGATCCGTGCCAGAAGCTCCCGAGATTTGGGACCAGAGAGCGCAATCCCGTGCCAGTCGTCGCTGACATTGGCATAGGTCACGTCGTCCGGCAGGTCCTTTTCGAACCAGCGGCGATGCGCGTCCTGCATGGCGCCCGATCCGAACAGCATGAAGTGATCCTCGGCCAGACAGGCGACGGTCAGATCGCCGTATAGCCGCCCCTTGGGGGTCAGCATCGGGGTCAGCGTCAGGCGACCGGGTTTCGGCACATATCCCGCAAGAATGCGGTCCAGCCAGGCCCGCGCGCCTGCGCCCTTGACCTCATGCTTGGCAAAGTTGGCGATCTCGATGCCGCCCACGGCCTCCTGCACCGCCTTCACCTCGCGCGCCACGTAGTCATGCGACCGGTTCCGCTCGAATGTCGGTTCTTCATAGGCATCGTCCGGCCCATCCGCGAACCAAAGCGCGTTTTCCAGCCCAAAGCCCTGACCCATCCGCGCGCCCTTGGCGACCAGCCGGTCATAAAGCGCGGTGGTCTTTTGCAAGCGGCCCTTGGGCAGGGTTTCATTGGGGAAGGTCATCACGAAGCGGCGCTCGTAATTCTCGGTCGATTTCACGGTGCCCCAGTCGGGCGTCGCCCAATCGCCAAAGCGCGCCACATCCATTGCCCACACGTCGATCGAGGGTTCCCCGTCGATCATCCATTCGGCCATGGTCAGCCCGACGCCGCCGCCCTGACAGAACCCTGCCATCACGCCCACGGCGCACCAGTAATTGGTCATGCCCGGCACCGGGCCGATCATCGGGTTGCCATCGGGGCCGAAGGTGAAGGGGCCGTTGATCGCGTCCTTGATCCCGGCATTTGCCAGCGCCGGGATGCGTTCGAACCCCAGTTCCAGCCGGTCGGCAATGCGGTCCAGATCGGGTTGCAGCAGCTCATGCCCGAAGGTCCAGGGCGTGCCCTCCACCTTCCACGGGGTGCCCTTGGGCTCATAGGTGCCAAGCAGCATCCCCTGGCGTTCCTGCCGGAAATAGATATTCGCCTCGTAGTCGATGCCGCAGGGCAGGCGACCCGCGCCACCGGGCTGCATCCGCTCGACGATCTCGGGGATCGCCTCGGTGATCAGGTAGTGGTGTTCCATCGGCTGCACGGGGATGTGCAGCCCCTGCATATGCCCCACTTCCCGCGCCCAGAGACCCCCGCAATTGACGATGATCTCGGCGTTGATGACGCCCTTGGGCGTGGTCACATCCCAGCTTCCGTCGGGGCGCTGCGTGGTCGCGGTCACGCCGCAATGGGTGAAATATTGCGCGCCATGCACGCGGGCGGCCTTGGCAAAGGCATAGGTCGCACCCGAGGGGTCGAGATCGCCATCCTGATCGTCCCAAAGCGCCGCGTAATACTGGCTGGTGTCGATAAGCGGGTGCCGCTCGGCCAGTTCCTTGGGGCTGATGAATTCCTGATCCAGCCCCATATACCGCGCCTTGGACCGTTCGCGTTTAAGGTAGTCATACCATTCCTTGGTCGAGGCCGCGTAGAAACCGCCGGTCATGTGCAGGCCCACGGAATGGCCGCTGGTCTCCTCGATCTCTTTATAAAGATCAATGGTATAGCCCTGAAGCCGGCTGATATTGGGGTCCGAGCTGATGGTGTGGATCTGCCCCGCCGCATGCCAGCTGGACCCGGATGTCAGCTCGTCGCGTTCCAGCAGGACCACGTCCCTCCAGCCGAATTTCGCAAGGTGGAACAGGATCGAGCAGCCGACGACGCCGCCCCCGATCACCACCACCTTGGCGTGAGAGGGCAGGGGCTTGCCGGTCGCGGTGTCGTCTTTCTGGATCTCGGGCATGTCAGTGCTCCTTTATCATATGTCGAGACCGCATTTGCGGCCCTCGTAAAAAGCCCAAGGCGCCTGGCGCGGGGCCTGTGCGTCGCCGATGAGAACGGGGGAGAGGTCGGACAGCTCCTCCGACAGCGGGTCGAAGGCACGGTTCGTGGTGGCCATGACAAGGGCGGAACTGGCGATCTCGCGCTCGGACCCATCCAGCAGGTTGCGCAGCAGCGCCCCGTTGCCGCGCCAGTCCAGAACCCCGTGCTCCGTCAGCATCTCGACCCCAAGCCGCGCCAGCCGCGCGCGGATCGGGATGTCGGCGCTCGTCCGCGCCAGCTCCTTGCCCACGAAAGGATCGGGCGTGACCAGCGTGACTTGCTTGCCCGCCTCGGCCAGATGCCATGCGGTGCCCACACCGCGCATATTGCCGCCTTCATCCAGCACGATCACATGATCGCTAAGGCGCGCATCCCGGCGCATCACGTCCTCGGCGGAATAGACCTGTCCATTGCCAAGGCCGGGCAGGGGGCCAAGCTGCGGCAGCCAGCGTTGTGTGGCTTCCTCATCAGGCAGCGATCCGGTGGCCAGAACGACCACATCCGCGCCAATCGCCCGCACGTCCTCTGCATCGAGGAAGCTGTTGAGATGCAGCCGCACCCCCAATTGCGCGAACTGCCGTTCGTACCAGTCGAGCAGTTCCGTGATCTGCCCCCGCCGCGGCTGTTCGCCCGCCAGCCGGAACTGGCCGCCAATGACCGCCGCCGCCTCGTGAATCTCAACCGAATGTCCCCGCTCGGCGGCCACCCGCGCGGCCTCCAGCCCGGCAGGGCCTGCGCCCACGACCAGCACCTTTTTCGGCGTCTCGGCAGGCGTGAACCGGTCGCCGCCCCACTGGTATTCGCGGCCGACAGAGGGGTTCACGAGACAGGAAATCCAGTAATCGCGTGACCGGCGGCCCCAGCACATCTGGTTGCAGGAGATGCAGCCGCGAATGTCCTCCGGCCTGCCCTCCGTCACCTTGCGCGCCAGATGCGGGTCGGCGATCTGCCCGCGCACGATGGAGACGAGATCGGCCTGCCCTGACCCGATGACGCTCTCGGCATTGTCGGGCGTCCTGATCCCGCTTTCGGCCTGCACCTTCGCGTGTTTCAGCTCCCGCTTGAACACCTCCGTCGCCGGGATTGTCAGTTTCTCACCCAGGACAAATGTCGGCATCAGCTTCTCGAAATCCAGATACCCGCCAGAGCCGCAGCTGACATAATCCAGATGCCCCGTCGCGTCATGCAGCGCGAGGATTTCGGTCAACGCGTCAATCCCGAGGCTCACCGCGTAGCTGTCGGAATAACTGACCGACATGCCGACGATGAAATCCTCCCCGCAGGCCCGCCGGATGCCCTCCAGAATCCGCATCGACATCCGCGTGCGGTTTTCCAGCGACCCACCCCAGTCATCATCCCGCCGGTTGCTCCACGGTGTCCAGAACTGATCGAGTAGCGAGTGATAGGCGGCCCAGATCTCCACCCCGTCGAAGCCTGCCTGCTGGCACCGCCGGGCGGCGGCCACAAAGGCTGCAATCATCTCCTCGATCTCGGCCCCGGTCATGGCGTGGCTGCCGTCGCTGTCATGGTAACTGGGCCGCCCGGATGGCCCCCAATGCGGCTGATAACTGAGGTCGGAATCGCCGTGCTGGCCCACATGGTAAAGCTGCTGCAACACCACCGCGCCTGCGTCCTTTACCGGCTCCAGGATGCGGCGAAAGGCGGGGATCACCGCGTCATCCTCCGCCAGGAAATTGCCCCGCGTCAGCACCCCTGTCCGATGCACAGGCACAGGCTCCGCCACGATCATCCCCGCGCCGCCCAAGGCGCGTTCCAGAAGGTAGGCACCGAACTGATCGCCGGGCAGTCCGTTCACCGACATGTTCGCCGTATGCGCGCCAAAAGTGATGCGGTTGCGCAGGGTCTTGTGGCGCAGGTCGAGCGGGCTGGTGAGGCGGGGAAAGGCGGTCATCGGCGGTTCCGTCTGCACGGGTGGTGTACGGGGGGTGTACAGGGGGTGTACGGGGGGCACCCCCCTGTTTTCCGCGCGTTCAAATCAGTTGAACTTATGCGTAAACAAAGGGTTAACCTAGTACCACGCATCGGGCAGCTCCTCCTTGCGCCTGGCCACGAAGGTCTCCAGCTCCTCGCGCATCGCGTCGTCCATCGGCGGGGCCTCATAGCTTTCCAGCATCCCCGTCCAGCGCTCGTAAGCACGGGCGCGCATGTCCTTCGATCCGGCTTCCTCCCAGCTTTCCACATTCTCGCTGTCACTCAGCTTCGGCTCGTAGAACGCGGTCTGATAGTTGCGCATCGTGTGGCCGCAGCCAAGGAAATGCCCGCCCGGCGCGACCTCAGCGTAGGCATCGCGGGCGAAGGCCTCGTCGGACACATCCAGCCCCTGTGACAGAAGCTTCTGATAGCCGCCGAGCCGGTCCGCATCCATGATCAGCTTCTCGAACCCGGTACACAACCCGCCCTCCAGCCAGCCCGCGGAATGCAGCACGAAATTGGCCCCGGCAAGCATGGTGGAATGCATGGAATCGGCGCTTTCATAAGCGGCCTGCGCGTCCTCGATTTTCGACGCCGTCAGCGACCCGCCACAGCGCAGCGGCAGACCCGCGCGGCGCGCAAGCTGGCCAATGGCGTAGTTCGACATGACAGGTTCCGGCATCCCGAACGTGGGTGCGCCGGACTTCAGCGACATGGACGACAGGAAGTTGCCCAGGACGAAGGGCGCACCGGGGCGGACAAGTTGCGCGTAGGCGCAAACCATCATTGCCTCGGCCATCGCCTGCGCGACGCTGGCGGCGGTGCTGACCGGTCCCATGGCCCCCGACAGGATAAACGGCACCACGACAATCCCTTGATTTCGCGCGCAATAAACGCGGATCGCCTCGGTCACCACCTTGTCGACCAGCAGGGGGGAGTTGGTGTTGACGTTGCCCATGATGACGCAATTCTGCTCCATCACATCGGCGCCGAAGACGATCTCGGCCATGTCGACGCTGTCCTGTGCACGGCTCATTTCCGTGATCGCGCCAAGATGCGGTTTGTCTGACAGCGTCATATGCGCCAGCAGCATGTCGAGATGACGCTTGCTGACCGGCACGTCGCAGGGCTCGCAGGTGACGAAGCCGCCGTGATGCAGGTTCGGGTGCATGTAAGTGAGCCGCACGAGATCGCGGAATGCGGCCATGTCGCCATAGCGCCGCCCGCCTTCCAGATCGCGCACGAAAGGGGCACCGTAGATCGGCGCGAAGACCTGATTTGCACCGCCGATGATAACGGACCTTTCGGGGTTGCGGGCCAGTTGCGTGAACTGGCTGGGGGCCTTGGCGCAGAGGCTGCGAATCCAGTCCGCCGGGGCGCGGACAATGTCGCCCTCGACCTGCGCGCCTTCGCGTTTCCACAGCACGATCGCCTCGGGATTGTCACGGAACGCGATGCCTACATCTTGCAGGATCCAGTCGACCTGTGCCTCCAGCTTTTCGATCTGGTCCTCGTCCAGAACATCGAAAAACGGCAGCACCCGCCGGATATGCGGCGAGGCGGGGGAGCTGCCGGAACCGGCGCTTCGGTTGCGGTTCGGGCGAGAGCGTCTGGCCATGGCGGGCCCCTCTGAAATCGTTTCGGATATAGGCTAGCGATGACAATGTCCCTTGTGACGCTTGAAAAGGGTGATGTTTTGGATAATCTGAAATTATGCGAAGCCTTTGGGAAAAACTCTGCTCCCCCCGCCATCTCATGGTGTTCGAAGCCGCCGCCCGCAGCGGGTCATTCACCCGTGCGGCTGAGGAGTTGAACGTTCAGCAACCTGCCGTCAGCGCCACGATCCGGGCGTTGGAGGATCGGCTTGGCGTCGCCTTGTTTCTGCGCGGGCATCGCAGGGTCACCTTGACGGCGGCAGGGGAGCGGCTGTTCTCGGATGTTTCGCGCGCGTTCGAACAGCTTGCGCATTCGGCAACGGCGATCCAACATTTATCACGCCGGGATTACGTGACCCTTAACGCCTCGACCGCCTTCAACAATCACTGGACAATGCCCCGCCTCGCGGCCCTGAAATCGGCCCATCCACAGATCGACCTGCGTCTTCAGACCAGCGACCGCGAACCAGATCTTTATGCCGAAAATATCAGCCTCGCCGTGCGTCGCGGGGATGGCAACTGGCCCGATTGTGAAAGCGTGCTGATCGCCAGGGAAAGGATCTACCCCGTTGCCGCGCCCCGCGTGATGGCGGCGGCGGTCAACCTGAAAGGCATTCCGGGCCTGCTGCATCAGCGCCTGATTCACCTGGAAGAGCCGATCCGCGAACGCCCGGTCTGGAGCGACTGGTTCGCCCATTTCGGCATCCGTGCGGAGGTGCCGTCCAGCGGGTTGCGCCTGAACGACTACGCCCTTGTCCTTCAGGCGGCGATGGCGGGCGAGGGTTTTGCCTTCGGATGGCATCATGTGGTCAAAGGGCTCGTCGATCAGGGCCTTCTGGCCGCCCGCCCGGACTGGAGCTGGCGTTCGGGCGCCGGGTTCTATCTGGTGTGGTCCAGGCTGCGCCCCCTGTCGGACGACGCAAAGCTGGTCCGCGACTGGATATTGGCGCAGACAAAGGACGCCGCTTAGCGCCCCAGCTCCCGCATGCCGCGGTCGATGCCTTCCAGCGTCATCGGCACCATGCGGCCCTCGAAGATGTCGTGGATCATCTTGATGGATTGGGTGTAACGCCAATGGGGTTCCGGCGTGGGGTTGATCCACATGTGGTTGGGCCATTGGGCGCGGGCGCGGTCCAGCCAGACCTGTCCGGCTTCCTTGTTCCAATGCTCATTCGCGCCGCCGGGCATGGCGATTTCATAGGGGGACATGGCGGCGTCACCCACGAAAATACATTTGTAATCAGACCCGTAGGTGTTCAAAATCTCCTGCGTCGGGATCTGCTCGGTCCATCGGCGGGCGTTGTCCTTCCACACGCCTTCATAGAGGCAGTTGTGGAAATAGTAGTGTTCCAGATGCTTGAATTCGGACCGGGCGGCGCTGAACAGCTCCTCCACCACGCGGATATGGGGGTCCATGCTGCCGCCCACGTCGAGGAAGAGGATAACCTTGACGGCATTATGCCGTTCGGGGCGCGTCTTCACGTCGAGATAGCCATGTTCCGCCGTGGCGCGGATGGTGCCGTCGAGGTCCAGCTCTTCCTCGGCCCCGGTGCGCGCCCACTGGCGCAGGCGTTTCAGGGCCACCTTGATGTTGCGGGTGCCCAGTTCAATGCTGTCATCGAGGTTCTTGAATTCGCGCTTGTCCCAGACCTTGACCGCGCGGCGGTGGCGGCTTTCCTTCTGGCCGATGCGCACGCCCTCGGGGTTGTAGCCATAGGCCCCGAAGGGCGAGGTTCCGGCGGTGCCGATCCACTTGTTGCCACCCTGGTGGCGGCCTTCCTGTTCCTTGAGCCGCTCGCGCAGCGTGTCCATCAGCTTTTCGAACCCGCCAAGGGCCTCGATCTCGGCCATTTCCTCGGCGCTCAGGTGCTTTTCAGCGAGCTTCTGTAGCCATTCGGCGGGGATCTCGGCCGCTTCCATCACCTGTTCCGGGGTGATCTGTTCCAGCCCGCCAAAGGCATGGGCGAAGGCCCGGTCGAACCGGTCCAGATGGCGTTCATCCTTCACCATCGCGGCGCGGGCGAGGTAGTAGAACCCGTCAAGGTCATAGGTCACCATGCCGGTGCCCACGGCCTCCAGGAAGGTCAGGTATTCGCGGACGGAAACCGGGATGCGGGCCGCGCGAAGCGTGTCGAAGAAGGGCAGGAACATGCGCCGCCCCCGTCAGCTTCCGCCGCGCAGCAGGAAGACACCCACGAAGGTGCCGACGATCAGTCCGATCAGGCCAAGCACGCCCGCGTAATGCAGGATGTCCATGCGGTCGCCCTTGCGCCGCCAGGCCAGGAATGCGCCAAGCGCGGCCCCGATGACGAGCCCCAGAAGATTTACCAAGTCGCTCTCCTCAGATTCGGTTCTGCGGGGACAGGGCGGCGACCTCGGTCAGCCGGGCGCGCACATCCTGATCCCGCCCGAAGCCATAGCGCGCCCATCCAAGCGAGTCGAGGCGCACCGATGCCGCTTCCGACATGCGGCCCTCGATCTCCAGCGCTTCGGCCTTGATCATCAAAAGGGTGGCCAGAAGCGAGGCATTCTCGGCCCGCGTGGCGGCGGGCAGGGCCTCGTTGACCAGCGTCAGCGCCCGCGCCCCGTCGCCCGCCGACAGGGCAAAGGCGGCAAGCTGCATGTTCACATGCGCGGTCTGGATGCTGTCGGGGTCGATGCTGCGGAAATTGTTTCCCGCAGCGATGAAGGCCGTGACAGACGTGTTGGCATCGCGTGACAGGGCCAGCCGCCCTAGCGCGAAATAGGAAAAGCCAAGCCGCGTGTCGGTCCAGCCGTGGTTGGTGGCGATGGCCACGGCGCGTTGCGCGGCGGCGATGCGGGTGGGGACCGGCTGCCGTCCGCCAAGTGCCTCTTCGATGGCCAGGATCCAGTCCCGATCGATGGGGCGGGGGGCGATTGCCGTGGCACTGTTGCCTGCGGGATTGAGCCGCGACAGGATCGCGGGCAGGCGTGCTGCGACCTCTTCCCGCGTCATGCCGGACCGCAGCGACCCGTCGTAATAGGCCCGCAGGATCAGCATGTCGAAGCCGGTCAGGACCGCGTTGAAATTGTCGTCGTTGAAGATCGAGTCCGGCAGCCGGTAGAGATCGTTCAAGGGACCAAGCGCCTGACCGATTTCCTCGTGCAGGCAATCGCGCACCTCTTGCGGGCTGACATCGTTGGGGATGAAGACCGTGGCATGTTCGCGGGTGGTCAGCGTCGTCCAGTCCAGCGTGCGGGAATTGCCTCGCGCAGCGCGGAATTCATCCCATGACGACACGCGCGGCACCACGAAACAGGCAGCCTGCGGCACGGCGCGCTGCATCCGGGCGCGCGGCAGGGTCTCGATGGTGATCGAGGCGGCGGTGTTGCCATGAGGCACGCGGGAAATGTCGATCCGCGCTTCGCTGCGCAGTCTTTGAATCAGCCGGTCCAGATCGCGCGACAGGGTGGGCGGGGCGCCAGGGGCGACGGCCACGGTTACCGGGCCTTCAAAGCGGGACAGGACCGGGATCAGCCGCCCGCTTTCCATCTGGAAACTCAGATCGAGGAAATCGCGCGCAATCGCGGCGTTCGATCGCGTCGGCGGTGTGGGGTTGGGCGTGCCGAACATCGACATGGGCGGCAGGGCATTGGGGATCGTGGTTTCCAGCCGACCCGGCACATCCGACAGGCCACCCGGTTCACAGGCGGCGAGGACGATGGCGGCGGACAGGAGGAGAGCGCTTTTCTTGAACATCATCTCACCCCGTCGCGCGCCGATAGACCATGAAATCGGTCGCCGTTGCGATCTTGTCATAAAGCGCGCGGGCCGTGCTATTGCCGCTTTGCGTCAGCCAGTAGACAGCGGGGCGTCCTTCGGCATCCGCATCCGCATAGACCGTCTCGATCAGCGCCCGCGCCACGCCCTGTCCGCGTGCAGTAGGGGTGGTGAACAGGTCCTGCAGATAGGTCACCGGTTCAGGCCGCCAGCCATGGGCATGGGCGATGGCATGGACGACGCCCACAGGTGTCTCACCCAACCAAGCGATCCAGCCACGCATATCGGTTACAGCGGGGTCCGAATAGCGCGCAAAGGTCGCGTCGTAGGTGCTGTCGGGAAGCTCGGTCTTGTAGAAGGCCAGGTAGTCCCGCCATAGCGGGGCCCAGTGGGCACGATCCTCTTTCTGGATCATGCGGATCTTCAGGTTTGTGCTCACCCTCGACGCCTCTTTTTCGGTCTCTTTGTTTTTACCAGAGCTAGGGGTCGATTGTGGCACAAATCGGGAGCGGTGCAAGCGAAGTCGGGGAAAGCTGCGGGCAATCCCCGGACGCGGGATCAGCGCCGCTGCTGCCTTGCCATGAAGGCCAGCCGTTCAAACAGCGCCACATCCTGTTCATTCTTCAATAGCGCGCCGTGCAGTTTCGGCAGCGCACTGGCCCCGTCACGCTTCAGATCCTCCGGGTCCAGATCCTCGGCCAGCAGCAGCTTGAGCCAGTCCAGAACTTCAGAGGTCGAGGGCTTTTTCTTCAACCCCTGCTGCTCGCGAATTTCATAGAACTGGGTCAGCGCCTCGGTCAGCAGGCGCGGCTTGATGCCGGGGTGGTGGACCTCGACGATCTGTTTCAGCGTGTCCAGATCTGGGAAGCGGATATAGTGGAAGAAACAGCGCCGCAGAAACGCGTCGGGCAGTTCCTTTTCGTTGTTCGAGGTGATGATGACGATGGGGCGGGTCTTCGCGCGGATCGTTTCGCCGGTTTCGTAGACGAAGAATTCCATCCGGTCGAGTTCCTGCAAAAGGTCGTTCGGGAACTCGATATCGGCCTTGTCGATCTCGTCGATCAGCAGAACGCATTTGCCTTCCGTTTCAAAGGCCTGCCACAGCTTGCCCTTGCGGATATAGTTCGCAACATCGTGAACACGCTCATCCCCCAGTTGAGAATCGCGCAAGCGGCTGACGGCGTCATATTCGTACAGGCCCTGCTGCGCGCGGGTCGTGGATTTCACGTGCCATTCGATGATCGGCAGGCCAAGCGCACCCGCAACCTGCCGTGCCAATTCGGTTTTTCCCGTTCCGGGCTCGCCCTTTACCAGCAAAGGACGCTCCAGCGTCACCGCCGCGTTCACGGCTACGGTCAGGTCTTCGGTTGCCACATAGGTGGCCGTTCCGTCGAATTTCATTGAAACGCCTCAATAGCTTGCCCGGATGCGGGCGCGACCATAACACGCCCTTCCGGGGCGGCAAGCGGGCATTACATGGGGTGACAAGGGGGGCGCGTTCTAGTAATCGGGCGGCAATGCGACCGGGGGGTTTGCCCCATGTGAGTCGGACACGCCCGCCCCGGTCCCTTTTAGGGGAGCACAATGAAAGCCGAAGTCTTTCTGCCTGAAGATTATCGTCCCGCCGAGGGCGAGCCCTTCATGAATGAGCGACAGCTCGAATATTTCCGCCGCAAATTGCTGACCTGGAAAAACGAGCTGCTGGACGAAAGCCGTGGCACCGTTGCCGTGTTGCAGGACGATACCCGCAACATTCCCGACGTGGCCGACCGCGCATCCGAGGAGACCGACCGCGCGCTGGAACTGCGCACGCGCGATCGTCAGCGCAAGCTGATTGCCAAGATCGACTCGGCCCTGCGCCGGATCGACGAGGGTGAATACGGCTATTGCGAAGAGACCGGGGAACCGATCTCGCTCAAGCGTCTGGATGCCCGCCCGATTGCGACCCTGAGCCTTGAGGCCCAGGAACGCCACGAGCGGCGCGAAAAGGTCCATCGCGACGACTGAAACCTGCCGCGCCCATTCGGGCGCGACGGTCATGGATCGGCCCTTTGGGGCCGCCAGCACCGGGGCCGCATCGCCCCGGTGTTTTTCTTGGAAAGGGCAGTTCATGCTGATCGGGCAGGAGATCACGGTTCTGGGGGCAGGCATCGGCGGGCTTGCCGTGGCGACGGCTCTGGCGCAGCGCGGCGCGCAGGTGCGGGTGCTGGAACAGGCCGATGCGATCCGCGAAGTTGGTGCCGGACTGCAAGTCAGCCCCAATGGCGCCGTGGTGATGAAGGCGCTTGGGCTGGGAGATGCGCTTGCCGCCGCCGCCCCGCGCGCCCGCGCCGTCCTCCTGCGTGATTTCCGCCGGGGCGACCCCGTCTTCCGCATGGAGCTCGACCGCGACGACCAGCCCTATCACCTGACCCATCGGGCTGACCTGATCGAGATCCTGCGTCACGCTGCAACCGAGGCCGGCGTGGCGGTGGAGCTTGGCCGCAAGGTCGAAGCCGTCACCACGGATGACAGCGCCACCACCCTGCGTTTCGCGGGCGGGGCAGAGGAGAGCCTGCCACTGGTCATCGGCGCCGACGGGCTGCAGTCGCAGGCCCGTGCCGCGCTCAACCCCGCGACGCGGCCTTTCTTCACCGGCCAGGTCGCCTGGCGTTGCACGATCCCGCTCGACGCGGCCGATACGCCGCCAGAGGCCACCGTTCATATGGGGCCGGGCCGCCATATCGTGACCTACCCTCTGCGCGGGGGCGAGCTGATGAACGTTGTCGCGGTCGAGGAACGCGATGGATGGGCCGCCGAGGGCTGGAACCACAAGGACCGCCCCGAGATCCTGCGCGCCGCCTTCGCCGATTTCGCGCCCGAGATCCGCGATCTGCTGTTCCGCGCCGATCAGGTCTATCTTTGGGGACTCTTTCGCCACCCGGTGGCCAAGACCTGGGGGCAGGGGCGTCTGGCGCTGCTTGGCGATGCTGCCCACCCGACGCTGCCCTTCCTTGCGCAGGGGGCCAACATGGCGCTGGAAGATGCCTGGGTGCTGGCCGATGCGCTGGATCAGGAAGACGGTATCGCCACCGCCTTCACCCGCTACCAGGCGCTGCGCAAGGCCCGCTGTGCGCGGATCGTCGATGCCGCATCGCGCAATGCCGAGAACTACCATCTGCGCCCGGGCCCCTATCGGGCCGCTGCCCATCTGGCGCTCAGACTGGGCGCGCGGCTGGCCCCGAAACTGGCGGCGAACCGCTTCGACTGGCTCTACGGCCACGACGTCACCGCCCGGCGCTGACGCCACCCCCCCCCGGCCTTCATCTTGGCACTTGTGCCTATTCCGACGCTGCGACTCGGCGGTTTCGGTCTGCGCAGTTCGTGCAGGGCCTGTCAGCCGCGGCCGCATCCGCCCAAAGACCACAATAGGGGGGGAAGAGGTAAATCACTGACTTCGGCGCGAAATCTGTTCCCATTTGCGCGAGTTCACGCCCATGTGACCGGAAATACAGAGGCATTGGTTGATTGACTCCGGCTTCGGGCAAATATCTTCTGTCATCAGAGGGCAGGGACAGCCTAAACTGGTTTGACCGGAGGAAATCGAGAGTGACCATGCAAACCACACATCGCCAGGCCGTCGCGCGGGCCCTACCGCAAAGCCGTTCCGCGGCACTTCCCATGACGACCCTTCTACTGATCATTGCCATGGCGCTGGCCGCCATTGCCTCGTCCACGCTGCCGGGCCGCGCCCAGGTGGCGGGTCCGTCCAGCTTTGCCGATCTGGTCGACGAAGTGGGCGACGCGGTGGTCAACATCACCACCACCAGCCTTGTCGCGTCCGGCACCGGTCCGGGGCCGCAGGTGCCCCCCGGGTCGCCGCTGGAGGATTTCTTCAATGACTTCCTCGATCGCCAGATGCCCGGCATGCCCAATGGCCCTGCGCCGCGTCGCCCCAATGCGCTTGGCTCGGGCTTCGTGATCTCCGAGGATGGCTTCATCGTAACCAACAACCACGTGATCGAAGGCGCGGACGAGATCATGGTGGAATTCCGCGATGGCAGCGAACTGCCCGCCACCGTCATTGGCACCGACCCCAACACCGATATCGCGGTGCTGAAGGTCGAACCCGAAACCCCGCTGACCTTCGTGCCCTTCGGCGACAGCGACGTGATGCGCGTGGGCGATTGGGTGATGGCCGTGGGCAACCCGCTTGGCCAGGGCTTCTCTGTCTCCGTCGGCATCGTGTCGGCGCGGGAACGGGCGCTGTCCGGCACCTATGACGACTTCATCCAGACCGATGCGGCGATCAACCGGGGGAACTCGGGCGGGCCGCTCTTTAACATGGCCGGTGAGGTCGTGGGCGTTAACACCGCGATCCTCAGCCCCAATGGCGGCTCGATCGGGATCGGCTTCTCGATGGCGTCGAATGTCGTGGCCGGAGTCGTGAACCAGTTGCAGGAATTCGGGGAAACCCGCCGGGGCTGGCTTGGCGTCCGCATTCAGGACGTCACGGCAGAAATCGCAGAAGGCCTGGGGCTGGACGTTGTGACCGGTGCGCTGGTCACGGATGTGCCCGAAGGCCCCGCGCGCGCAGCCGGGATGGAAGTGGGTGACGTCATCACCACCTTCGACGGCGTCGAAGTGGATGACACCCGCGAGTTGGTGCGTGTGGTCGGTGCCTCTGGCGTCGGTGAAACCGTGCGCGTCGTGGTCTATCGCGATGGCGCGACGCAGACGCTGCTGGTGACGCTTGGCCGCCGGGAAACCGCCGAATCCGAGGCTTTCCCGGATGCGCCCGGTGCCGAAGTGATGCCATCGTCCGAGATCCTCGGCCTGACGCTGGCCCCCCTGACCGACGAGGCCCGCGAGGCAAATGGCGTTCAGGATGGCCTGCTGGTCGAAGCGGTGGACCCGGAGTCCGAGGCCGCGGAGCGTGGGCTGGAACCCGGTGACGTGATCACCGAGGTGGGCCAGCAACCGGTCAGCGACGTGGCTGGTTTCCAGGCCCGCGTGGATGAGGCCGACGAAGCAGGGCAGAACTCGATCCTGCTGCTCATCCGCCGCGACGGCACCCCGCGTTTCGTGGCGCTGCCGATCGACAAGTAAGCGAAAGACCCTGTGTCATGCCAGGGCAGGCCCCGTCGGAATGCATCCGGCGGGGCTTTTCTTGTGGATGGCTTTGCAGTTGGACAGATGGCATCGCGCATGCCACCATAGGTTGATAGTCTACCAGTGGGGAGTGAGACGATGATTGATCCAAAGGCTGTGGCCGAGATGGCTGCGCAATACACGGCGGCCTGGAATTCCAAATCGGCAGAGGCGGTGGCGTCATTCTACGCGGAAGATGGGGAGATCATCATCAATCGCGGCGATCCCTGGACCGGGCGGTCGCGGGTGCAGGATATGGCGGCTGGCTTTTACGCGGATGTGCCGGACCTGACCCTGACCTGTGATGATCTGCGCGTGTCTGGAAACCACGCGATTTTTGTCTGGAGCTTTACCGGCCATGATGCAGGGACGGGAAATGCTCTGCACGTGAGAGGCTGGGAAGAGTGGGAGCTGACCGACGATCTGAAAGTCGCGGCGTCGCGGGGTTGGTTCGATGCGGATGACTATGCCCGGCAAGCAGCGGGATAGGGCGCGCTTCCGAAATGCATTCTAGGGGGTCAGTCGGGCGACCAACGAGTCAACAAGCACGTTTTGCCGGTGTTTGAGCGGGTCATCCAGCCCCTCGGCCAGCCCTGATATCAGGGCCAGCCCAAGCACCGCCGAATGCACGGCGAAAGCCTGTTGGCGGGCGGTTGTGGCATCGGGGCCAAGATGGGCGGCCAGCGCGGTATAAAGCCGGTCCGTGATCGCGTGGACCTTGTCCAGAACCGCCCGGTCGCGCGTCTCCTCTGTGCCGCGCGTCAGGGTCTGGGGCAGCAGGTACATCGCGCGGAACCGGGTCAGGTCGGACAGGTGAAACCCCGCAACGGCCCGCACGAACCGGGCAATCGCGTCGGTCGCGTCCGTCGCATCCCGCAGCGCGCTCTCGGCCAGCGCGGCTTCCTCCTCCAGCCATGGCAGAAACAGGGCCGCCAGCAGATCCGGCTTGGTCGGATACCAGTAGAGCACCGCCTGTTTTGATCGCCCGAGCCGCGCCGCAATCGAGTCGAACGAGACCGCCCCAAGCCCGCCCTCGGCCAGCAGGTCGCGGGCAATCTCCAGGATCTGGTCGCCGGTTCGGGAACGGGTCATTGGCGCCTTGCTTGCAAACTTACCATTGGTAGGTAAACTGAGGGACGCCACGCGGCACGTCAAGCCAGGACAGGGAGATTACCGAAGATGACCAGCATTCAGCAGCTTCTGACCTGGGATAACCCGGTCTTCACCGCCTATGTGATTGCCGCTGCCGTGACGGTGCTGAAGGTGATGGGGCAGGGCTGGATGACGGTTTGGCGGTTTCAGACCACCGGCCGGGGCCTTGCCAGCCCCGAGGATGCGGCGAAGGGCCTGCTGAACCCTGCGCCGGACCCGGGCCAGCTGGATCTTGACGACTATGTCGACCGCTCGCGCCGGATGCACAGGAACGACCTCGAAAACATCCCCGCCTTCTGGGTGGCGGGGTTTCTGTTCGTCCTGATCGACCCCGCTTTGGCATTGGCGCAGGTGCTTTTCTATGGCTTCCTCGCCGCCCGAGCGGGGCATTTCTGGGCCTATGCCACCGCGCAATCCCATGAAATCCGGGCCACCTTCTACACCATCGGATCGCTCATCGTGATCTGGATGGGTGTTCAGGTGCTGTGGGTGGCGCTGACTTAGAAATCCTTAAGCAGTCGCGTGGTTTCGGGGTCGAGGAACCCCGCCACCGTCGCCTCGGTTTCCAGCGCCAGCGCCCGGTGCAAGTCGGGCACGGCGGCGGCGTAGAGCACGCGTTTCATGGCCCGCGTGGACAGGACGGGCAGCGCGGCAAGCTTGCGCGCGACGCTCAACGCCTCACCCGCAAGCGCCGCATCGGCCACCACGCGCCAGGCGACGCCCAAATCGCGCAACTCCGCCGCGCCGTACCGCTCGCCGAAGAACAGCATCTCGCGCGCCTTGTTCAGTCCCACCAGATTAGGCAGCAGCGTCGTGACCGCCCCGGTGACGAAGAGGTTGAGCGAGACCTCGGGGAAGAACCCCTTCGCGCTTTCCCCCCAGATCGGGAAATCGCAGTTGATCGCCCACTCAAACCCGCCGCCCACGGCCCATCCGTTGATCGCGCCCACCACGGGTTTTGGCCCAAGGCAAATCGCCCGTGTTGCAGCCTGGATCAGTTCGACAAGCGCCCGTGCCTCGGCCTCGCTTTCGGGGTGGCTGTGGTCCTGCCTGTCATCGCCCGCGCAGAAGGCGCGGCCCTCTCCGGTGAAGATGATGGCCCGCGTCAAAGGGCAGGCATTGGCATCGTCGAAGGCGCGGGCCACGTCACGGATCAGCGCGGGGTTCATGGCGTTCAGCCGCTCGGGACGATTGAGGGCAATCCGCCGGACGCCATCTTCTACAAGATCACTCCGCACCGTGTCATAGGTGAAACCCATCATCTCAATACTCCCTCAGCACGCGTTTGGTCTTGCCCTCGGTCACCGGGAAGGTGCCATGGGGCACCAGCGTGACCCGCGCCGTGGCCCCGAGGTTGCGCTTCATGGCAGCCTCGACCTCGGCCCGCAGCGCGTCGCTCGCTTCCCGCCCCTTCGCCAGTTCCACCGTGATCGGCAGGGCGTCATAGGGCGGCGGGGCGTCCAGCACGATGCGGTAGTCGCCGGACAGCTCGCCGATCCCGCTCAGCACCGCCGCGACCATGGTGGGGAAAAGGTTCAGCCCCCGCACCACCACCATGTCATCGCTGCGTCCCACCACGCGGAAGCGGAAGCCGCAGCGGCCGCAGGTGCAAGGGTCAGTCGCGTCGATGGCGATGATGTCGCCGGTGCGGAAGCGCACCAGCGGCTGGCAGTCGCGGGCCAGATGGGTCAGCACCAACTCGCCCTCGACGCCCGCCGCGATGGCCAGCGGTTCCTCGGTCTCGGGGTCGATGAGTTCGGGCCACAGCACATCGGCCGCCATGTAGTGCAGCCGCGTGTCATGTTCGCATTGCGCGGCAAAATTGGAAAACACGTCTGACACGCCATAATTGGCGTTGCGCGGCTCCATCCCCCATGTCTCGCGGATGCGGTCGCGCAACGCCGGATCATCCAGCCCCGGTTCGCCACCGAAAAGCCCCAGCTTCAGCCGAAGGTCGCGCGGACGCATTCCCATCCCCTCCAGCACCCGTTCCAGAACGGCGGGGTAGGAGGGCGTGCAGGAAATCGCGTTGATGCCGACCTCCTGGATGGTGCGGATCAGCAGGTCGGTTGATCCCACGCCGAAGGGCACGACCAAAGCGCCCGTCGCCTCCAGCGTCATGTGATCGGTCACGCCGCCCATCCACATCTGGTAGTTCAGGCAATGCACAACGGTGTGATCGGGCGTCAGCCCGGCAGAGGACTGGCAGCGCCCGCCCACGGTGCCAGTGATGGAAGAATCGCGCGCCGACATGGCAAGGTTCATTGCCTGCCCAGTGGTGCCCGATGTCCGGTGCAGCCGATTGGCGGCGCTGCGCGGCGCGGCGAGGTAGTCGCCGAAGGGCGGGTGCGCGGCCTGTGACAAGCGCAGCCCGGCCTTGTCTGACA
Source organism: Nioella sediminis (assembly GCF_001879695.1). Taxonomy (GTDB): domain Bacteria; phylum Pseudomonadota; class Alphaproteobacteria; order Rhodobacterales; family Rhodobacteraceae; genus Nioella; species Nioella sediminis. The sequence continues at coordinate 27,524 of NZ_MNBL01000069.1, forward strand.
GGGGCAGGGCGGACAGGTCGCGCAGGTCGGCGGGCGGCGCGGCCCCCTGCCATAGCGCTCTGTAGAAGGCGGAATTCTCCGCCACATGGGCGCGCTGCGCGGCCCACGCCTCCTGCTGTGCAGGCAGCAATGCCTCTGCCGGTTGGAATTCGGCCCCGTCGATCAGGCTCATCCGCTCATTCCTTGTTGCCAGATATGGGAAAGGGTCTCAATCACAGCTGCCCGGTCCCGGCTGATGCGGGCCAGATCGGGGTCCGATCCGAAATGCAGCATGATCAGGTATTGATCGACCATCCCGCCAAGCGCATGGGCGCGGCGCAGCAGCTCATCTCGTGGGGTGTCGCTGCGGCGGACCCATGCGGCGACCACGGTCTCGGTCCATTCGCGGTTCAACCGCTCGAAGGCCACGCTGGCCTCGGGGAAGGGCTCCATCCGCGTCACAAGGCAACGCATGAGGCCCCGGTTGTCCTCGAACAGCTGGACATAGGCCGCTGTCGCCTGCCGCGCCCGGTCCTGCGGGGTTGCACCATCGCGCGCCGCATCGCGCATCCGGGCCTGAAGGAAGCCCACGAAGCCGATCAGCGTCTCGGCCAGGGCGGCCCGGATATCGGGGAAATAGGTGTAGAACGTGCCATGGGCGCTGCCCGCCGCGCGGGCGATGTCGGCCACTTTCAGATCGGCGGGCGCGGTGTCGTCCAGAAGCACGCAAATCGCGGATTGCAGCCTAGCGCGGGTGCGGTCCGCCTTTGGGGCGGACCGGGTGTCACGGATCAGGGCATCACCGAAGTTGGTGCTGCCGGACGGCTTGTCGAGGGTGGGGGCTGTCTGGTTCATTTCTGAAATTGATGTCATAATCAAAAATGAGTCAAGCGATTTCACCTATCTTGGGTGGCCTAGATTTCAGGCCGTTCCGCCGCCACCGGATCCCAGACCGCCAGCCCCAACAGCCGCGCGCCTGCAAGCGACAGAACCCCCGAATTCAGCCCCTGCGGTTCCTGGAATTCCCGGATCGCCCGTTCGGTGCGCCGGTCCATCACGCCTGTCACCGGCCCGCTGTAATGCCCCCGTGCAGCCAGCGCCCGTTGCAGCGTGGCGATGAAGTCGGGGTTGGTTTGCGCCTCACACGGGGTTTCGAACCAGATCTCCTGCCGTTCCTGCACGATGCGCTGGCGGGTATCCGTGCGGAAGATGGCGGGCGCCCGCACGGTGCCGTCGGTCGCAATCTCCGGCGGCTGGACGATCACCTGTTCGGTCACCGTCTCGATCACGGCGGGCGTTACATCCTGCGCGTAACAGGCATCCGGGCGGGCATCCTCCGGCCCTTCGCCCCGCGTCACGATGGTGCCGTCGCGTTCCAGCAGGCGGGCCACTTCGGCCCCCGGCATCGGTCCGCAGGCGGCAAGGCTCAGGACGCCCGCGATCAAGGGAAAGGTCGGTTTCATCGAATTGCCTGTTCTGCTGGCCCCGTTTCGGGCCTTGTTCGCGTCAGGATACAGGGTTTTGGCGCGCAGGCAAAGCGCTCAGGCGTCGCGCATCTCGGGCCGCTCCAACAGCGCATCCAGCATGGGCGATATATCCTCCACCTCCTCGGCGATCACATTGACCACCCCATGCCCGTGCTGCACCCGTCCGGTGACCCGCAACAGCCGGCCCGAGATCACCGCGCGGCGGAACCGCTCATAGATCTTGCGCCAGACCACGACGTTGCAGGTGCCGGTCTCATCCTCCAGCGTCAGGAAGATCACCCCGTTCGCGGTGCCGGGCCGCTGGCGGATCAAGACCAGCCCCGCCACCGTCACGCGGGCATCGGACGGCGGCCGGGTCAGCCAGGCATGCGGCAGGGCCACGGGCGGGCGTGGCCAGTCAGGGGGGCGGATATTGGGCTCCATAGGAACAAACATAGAACATTTGCGCGTCGGGGCAAGCTGACGGATTCCCCTCGTAAAAGTGACGCATTCAGACTGGCAAAGCCGGGATGGGATCGCTACGTAATGGCCCGACAAGTGAATGAGGACAGGCTGACCATGGCTAAGATCACCTATATCGAGTTCGGCGGCACCGAGCATGTCGTCGATGTTCCCAACGGGCTGACCGTGATGGAAGGCGCGCGCGACAACAATATCCCCGGCATCGAGGCCGATTGCGGTGGCGCCTGCGCCTGCTCCACCTGCCACGTGCATGTGGATGCCAGTTGGAAAGACCGGCTGCCCGCCATGGATGCGATGGAGGAGGACATGCTGGAGTTTGCCTATGAACCCGATGAGAATTCGCGCCTGACCTGCCAGCTGAAGGTGACGGATGATCTCGACGGGCTGATCGTGCGGATGCCCGAAAAGCAGATCTGATGATCCGGGGGCTGGCATATGGGCTGGCCCTTCTGCTTTGGGCTGGCGGGGCAGGGGCCTGCACGGTCGATCCCGCCAGCACCATGGCCTATCCCGGCAGCGTGACCGTTGACGGCACGACGCAAGGCGCCATCGCGCGCGCCTGGTTCGATGACCCGGTCACGCGCTATCGCCATTTCGTGCTGGGGCGACGTCATGAGCCTGAAACGCTGTGGGTGGATGCCATCGGCAACCAGGGGCTCTGCGGCCATGCACTGACGCTCGATGCCAATCATGTCTTCGAGGATGTGGCCCCGCATCTTGCCGATCTCGACGGTGACGGCACCAATGAGGTCATCGTCGCCCGTAGCCATCTGCGCCAGGGCGCGCAGCTTGCCGTCTACCGCTGGACCGGCACGGACCTGACCCTCGCGGCCACCAGCCCCTATATCGGCCGCAGCAATCGCTGGCTGGCCATCGTCGGCGCCGCCGATCTCGATGGCGACGGTGCGATGGAGATCGCCTATATCGACCGCCCGCATCTGGCCCGCACCCTGCGCGTCTGGCGCTACGCGGATGGAACCCTCACCGAAGTGGCGGCGGCAACCGGTCTCACCAATCACCGCATCGGCGAGGGCCACATATCCTCCGGCATCCGCGCGTGCGATGGCGGCCCGGAAATCCTGACCGCAGACACCAACTGGACCCGCCTCATCGCCACCCGCTTCAACGGCCAGGGCCTCACCGCCCGCGATCTCGGCCCCTGGTCACCACAGGCGCTCGACGCGGCGCTGACCTGCTCCTGACCCTTTCATCTTGGCAACAAATACCTCCGCCGGAGGCATCCTGCCCGTGCCACGTCACCTTACGCCGGGGATGGTCTCCTGCGCTCGCCACAATTCCGTGGCAACGCGGCATGTCGAAGCTCCCCGCGTCAGCGGGGGGGTGAGACGGGGCGCTTCCGGGTCGACGCCGGCAGGCGGCGAAACCGCGCTTTCGTCCGTACAGGGGGTGTATGGGGGGTGTACGGGGGGTGTACACATGGCGACAGGCTCAAAACGCGACAACGGCCCGCTTGCGGGCGCGCGGGTCGGCGTGGCGAAGCCATGGAGACATCCCTTAGTCTGAAAGCGCCCGCCATCCGATATCGGCGCGGTTGAACCCTTCGGGCCAGTCGACGCGCTCGACCAGCGCATAGGCCCTGTCGCGCGCCTCTTGCAGGCTCTCGCCGCGTGCCGTCAGTGCCAGAACCCGGCCGCCAACAGCGGTCACGACCCCGGCTTCCCGCCTGGTTCCGGCATGGAAACACATCTCGAAACTGGTTTCGGGAAGCGCCTCCAGCCCTCGGATCACACTGCCTTTCTCATAGCTTCCGGGATAGCCTTCTGCGGCCATCACCACGGTCATCGCATGGTCGTCGGCCCAGTTGACGGCCATCTCGTCCAGCCGCCCCTCGGAGGCCGCCAGCATCAGGTCCAGCGCCTGCGCGCCAAGGCGCAGCATCAGGCACTGACATTCGGGATCGCCAAAGCGCACGTTGTATTCGATAAGCTTCGGCTGCCCGTCCTTGATCATCAACCCTGCGAACAGCACGCCCTGGAACGGCATCCCCCGCCGCTCCATTTCCGCCATTGACGGCTTGATGATGTCTTCCATCGTTTTCAGTACGATGGAAGCCGACATGACCGGTGCCGGACTATAGGCACCCATGCCGCCGGTATTGGGTCCGGTATCGCCATCGCCCACCCGCTTGTGATCCTGCGCAGTGCCCACGGGCAGCACCGTCTTGCCATCCGAGAGCACGAAGAACGAGGCTTCCTCGCCCTCAAGGAACTCCTCGATCACAACCTCCGCGCCTGCCGCGCCGAAGCTGCCGCTGAACATGTCATCGATGGCGGCCAGCGCCTCGTCCTCGGTCATCGCCACGATCACGCCTTTGCCCGCGGCCAGCCCGTCGGCCTTGACCACGATAGGCGCGCCCTGCGCGCGGATATAGTCCTTTGCCGGTCCGGCCTCGGTGAACCGTGCATAGGCTGCCGTCGGCGCGCCGGAGGCGTCGCAGATTTCCTTGGTAAACGCCTTGGAGGCCTCCAGCGCCGCCGCCGCCTTGGATGGTCCGAAGGTCAGGATCCCCGCCTCGCGCAGCGCGTCTGCCACGCCTGCCGCGAGCGGCGCTTCCGGGCCGATGATGACGAAATCCACCGCTTCCTCGGCGCACAGGTCCAGAACCGCGCTTGCATCCTCGGGGTCAATGGCGGCGCAATCTGCGATCTGGCTGATGCCGCCATTTCCGGGGGCCACGATCAGCTTGTCGCATTTGGGGTTCTGCAGAACCGCCCAGGCCAGCGCATGTTCCCGCCCGCCGCTGCCAAGGATCAGAATATTCACGTGGCACCCCCTGCCTGATAGGTTTGGGCGGGGAATACCCAAGCCCGGCCATGGGCACAAGCAGAGGGGATGCCGCAGCATGAAGGATCAGGCGCTTTGGGAACGGATCGAGGCCCATCCAATGCCGGAGGGCTTCGTCGAACTGCTTGTGGCACGCACCGGATGGCCCCGCGACCGGGCCGAGGCGGCGGTTGCCGAATACCGGCGCTTGGCCTACCTGGTCGCGCGTGTCAAAACCGCGCGCCGGGTGCCGTCGAAACCGGTGGAACAGGTCTGGCGGTTGCATGGGGAAGACCGCGCCGCCTATGCCCGGTTCTGTGGCGAGGCGCTCGGGCGGGACTGGCATTTGCCCGATGGTCCCTTTCCCCGACGCAGCGGCCGGGACATGGAGCTGACGTTGAAGGCCTATGCGCGGGAGTTTGGCGAGACCGCTCCGGCGCGGATCTGGCCCGACCCGAACCGAAGGCTGCGGTTTGGCATCGCGGGCGGTGCCGTGGTGGCGGGCGCGGCGGGGTCTCTGGCCGCGGTGTCCGTCCTGCCGATGGTCGCCGGGGCTGCGCTGGCCGTTCTGATCCTCTGGCTCGGCAATCGCGGCAGCGTGGAGGCGGGCGATCACTGGTGGTATCTTCCCCCCAACGACATCGGCTTCGATGGCGGGGGCGGTGATGGGGGAGATGGCGGTGGAGGCGGGGATTGATCTGGTGTGCCCGCGCCGGGGCCGCTAGTGTCGCGCCATGACTGATTTGCTGGAAGATGACACCCCGGGCAATGCGCCGGAATTCACGGTTTCCGAGATCTCGGGGGCGGTCAAACGCACCATCGAGGGCAGTTTCGCCCATGTGCGGGTGCGCGGCGAGGTCGGGCGGCTGTCGCGGCCCCGGTCGGGGCATATCTATCTGGATCTCAAGGATGACCGCAGCGTTCTGGCCAGCGTCATCTGGAAGGGCGTCTCGGCGCGGCTGGCCACGCAGCCCGAGGAGGGGATGGAGGTCATCGCCACCGGACGGCTCACCACGTTTCCGGGGCAATCCAAATACCAGCTGGTGATCGAGGATATCCGGCCGGCCGGCATGGGCGCGCTGATGGCGATGCTGGAAAAGCGTAAGGCGGCGCTGGCGGCGGAGGGTCTCTTTGCCGAGGAGCGCAAGCAGAAGCTGCCCTTCCTGCCAGAGGTGATCGGGGTCGTGACGTCACCTTCCGGCGCGGTGATCCGCGATATCCTGCACCGTTTGCGCGACCGGTTTCCGCGCAAGGTGCTGATCTGGCCCGTGGCCGTGCAGGGCGCGAAATGCGCGCCGGAAGTGGCGGCCGCGATCCGGGGGTTCAACGCCTTTCCGGTGGGGCGTCTGCCACGGCCCGATCTGTTGATCGTGGCGCGCGGTGGTGGCTCGCTGGAGGATCTGTGGGGCTTCAACGAGGAAGCGGTGGTGCGGGCGGCAGCGGAGAGCGCGATCCCGCTGATTTCTGCCGTCGGTCACGAAACCGACACGACGCTGATCGACTACGCCTCCGACCGACGCGCGCCGACGCCGACGGCGGCGGCGGAAATAGCGGTGCCTGTGCGGCTCGACCTGCTGAACTGGGTCGGCGATCAGGGGGCACGGCTGACGAGAGGCGCTGCGCAGGCCGTGGCGCTTAGGCGGCAGCGGCTTGGCGATCTGGCGCGCGGATTGCCACGACCCGAGACGCTGCTCGACGCGGCACGGCAGCGGCTCGATTATCTGGGCGCAGGGCTCGATCCGGCGCTGAGGGCGCTGACCCGTGAAAAGCGGATGCGGTTCGAGGCACAGTCCGCACGGCTGACCCCGGCGCTGGAGCGTGGGGTGGCGGCGCGGCGGGTGGTGCTGGGACGGGCGGAGGCGGGGCTGTCGCCCGCGCGGCTCGGGGCAGGGGTGCGGCAGCGGCGCGAGGCCCTGGACCGGCTGGCGGCGCGGATGTCGCCGGAGCGGTTGGCGGACCGCACGGCCCGCGACCGGCAAAGGTTCGACGAGCTTTCCGCCCGGTTTGCCCGCGTGGCAGCGCAGGGTGTGGCGCAGCGGCAGGAGCGTCTGGCGGCGCTGGAACGGCTGCGCCAGACGCTAGGCTATACCGAGACGCTGAAACGCGGCTATGCGGTGCTGCGGGCCGGGGCCGGGGTGGTCACGACGCGCGAGGCCGCGAAGGGCCATGCGCGGCTGGAGGTGGAATTCTCTGATGGCAGGCTCGGCGTGATGACCGAAAGCGGGCCCGCGCGTGGCAAGCGCGGCGGCGGCAAGGATGAGCCGGAGCAGGGGAGCCTGTTCTGACCGGGATTGCGCTGCCTTCGGCATCGCCCGGGGAACGCCCCTCCTCAGGCCCCTCTGGGGCCTTCGTCAGGCCGTGTTGCCACGGACAGGTTGCCAGGTCAGGTCTGTGGGTCGTTCGCCGGGCGCGGGTTGAGAGGGGCGGCGTGCTCCATCGCTCGGGCGGCGCGCTTGTCCATGATCCGGCGCCAGTGTCGGGGCGTGGTTGCCAGCATCGCCATGATCGGCATCGACCAGGGCAGGACCGGCGCGCCACCGGGCACGGTCAGCGCATCATAGGGCGTGTCGGGATGCATGTGATGGTCGGAATGGGCCGGGGCATTGACCATCAGATAGGAGGTAAAGCCCTGCGGCGCGTTCCAGCTGTGATGGGGCGCGACCGGTTCCCATCTGCCATCGGGCAGCCGGCGGCGGGACAGGCCGTAGTGCTGGATATAGTCCGACAGCAGGCTTTGCAGATGGGCGAGGGCTGCGAGGGCAAGGAAGTCCGCCAGCCCGGCCAGACCACCGATCCATAGGGCAAGCGCCGTGGTGAACACCGATCCCGAGACGTACCAGACATACGGGTTCACCCCGCGCCTGCGTGCATCCCGACGGCGTTCGGCGGCAAGACCCGCGCGGAACGATCCAATCCAGGCGCGCGGCAGGAAGGCCCAGAAGCTTTCGCCGGGGCGCGGGGTATTGGGATCCTCGGGCGTGCCCACATGGGCGTGATGCACCAGCCGGTGCGCCGAGACATGGTGGCCGAACAGCATCGACACATAGACCGTGGCCCCGAGCCGCCGCAGGGCGCGGGGGGCGCGGTGAATGAGCTCATGGGCGTTTGGGTGGCTGATCTGGCCCAGGAATGAACCACTGGCCAGCAGTAGCGTGATGGTCTCGCCCGTGCTGCGCGTGGGGTCGCCGAAGGCGCGGGTGGCAAGCACCAGCAGGGACAGGTGTCCGACGGCAAGAACCACGGAAAGGGGATCGGCAGCGTCCGAATGCCGAGTTGTCTGTCGTGGCGGGGTCAGAAGCTGGTCCAGCCCCGCCGCAATCAGCGTCAACCACAAAAGCGCCAGCGCCGCCCACCATCCGCCCCAAAGCGCGCCCGCCAGCAACAGCGCAAGCGGGGGAAGCGTGGCCATGGCGTAGCGCCAGATCGGCATTCGGGGTCCTCGTGACTGGTTTACCAAGATTACCAATGGTCAAGCGGGCGTCGGAAGGCAATGCGCCTCTTGCCGCGCCCAGTGTGCCGCGTGCAGGTTGAGATCAGGTTGACGGAGGAACGATGATGACAGCGGCGATGCTTGTGGCCGGGGCCGGGGCGGTTATCGCCCTGATCTATCAGGCCCGCGTGAACGACGATGTAAGCACCCTGCGCTCGGTGATGAAAACCGCCCCCGTGGCGCTGTTTTCGCTGGCGGCGCTTCTGTCGGGCGCACCCTGGCTGCTGGCGCTCGGGCTGGCTTTGGGCGCAGTCGGGGATTTCGCGCTGTCGCGCAAGGGGGAGGCCGCCTTCATGGTTGGGCTTGGCAGCTTTGCTTTAGCGCATCTGGCCTATGCGGTGGTCTTCGTGACCGTCGAGGGGCGGCTTGCCCCCCTGGACCTGACGGCCCTGCGGTGGATCGGCTTCGCGGCTCTGGTCATCATGGCGCAATCGACGGTGTTCTGGCTGCTGCCCCATACCGGCGGGCTGCGGCGTCCAGTGGCGGCCTATGTGGCGATCATCACGGCCATGGGGTTGGCGGCGCTGCACTTGCCCGCCGCGCAGGGGGTGGCGATGCTTGGGGCGGGGCTGTTCGTGGCCTCTGACCTTGTGTTGTCGGTGGAGCTCTTTCGAATGGAAGAGGACAGCCCCGCCACGCGGGTCGCCTCTCACCTTGTCTGGCCGCTCTATTGGGTCGGGCAGGGGTTGATCCTTGTAGGGATTGCCTGGACCTAACGACCGCCGCGCCAGGCCATCTTCATATAGACATCGCCCGCGCGCAGTTCATCCAGCATCTGGGCAAGGCGCTTTTCCCGCGTTTCCGGTCGCTTGGCCCGCGCGATCCAACCCAGATAGTCGTTCCGCTGATAGGGCGGGCGCGCATCATAGGCGGCGCGAAGGCCGGCTGCGTCCAGTCGGGACGCGATGTCGCCGGGCATGGGATGGATCGGGCGGGTGAGGGACATGAAACCAATGATACGCTCAATCGCCCCCCGCGTCGACATGCGGCGCTTCCATCCGGCGCGCGCCCGTATTAGGTGACTGTTAAGCGCTATTCCCCGGGAGGCCTCATGTCGTTCTTCAAGAAACTCAAGGACCGGATGTTCAAATCCTCGTCGAAGCTCGATGAGGGGCTTGATGCGATCATCGAGGAAGGTGCGGTCGAGGAAGAGGACCAAGTCGAGGAGCCAACCCCGGAGCCGGTCGCAGAACCAGAGCCTTCGCCTGCGCCAATCGCGGAAGACCCTGCGCCGAGGCAGGCGGACGTCATGCCGATGCCCGAACCGGAACCGGTTGTGAAAACGCCGACGCCCGCACCGGCCCCGCAGCCTCAGCCAGCCGCCGCGAAGCCCGGTCTTCTGGGCCGCATCATGGGCCGCAGCAGCGCCCCGCGCCGGGCGCTTGACGACGACATGCTGGAGGAGCTGGAGGAGCTTCTGATCACCGCCGATATGGGCGTGGAAACCGCGATGCGCGTCACCGCCAACATGGCCGAGGGGCGGTTTGGCAAGCTGATGACGGCCGCCGATATCAAGGCGCTTCTGGCGCAGGAAATCGGGCGGATCATGGAACCGGTCGCCAAGCCGATGCCGATCTATCCGAAAAAACCGCAGGTGGTGCTGGTGGTAGGCGTCAATGGCTCGGGCAAGACCACGACCATCGGCAAGCTCGCTAGCCAGTTCAAGGCGGCGGGCAAATCGGTGGTCATCGCGGCGGGCGATACGTTCCGCGCGGCGGCGGTGGAACAGTTGCAGGTCTGGGGTGACCGGGCTGGCGTGCCGGTGCTGACGGCGCCGGAAGGGTCAGACCCTGCCGCGCTGGCCTTTGACGCGATGACCAAAGCCGAGGCCGAGGGCGCGGACCTTCTGATGATCGACACCGCAGGCCGCTTGCAGAACCGGGCCGACCTGATGGAGGAACTGGCCAAGATCGTCCGCGTGATCCGCAAGAAAGACCCGGATGCGCCGCATAACACGCTGCTGGTGCTCGATGCCACGACGGGCCAGAACGCGCTAAGCCAGGTGGAAACCTTCCAGAAAATGGCCGATGTCTCGGGCCTGGTGATGACCAAGCTCGACGGCACCGCCAAGGGCGGTGTTCTGGTGGCGCTGGCCGACAAGTTCGGGCTGCCGATCCATGCCATCGGCGTGGGCGAGCAGATCGACGATCTGGCTCCCTTCGATCCGGAGGAGTTCGCCAAGGCCCTGACGGGGGCGGAGTGAACCGGGACGTGCCCCGAGGCGACCCACAAGGGTTGAGCAAACCTTTGAGGGAGTCCGCCTTTACCATGAAACGCATCATCCTTGCCGCGCTGACCGGGCTTGCCCTGTCTGCCCCTGCCCATGCCCAGATGACCGAGTCCAGCTGTGCCGTCAGCTGGGGCATGGTCAGCGCCCCGCTTGGCCTGCCGCCGGATCTGGCCACCGCTCAGTTGGAAGGCGAGGCCTGCATCGCCCGCGATCTGGAGATCGTGAACGGGCGCATCCGCGTTCTGGTCGATGAGCTGCGCTGGCAACTGGACGGGCTGGAGGCGCTGTTGATCAGCGGGGCGCTGCTGGACCGGGTCGAGGTGACCGCGCGCGGGGTCTATGTGCTGGCCGCGACCGGGATGCCTGATTTCGACTATGTGATGGAGGCGCAGGCACGGGCGAGCGAGGGCATCTCGGTCGATCTGCTGGCCACCCATGCGGACGGTGAGGTCATGCTGGACCGCCTTCATGTGGACTTCCCGGGCGAGAACGCCATCGACGCCACCCTGCACCTGACCGATGTCGACCCGCGCGCGCCCGATCAGACCGTGATCCGCGCCTTCCGGCTGGAGGTGCTGACGCGCGGGCTGTTCGAAACCTATGCGCTGATGCCGCTGGCCAACCTGCTGATCGGGTCTTCCGATGATCCCGAGGCCGAGGTGGCCCGACTTCAGGCCGAGGCCATCGCTGCCATTGAGGCATTGCCAGAGCCCCAGTTCCACCGCACCACGCGGGCCGCACTGACGATGCTGTTTCAGGATATGCCCAACCCGGCGGGCCGGGTCATTTTCGCCCTGCAGGCCGATGACGGATTGCCGATCAGCCAATTGAGCGAGGATGCCGGATTGCTGGGGCGCTTGCCCGCGTCCGACCCTCTGGCCACTTTGGCCGGGGCTGATCTGCAAGTCAGTTACTATAGATACGGGGCGGAATGAGCGATTGGATCGTTTCGCTGGCAGGCACGCCGGAGGGGGCAACACTCGCAACCTTTCTGGCGCTGCTGGCTGCGATCCTGCACGCGGTCTTCGGCGCGCTGCAAAAGGGCCGCCATTCGCCGCTTTTGTCGCGCGGCATCATTGATGCAAGCTATGGGCTGATGGCTGCGCCTGTCGCTTTTTTCGTCGTGCCGTGGCCCGCGCCGCATATGTGGCCCATTTTCGGGGTCATGATGCTGATCCATCTGGGCTACAAAGCCGCGCAAGTGGCCAGCTATCAGCGCGGGGCTTATACGGTCGTCTACCCGGTGATGCGTGGCACCGGGCCGCTTTTTACCGTGATCGGGGCCACGATCTTCTTTGGCGAGCATTTTTCCCTGACCCAGTGGGCGGGCGTTCTGACCCTGCTGACGGGCATCTACGGCCTTGCCTTCTACAACCTGCGCACGATCACCGTGGACCGCGAAACGCTGGTGCCGGCCCTATGGCTGGCGGTTCTGACCGGGCTTTTCGTCGCCGCCTACACCACCTATGACGCCTACGGCATCCGCGCCGCGAACGATCCCTTTACCTTCCTCGCCTGGTTCTTCTTCCTCGACGGCCTGACCATGCCACCCGTGGCCTGGTACGCCTGGCGGCGGATGCCCGATCCGCCCGCCTTCGGGCCACTGGCCTTGCGCGGGTTGATTGGCGGGCTGGTGGCGATGGCGAGTTTCGGGTCGATCCTGCTGGCCACGCGGCTCGATCAGGTGGGGCAGGCGGCGGTGCTGCGCGAAACCTCGACCGTCTTTGCCGCCCTCATCGGCTGGCTGATGCTTGGCGAACGGGTCGGCCCCCGCCGTTTGGCGCTTATGGGGTTGATCGCAGCGGGCGCGGTGATAGTTGAGATGGGCGGATAATTTGAGGCGCGATTGATGGAAGAACGCAAGATCAACCCCTACGTGAAAAGCGCGCTGGAGCTTGGGCCACCGATCCTGTTCTTCGTGGTCTACCTGTGGATCAAGGACCGGACATTCACTCTCGCCGGGCATGAGTATTCGGGCTTCATCATTGCGACGGCGGGGTTCATCCCGCTGCTTCTGGCCTCCATCGCCGCGCTCTGGTGGCTGACGGGCAAGCTTTCCCGCATGCAGATTTTCACCGCCATTCTGGTCGTCGTCTTCGGTGGCCTGACGGTGTGGTTCGACAACGAGGCCTTCTTCAAGATGAAGACCTCCATCGTCTATGCCTTCTTCGCGGTCGTTCTGGGCATTGGCCTGTTGCGCGGCGAAAGCTGGCTGCAATTCGTCATGGGGGAAATGATGCCCATGGAGAAAGAAGGCTGGATGATCCTGACCAAACGTCTGGTGGCGGCCTTCGCGTTTATGGCGCTGGCCAACGAGATCGTCTGGCGCACCCAGACCACCGAATTCTGGGTGACGTTTGAAACCTTCGTCCTGCCCGGCTTCCTCTTCGCCGTCTTCATGTTCCAGGCGAAGCTGTTTGAACGCCACATGATCGAGAAGGACGAGGGTTAGCGCCTAGCCTGTCGGGAGGCTCAGCTTTGCAAGACGTCCGCCTTCGATTGGATAGACTTGGCCGGTAACGAAGCCCGCATCCCCTGAGGCCAGGTACGCCACAAGTGCGGCAACCTCGCGCGGTTGGCCGGTGCGTGCAAGAGGGTGAATTGCGGCAATTCGGTCGGCGAATTCGGTGTGATCAGGGCGCGCAGCGACGAGGTCCCGGTTCAAGTCGGTTTCGATCCAACCCGGCGCCACGGCATTGCAGCGGATACCCTCGGCCCCATGGTCCACCGCGACCGCCCGTGTCAGCCCGTGCAGACCGGCTTTTGACGCGCAGTAGGCAGTGTGGTTCGGATTGGCTGCAATCCCTTCGATCGAGCCGACATTGACAATGCAGCCCCGTGTGGCACGCAGATGCGGAAGAGCAGCGCGGATCATAAGGAACGGCGCGGTCAGATTGATGGAGAGACAGCGCTGCCAATCTGCGAGAGACGTCTCCTCGATCCCGGCCTCCTGCATCACACCTGCATTGTTGATCAGGACATCGAGCTGCCCGGCGTGCGAAATCAGGGTTTCGACAACCTGGCAAGGGCTGTCGGGGTCGGTGAAGTCGACCTCTATGGTCGCAAAGCCTTCCGACGCACCGCGCTGTGCGGTAAAAACTTGCGCGCCTTCATCCCTCAAACGCTCTGCAATGGCGCGCCCGATCCCCGTGCGTCCACCAGTGACCAGTGCCACTTTGCCCCTCAATCGCATGGCGTCCCCGCGTCGCTGTCACGTCAATACAAGTCTGCCATAGCGCTGCAAATTCGGAAGCGCAGAACATATTCCGGCTGCCGCAAAGGCAAAAAGCGACATCATGTGTGGCACAGTTGCCTGACCCATTGACCCAGATCAGGGGCCGTCCTTGACCTTGCTGTTAGACTGGCAGCAGGAAAGAGGAGGACCCAACATGACATCTCGCATTCTGGTGCCGGTCGATCTGGATCATATCGACAAGCTCGACAAGGCCCTCGACATTGCCGGGAAAGCCGCGAAGGAGCATGGGGCCACCGTCACCTATGTCAGCGTGATCGACCCGGTGCCAACCGCCTCGAAACGGCTGGAAGGGCACGAAGCGCAAAAGAAGCTGGATGCCTTTGCCGATGCTCAGGCCAACACCCATGGGATCCGCACGGATGATCATGTGGTCCTGCGCGGCGATCTGCATCTGCATGTGGGCCGCGAGATCATAAGGGCCGCCGAAGATGCCAGTTGCGACCTGATCGTGATGGCCAGCCATGTGCCCGGTTTCAAGGACCACTTCCTGACCTCGAATGCAGGCTACGTGGCAACCTACGCCCCTGTTTCGGTTCACGTCGTGCGCTAAGGCGCACCCCGCATTCTGCGTCACCCGTGGCGCGGGGGCGCCTTGCGCGGTTTGCGCGCACCGGGACGCGCCGGTTTCTTCTTCGCCTCGGCATGACCGTCGGGCAGGGCGATCCCCAACTGGTCGCGCAGCACCTTGGGCTTGATCTCTTCCACCTCGCCGGGTTTCAGCTCGTTCAGCCGGAAGGGGCCATAGCTCACCCGGATCAGCCGGTTCACATCCAGACCGATTTCCCCCATGGCGCGTCGGATCTCGCGGTTCTTGCCCTCGCGCAAACCCACGGTCAGCCAGGCATTCGCGCCCTGTTGCCGGTCAAGTGTCACATCCATCGGCTGAAACCGCTCGCCCTCGATGGTCACGCCCTTGCGCAGCGGCGCGAGGTCTTCATCCTTCGGCGCACCCTTCACCCGTACGCGATACTTGCGCAGCCAGCCGGTCGAGGGCAGCTCCAGCTTTCGCTTGATGCCGCCGTCATTGGTCAGCAGCAGCAGCCCCTCGGAATTGAGGTCGAGCCGACCCACGCTCATTACCCGCGGCATGTCCTCGGGCAGCATGTCGAACACCGTCTCGCGGCCCTTCTCGTCGCTTGTTGTCGTCACAAGGCCCTGCGGCTTGTGATAGAGCCACAGGCGCGGGCGATCGGGCGCACCCACCTCCTTGCCATCCACGGTGATCTTGTCAGACGCCGTGACATTCAGCGCCGGGCTGTCGATGCGCTTGCCGTTGACGGTGACGCGGCCCGCCTCGATCATGCGTTCCGCTTCCCGACGGCTGGCAATGCCGGCGCGGGACAGGACCTTGGCGATGCGGTCGCCCTCTGGGGTGTTGGTGCTCATGGCTTTGGACTAGCGGTTTGACAGCGGCTTGGAAAGCGGCAAAGGAAAGCCATGACCGGTTTCATCAGCCATATGCAGACCGCGCTTTGTGAGGCGCGCGGCGCCGCCGAAGCGGGCGAGGTGCCCGTGGGGGCCGTGATCGTCGGCCCCGATGGCAAGGTTCTGGCGCAGACCCGAAATCGGATGCGAGAGCTGAAGGACCCTACGGCCCATGCCGAGATGCTGGCCATCCGCGCGGCCTGCGCGGCGCTTGGGTCGGAACGGCTGACCGGCTGCGATCTCTACGTGACGCTGGAGCCTTGCCCCGCCTGTGCGGGGGCCATTTCGGTCGCCCGCATCGCGCGGCTCTACTACGGCGCGGCGGATCCCAAATCGGGCGGCGTGGCGCAAGGCCCGCGCGTCTTCGATCACCCGCAGGCCCATCACAAGCCGGAGGTCTATTGCGGGATCGGCGAGCAAGAGGCGGCGGATCTGCTCAAGACCTTCTTTGCAACGCGCCGCTGATCCTTTCATCTTGGCTAAAATACCTCAGGGGGGTGCGGGGGGAGGATCCCCCCGCGGATCGGATGGCCGAAGGCCATTCGAAATCCCTTACAGCGCAATCGCCTGCATCACTTCCGGCTCGATCACGTCGACACCGGGCAGGGCGGCGGCCAGTGCCTCGGCGGATTGTTCCAGAATGGGGAAGGTCCGGTAGTGGCAGGGGATCACCGTTTTGAAGTCGAAGAACCGTTTCGCCGCGTAACCTGCGCGGTTCATGTCCATGGTAAAATGGCCGCCAGCCGCCAGGATGCCTATGTCGGGCGCATGCAGGTCGGCGAAGACACCCATATCCGCCATCACATCTGTATCGCCGGAAAAATAGATGGTCCGGCCTTCGCCCGCGATCATGAAGCCGCATTCGGTGCCACCCCATTTCGGGCCATCGGGCGTGCCAAAGCTCGACGAATGCACCGCGTTGACCATCGTCACCGCCACATCGCCCAGGGCAACCGTGCCGCCCTTGTTGAAGCCGACGGTCTCGATGCCTTCGTTTTCGGCCCAATGCCCCATCAGGTCATACTGGCCCACGACCGGCACCCCCAGATCCTTTGCCAGATCCAGCACATCGGCCACATGGTCGAAGTGACAGTGGGTCAGCAGGATATGGGTGGCCCCGGCAATCGCGTCCGCCTTGCGCTCCTCGGGAAAGACCGGGTTGCCGGTGAACCATGGATCGACCAACAGGACCTGCCCTGCGATCTCGATCCGGAAACTGCCATGCCCGAGCCAGATGATGTTCATTTGTCCTCTCCCCGATTTCTTGGATCATTCAGGGGGCAAGGTTAGCCGCTGCCGGGCCTGCGTCAAACGGGTTTCGCCGGAATTCACTCATGCAGGCGCTTGCGGCCCTGCGCCATGCCCGGTAAACCCGTGCCCGATCCAGATTGCTCAAGTCCGAAGGTGCAACGCCCCATGTCCATCGACATCGAAACCGCCGCCCGCGTCGCCAAGCTCGCGCGGATCAAGGTGGAAGAGGAGGACCTGCCCGCGCTGGCAGGTGAGTTCAACGCGATCCTCGGCTTCATCGAGCAGTTGCAGGAACTGAATGTCGACGACGTGGAGCCGATGACATCGGTCACGCCGATGCGCCTGAAACGGCGTGAGGATGTGGTGACCGACGGCGATCAGCAGGCCAAGGTTCTGGCCAATGCGCCCGATGCACGGGAAGGGTTTTTCGCGGTTCCGAAGGTGGTGGAATAATGTCCGATCTCAACAAACTGACCATCGCCGAGGCGCGCGACGCGTTGCGCAAGGGCGAAACCACCTCCGTCGCACTGACCGAGGCCTGTCTTGCCGCCATTGACAGCGCCGACGCGCTCGGTGCCTTCGCCCATAAAACGCCGGATCTGGCGCTGGAGCGGGCCAAGGCCGCCGACGCGCGGATCGCGGCGGGCGATGCGCCCGATATGTGCGGCATCCCCGTGGGCATCAAGGATCTCTTCTGCACCGAGGGCGTGCCGTCGCAGGCCGCCTCACGCATACTCGAAGGGTTCAAGCCGGAATATGAATCGACCGTTTCGGGCCAGCTGAAAGACGCAGGCGCGGTGATGCTGGGCAAGCTCAACATGGACGAGTTCGCCATGGGGTCCTCGAACGAGACCTCGGTTTACGGCAACGCCGTGAACCCCTGGAAAGCCGGCAATGGCGACGACCTGCTGACGCCCGGCGGCTCGTCGGGTGGGTCGGCCTCCGCCGTGGCCGCAGACCTTTGCCTGGCCGCGACGGGCACCGATACCGGCGGCTC
>NZ_MNBL01000007.1 GCF_001879695.1 Nioella sediminis
CGATGCGCGCGGCGAAACCCGATTTCATCTGTACGGGGGGTGCACAGGGGGTGTACGCCCGGTGTACGGGGGGTGACACGCCAAAACCAGGGTCAGCGCCCGGCACGGGCGCGCGGGTCGACGTGGCACAGCCACGGCGAAACGCTACCGGTGCCAGACCACCGGAAACCAATCCTCGCGCAGCCGCTGCCCCGGCACCATCTCGTGCCCCGGAAACGGCGGAGACGTCCGCCCAGGCCGCTCCACGTAGCGCGCATCATCCCCAAGAAAGCGCACCGAAAACGCCCGCCGCCGCCGGTTGCTTGTGTTGCCCCGCGCGCCATGCAGGGTGCGGTAGTCGAAGGCCACGGCATCGCCCGGCTCCATCGTCCATTCCAGCACCGTCATGCCCTCCGCATCCGGGTCCGGCACCGGGATATAGGCGCCCTCATCGGGGAAAAAAGCGTCTTCTTTCAACCATCTGGTGGGCAGAACCGGCTTGGGCCACTTGTGACTTCCCGCCACCAGCCGCAACGTCGCATCCGTGACCGGATCGAGCGGCGACCAGAAGCTGACGGTCTGCTCGCCCTCGACAAAATAGTAGGGCCCGTCCTGATGCCACGGCGTCGGCTTGGACGTACCCGGCTCTTTCACCAGCACATGATCATGAAAAATCTGCACCGCGTCCGAGCGCATCAGCTCGCCCGCCACCCGTGCGGCATCCGAGTGCCGGATGACCTGCTCGAACTCGGGAATCCGCGTCCAGTTGCAATAATCGTCAAAGAATCGCCCGCCCTCGCCCGGCAGCAGGTTCTCCGCCGCATAAGGCCCAGGCTCCGCCATGTTCCGCTCCACGCCCTTGCGCAGCGTGTCCACGTGATCGGCAAAGAGCCCCTTGATCAGGACCGCGCCATCGCGGGCGAATTCCGCGATCTGTTCTTGCGTGACGGTGACAGCCATGACCGCTCCTTCCAGTTACCCAGGCAGAGCAAACGCCAGCCCGCCCGGTGATGCAAGCCCCTAGCTCTCCTGCCAGCTTGGCTTGCGCTTCTCGAAGAAGGCCGACACGCCTTCCGGCCCCTCATCGCTTTCCCAGGCATCGATCAAGGCTGCGATGGTCATGTCCACCACGGCATCGTTCACCCGAGGCTCCAGCGCCGCGACCAGCGCCTTGGCCTTGGCCACCGCGCCCGGCGCGCAGGCCAGATAGGGCGCGACCTCGGCTTCCACCGCCGCATCCAGATCCTCGGCCGCAACGGCCTTGGCCAGCAGCCCCAGTTCGACCGCCTCAGCAGCATCGAAGATCCGCGCCGACATGAAGACCCGCCGCGCCCGCGCAGCCCCCATGCGAGCCACCACGTAGGGCCCAATGGTGGCCGGGATCAGCCCGAGCCGCGTTTCCGTCAGGCCGAATTTCGCCCCCTTGACACCCACGGCCACATCGCAGACCGACATCATGCCGATCCCGCCACCGAAGGCCTGCCCCTGCACCCGGCCAATCAGCGGCTTGGGCATCCGGTCGAGCGTCCCCAGCATCCGCGCCAGCTTGCGCGCCTCACGCGCGCGGGTTTCGGCATCGGCGGCCATCTGCTCCTTCATCCAGGCCAGATCGCCCCCGGCGCAGAAGCTCTTGCCATTGCCGGTCAGCACCACGACACGAACGGCGGGATCCGCCCCGAGC
>NZ_MNBL01000070.1 GCF_001879695.1 Nioella sediminis
CACCGTGGGGCTGAAGCCGACCTATGGGCGCTGTTCCCGGTGGGGGATCGTGGCCTTTGCCTCGTCGCTCGATCAGGCAGGCCCGATGACCAAGACCGTGCGTGACGCGGCGATCATGGGCCGCGCGATGATGGGGCATGACCCGAAGGATTCGACCTCTGCCGATCTGGCGGTGCCGGATTTCGAGGCGATGCTGACCGGCGATATCCGTGGCAAGGTCATCGGCATCCCCAAGGAATACCGCATGGACGGTATGCCAGATGAGATCGAAGCATTGTGGTCGCAGGGGGCCGAGATGCTGCGCGATGCGGGTGCCGAGATCCGTGATATCAGCCTACCGCACACCAAATACGCGCTGCCCACCTATTACGTGATCGCGCCGGCCGAGGCCTCCTCGAACCTAGCGCGCTATGACGGGGTGCGCTTTGGCCACCGGGCCAAGCTCGCACAGGGCGACGGCATCACCGAGATGTATGAAAAGACCCGCGCAGAAGGCTTTGGCCCCGAGGTCAAGCGCCGTGTCATGGTGGGCACCTATGTGCTGTCGGCCGGCTTCTACGACGCCTATTACAACCGTGCCCGCAAGGTGCGCGCGCTGATCAAGAAGGACTTCGACGATGTCTTTGCAGCGGGTGTCGACAGCATCCTGACCCCCGCGACCCCCTCTGCCGCGTTCGAGCTTGGCAAGGAGGTGTCGGACCCGGTCGAGATGTATCTCAACGATGTCTTCACCGTCACCGTGAACCTTGCCGGCCTTCCCGGCGTGGCTGTTCCCACCGGACTGGACAGGCAGGGGCTGCCGCTTGGCCTGCAGCTGATTGGCCGCCCGTGGGAGGAAGGCGATCTGCTGAACACCGCCTATGCGCTGGAAAACGCAGCCCAGTTTGTGGCGAAACCCGCCAAATGGTGGTAAAAGCCTGACAAAACAAGTTCGAGGGTGGGCAGATGCAGAAACTGGCGATGACGGGGCTGACGCTCCTGCTGCTTGGGGCCTGCGCGTCCCAGCCCGAGGACGCGCGCGGCGTCGGGTTCGGTGATTACAACCAGCATCTGGCGCAGGAACGGGCCGAACGCGAGGCCGCTCTGGCGGGTCGCCAGCCACAGACCGTTCTGCCCCCGGCGCGCGAGGAACGCACCGATATCGCGGCCCTTGCCGAGGGCGCGATTGACGAGGCCGAAGGCGCGACGCCCGCGTCTGCGCAGCGGGTTGGCGGCAATACCAGCATCTCGGACGAGCAGGATTTCGAGGCCGTCGCGGGCCGGGAATCCATCGAAAGCGACGCCGAACGGCTGCAGCGCATGCAGGAACAGCGGGTCGAGATCGCCCCCACGGCTGTGCCCGACCGCCCCGGCGCGACCGGCCCGAATATCATTGAATACGCGCTGACAACTTCGAATCCCGTGGGCAATCAGGTTTTCCGTCGCTCTCCTTTCGGGCAGGGGCGGCATGAGCGCAATTGCCTGGCCTATCGCTCTGACGACCTGGCGCAGGAGGCGTTCCTGTCCATGGGCGGTCCACAGCGGGACCGGCAGGCGCTCGACCCCGATGGTGATGGCTATGCCTGCGGATGGGATCCGACCGTCTATCGCGATGCCGCAGCGGCTGCCCGCAACCAGTGAGCCGTTCCCCCAATTTCGGCCCCCGCCGCGACGGGCTGAGGCCGCAACTGGTCGTCCTGCATTACACCGCCATGGAAAGCTGCGAGGCCGCAGCCCGAGCGCTCTGTGACCCTGCGCGCGAGGTGTCGGCCCATTACCTGATTTCCGAGGCGGGAGAGGTGATGGCGCTGGTCGAGGAAGACATGCGCGCCTGGCATGCGGGGGCGGGGGCCTGGGCCGGTCGAGGGGATGTCAATTCCCGGTCCATCGGGATCGAGCTGTCCAATACCGGCTACACCCCCTTTGCCGCGCGCCAGATGGCGGCGTTGGAGGCGTTGCTGCCGGGTATTCTCTCGCGTTGGAAGATACCCCCTGAGGGCATCATCGCCCATTCCGACATGGCGCCGGGGCGAAAGATCGACCCCGGCCCGCGCTTTGACTGGCAAAGGCTCGCCCGGCAGGGGCTGTCGATCTGGCCGGAGCCACGGGAGATCGCCGTGGATTGGCCCCGGTTTCGCGCTGATGCCGCGCGCTTCGGCTACCCCGAGATGGAGGATGACCTGTTGCTGACCACGCTCCGCCTGCGCTTTCGTCCCGGTCACGTGGGGCCGCTCGATGCCCGTGACATGGGGATCATGGCCGATCTGGCCACGCGTTTCCCTGCCGGACGGGCTTGACCTTCCCCCCGCGCGCCCCTAGGTCGCGATGGCGCGGAGGGCTGGATGACCGCGAGGGGAAACCTTCGAGGAAAGTCCGGACTCCCTGAAGCAACGGTGCCGGGTAACGCCCGGGCGGAGAAGGGCGGGGAAACCCACCCGAATCCGACGGAAAGCGCCACAGAAATGAAACCGCCTCCGGGCCGGTCGGGCAACCGATACCGCCGGCGGTAAGGGTGAAACGGTGGAGTAAGAGACCACCGCGGGACTGGCAACAGGACCGGCACGGCAAGCCCCACCGGGAGCAACGCCAAATAGGGACCTCGCGTGCCTGTCACAGGGTCGCTTCAGCCCGAGAGGTCCGGGTTGGCAGCTGGAGCCTGCGGGCAATCGCAGGCCTAGAGGAATGGTCATCGATCCGCGGGGAAACCCGTGGGGGACAGAATCCGGCTTACAGGCCCTCCGCGCAAATCTGTCACCAATGGTGACGCCGCCTGTCGGCGTCGATCCGGGTGCGCCCCTAATGGGAGAAGTTCCTGCCAACGGCACCAAGAAGCCCGAAACACGAGCCGAGTGCTTTGACGGTGGCCAGCTTGTCCCGGGCCGACCCGTGCAACGCCAGCCAGATGACGGGGCGCAAACGACGTCCGCCTAGCCGCCTGCCAGTTTCTGCAACAGGAAGATCTCGCTATCGGGCTTGACCGGGTGATTGCGGCTATTGGGCACGATCTGCCCGTCCACCGCCACCGAGACGCCGCGTTTCAGCGCCGGTTCCAGCCCTGGATAGGCCGCAACCAGCCCGTCCAGGACCTGGCCCACAGTCGCGCCCTCGATCTCCACCATCTCTTTCCCGTCGGCCAGGGCGCGCAGCCCTGACCACAGGTGCAGCTCCGCCATCAGACCTCCTTGCCCTGGATCGCGGCCAGGACGCGCGACGGGCGCAGCGGCAGCTTGCAGATGCGCTTGCCAGTGGCATCCCGCACGGCATTTGCCACGGCGGGCAGGGGCGGCGTGATGCCGGTCTCGCCCACGCCACGCACCCCATAGGGGTGGCCGGGGTTCGGTACCTCCACGATCACCGTGTCGATCATCGGCAGGTCCGAGGCGACGGGAACGCGGTAATCCAGGAAGACCGGGTTCTGCAGCCGCCCATCCGGGCCATAGACATATTCCTCGTTCAGCGCCCACCCGATGCCCTGCGCGGCGCCGCCTTGGAACTGGCCTTCCACGTAAGCCGGGTGAATGGCCTTGCCCGCGTCCTGCACCACCAGATAGCGCAGGATCGTGGTGCGGCCGGTTTCGGGGTCGACCTCCACATCCACCACATGGGTGCCGAAGCTGCCGGAGAAGCCCGCGGGGCTGTCCTCGTAATGGCCAGAGATCGGCCCGCCAGTACCGCCCATCTCACCGGCGATCTCGGCGATGGTCATTGGCGGGAATTCCCCGGCATTGGGGCCAGAGGGCTTGGCGCAGCCGTCTTCCCAGACCACCGCCTCCGGGTCGATTCCCCATTTGTCGGCGGCGCGTTTGCACATCTTGCCGATGCATTCCTCTGCCGCGCGGATGGTGGCCAGACCCGACGCATAGGTCGCACGGCTGCCATGGGTGGGTTCGTTGACGCCAAGCGCCCCGGTGTCAGAGATATTCACCCGCACGTTTTCGTATGGAATGCCAAAGGCTTCCGCCGCCATCAGCGCCATGGACGCGCGGCTGCCGCCGATATCGGGGGTGCCCACGGAAACGGTCACCGAGCCATCCTCGGAAATCGCCACCGAGGCAGAGGTCTCACCACCCCAGTTCATCCAGTAGCCCGAGGCCACCCCGCGCCCCTGATTGGGACCGAGCGGCTCAGAGTAATTCGGATGCGCCTTGGCGGCCTCCAGCGTTTCCACAAAGCCAATCGGCCCGTATTTCGGCCCGAAGGTCGCCCGCGTGCCTTCCTTGGCGGCGTTCTTCAACCGCGTGTCGATCGGGTCGAGCCCCAGTTCGCGGCACAACTCGTCAATCACGCTTTCGGTGGCGAAGGCCGCCATCGGGGCCCCCGGCGCGCGATAAGCGGCCTGACGGGGGCGGTTGGTGATCACGTCATAGCCGATATGGTGCACATGCTCGATATCGTAATTGGCGAAGGCGAGCATGGTGGTCACATCCACGGGGGCACCGGCAAAAGCGCCGCCCTGCATGCGGAAGGTGCCATGGGCAGCGGTGATCCTGCCGTCCTTGGTCATGCCCATCTTGACGTCCATCGAGGCGGACGCGGTCGGGCCAGTGGCGCGAAGCACCTCGTTGCGGCTCATCACCATCTTCACCGGCTTGCCGCCTGCCTTGCGGCTCAGCGCCAGCGACAGGGGTTCGATGAAGATCGTGGTCTTGCCGCCGAAGCCGCCGCCGATTTCAGAGGGCGTCACGCGGATATTGGTGGTCTCGATCCCCAGAACGGCGGTGGACATGCGGCGCATGAACCAGTGGCCTTGGGTGCAGACCCAAAGCTCACCTCGACCGTCGGCACCCATTTGGCCGAGGCAGGCATGGGGTTCGATATAGCCCTGATGCGCGGCCTCGGTGGTGAAGCTGCGCTCGATGATCAGATCGGCTTCGGCAAAACCCTTGTCCAGATCGCCCCGGCCGCTGTCGAAATAGCGCACGACATTGGGGTGCATGCCTTCCGGCACCGAAAAATCGGCCGCGCCTTCGCGGATGACCGGCGCGCCCTCTTTCATCGCCTCATCCACGTCGGTGACATGGGGCAGAATCTCGTAGGTCACCTCGATCGCCTTGGCCGCATCGCGGGCCAGGAGCGGCGTGGTGGCGGCGACGGCAGCAACGGCATGACCGTCATAAAGCGCCTTTTCGCCGGCCATACAGTTTTCCTGTAGGTCCCAGTCCTCGCCTTCCAGCCCTTCGGGGAAGTCGGCGCGGGTGATGACGGCCTTTACGCCCTCCATCGCCAGGGCCTTCGTCGCGTCGATCTTGACGATCTTGGCATGGGCATGGGGGCTGCGCACCACGGCGCCGTGCAGCATGCCGGGCACCGAGATATCGGCGCCGTAGCGCGCGCGGCCCGTGACCTTGTCCAGCCCGTCGGGGCGGTTGGGGGTGGTGCCGATATATTTGTAAGCGGTCTTTTGTCCGTCCAGAGCCATTACGAAGCCTCCCGCATTTCCGCCGCCGCATCCATCACGGCGCGAATGATCTTGTCATAACCGGTGCAGCGGCAGAGGTTGCCTGCCAGCCAATAACGCAGCTCGGTTTCCGTGGGGTCGGGGTTCCGTTCCAGCAGGTTCTTGGCCGCGACCAGAATGCCCGGTGTGCAGATCCCGCATTGCAGGGCCGCATGTTCGATGAACTTGCGTTGCAGCGGGTGCAGGACCTCGCCATCGGCCATACCTTCGACGGTGCCAATCTCTTTGCCCTCGGCCTCGACGCCCAGAACAAGGCAGGAGCAGACCAGCCGCCCGTCCATGGTCACGCTGCACGCCCCGCAATCGCCGGTGCCGCAGCCTTCCTTGACGCCCATCACGCCCAGATGGTCGCGCAGGCAGTCGAGCAGGGTTTCGCGCGGGTCGCAGAGGAAATCGGCCTCGTCGCCGTTCACCTTGGTGCTGACATGGATACGCTTGCTCATGCGCTTTCTCCTTTCGCGCGGGCGTAGGCGATTTTCGCGGCCCGCTTGGCCAGCACGCCGGCCACATGGGTGCGGAACTCGATGGTGCCGCGCTTGTCGTCGATGGGGTTGCAGGCGGCGGAGGCCGCAGCGGCAAGTGCATCCAGCGCCGCGTCATCGAGCGTGGTGCCGATGATCGCCTTGGCTGCTTCTTCTACAAGAAGGGCCTTGGGCGCGACTGCGCCAAGGGAGACACGCGCCTCAGACACGGTGTCACCATCCAGCCGCAGGTTCACCGCGCAACCGACAACGGCAATGTCCATCTCGGTGCGCGGGATAAAGCGTAGATAGGCGTCGCCACCGTTTTCACCCCGCGCGGGGATCGTCACGCCGGTGATCAGCTGACCTTTGGCCAGCGCCGTCTTGCCGGGGCCTGTGGGGATATCCTCCACCGCGACCTCGCGGCTGCCCTCAGGGCCGGTCACCGTGACCGTGCAGCCTGCCGCGATCATGCCGGGCACGCTGTCGGCGGCGGGCGAGCCGTTGCAGAGGTTGCCCACCAGCGTCGCGCGGCCCTGCACCTGGGTCGATCCGATCAGGTCCATCCCCTCGACCAGACCCGGCCAGTCGGCGCAGAGATCGGCGCATTCCGTCATCTCGGCCCCCGCCACGGCCACGCCGATGCGCCAGCCGCCATCCTCGGTGCGCGAAATCTCTTTCACGCCGGGGATGTGCTTGATGTCGATAAGGTCATCGGGCGTCACGATGTCGGCGCGCAGCTGCACCAGCACATCCGTGCCACCCGCAAGGAACCGCGTGGTCCCGCTTGCGCCTGCGGCAATGGCCGAGGCTTCTTCGAAACTCGAAGGACTATGATAGTTCATGTCATCTCCCTGATCTTCGCGCCGGGGCCTTGGCCTTTTCGGCGTCTTGGGGCCAGACTAGCGAAGCATTTCGGAATGTCGATCCACCGCGCGCGACTTTTCCGGGTCGCAAGCAGACAATTGCGCGTGGTTTGGGGAAAAGTTGGAGCGGATAGGCGGCGCTCAGTTGCCTTCCAACCCCTGTAGAATCGGACAATCAGGCCGGTCATCGCCCGCGCATTCCCGTACCAGATGGGACAGGGTTTCGCGCATTGCGGCCAGATCGGCGATCTTCTGGTCGATCCGCGCCAGATGTCCTTGCGCGATCCGCTTCACATCGCTGCTGGCGCGGGTCTCATCCTCGTAGAGCGCCAACAGGGCCCGGCAATCCTCGATGGAAAACCCGAGCGAGCGGGCATGGCCCAGAAAGGTCAGCTTGTGCAGATCGCTTTCGCGAAAGCTGCGATAGCCGTTGGCGGCGCGCTGAGGGGTCACAAGACCGATATCCTCGTAGTAGCGGATCGTTTTGGGCGGCAGTCCGGACCGTTCGGCCACGTCTCCGATATTCATGGGGTGGCTCCTTATTCGGCGGGGGCAGGGATGGGGGAGCGGGCGGGCGTTACGGGATCAGCAGGGGTGTCATGCGCCGCGCTGACCCATCTCAGCCGCAGGGCGTTGGACAGCACGAAGACCGAGGACAGAGCCATCGCACCCGCCGCCAGCGCAGGCGACAGAAGCATACCCGTCACCGGGTAAAACACACCCGCCGCGACGGGGATCAGCAGCACGTTATAGCCAAAGGCCCAGAACAGGTTCTGCCGGATATTGGCAATCGTGCGCTGGCTGATCCGCATGGCATTGGCCACGCCAAGCAAATCGCCCGAGATCAGCACAACATCCGCCGCCTCGATGGCGATATCGGTGCCGGTCCCGATGGCGATGCCCACATCGGCCGAGGCCAGCGCGGGCGCATCGTTGATCCCGTCGCCCACGAAGGCCACCGGGCCACGGCTGCGCAGCCGCGCGACGGCCTCGACCTTGCCATCGGGAAGAACGTCGGCAACCACGTGGTCGATCCCCAGATCACGGGCGATTGCCTCTGCCGTGGCGGGGTTGTCGCCGGTGATCATCGCGGTTTGCAGCCCCATGTCACGCAGGATGGTCATGGCCAGCGGGGTTGAGTGCTTGACCGGGTCGGCCACGGCAATCAGCGCCGCAAGCTGCCCGTCCACGGCGGCAAAGAGCGCGGTCTTGCCATCGTGGGCCAGCCGGTCGGCAACTGCCGCCAGCGGGGCGGTGTTGATGCCTTCACGATCCATATAGCGGGCGGCGCCGACGAGGACCTTTCGGCCTTCTACCATCGCTGCTGCGCCGAATCCGGTAACCGATTGGAAGTCTTCGGGTTTCGGCACGTCCAGCCCGCGCGTTCTGGCGGCCCGCAGGATGGCGGCGGCTATGGGGTGCTCGGACTTGCTTTCGACGCTGGCGACCAGTCGCAACACCTCGTCGTCAGACATATCAACCGGCGTCAGGGCGACCAGTTCCGGGCGGCCCTCGGTCAACGTACCGGTCTTGTCGAAGGCCACCATCTGCGCGCCTTGCAGGCTTTGCAGCGCGTCGCCCTTGCGGAACAGGACGCCCATTTCGGCGGCGCGACCGGTGCCCACCATGATCGAGGTGGGCGTGGCCAGACCCATGGCGCAGGGGCAGGCGATGATCATGACGGACACGCCAGCAACAAGCGCGAGACTGAGCGCCGGATCGGGGCCGAAGATCAGCCAGACAAGAACGGTCAGAAGGCTCGCGGCGATCACGGCAGGCACGAACCAGGCGGTGATGCGGTCCACCATGCCCTGAATGGGCAGTTTAGCGCCCTGCGCCTCCTCGACCATGGCGATGATCTGCGCCAGCATCGTGTCGCGGCCCACTTTCTCTGCCCGGAAGGTCAGTGCGCCTGCGCCATTCACCGTGCCGCCCACAACCTGCGATGTGCGCGCCTTCAGAACCGGGATCGGCTCGCCGGTCAGCATCGACTCGTCCACATGGCTTTCACCCGAGATCACCCGGCCATCCACGGCGATCTTCTCTCCGGGACGGACATGCAGGATATCGCCTGCGACGACCTCTTCGATGGCTAGGTCCACGATCTCGCCACCCCGTTCCACGCGCGCGGTTTTTGCCTGCAAGGACAATAGCTTGCGGATCGCCTCGCCGGTGCGGCCCTTGGCGCGCGCTTCCAGCAGGCGGCCAAGAAGGATCAGCACGACGATGACGCCCGCCGCCTCGAAATAGACATGCGCGGTGCCTTGGGGCAGCAGCGCGGGGGCGAAGGTGGACACAGTAGAATAGCCGAACGCCGCAAGGGTGCCGAGTGCGACGAGCGAGTTCATGTCCGGCGCGCCCTTCAACAGCGCCGGAATGCCCTTGGTATAGAAGCCGCGACCGGGGCCGATGAGGGTGATTGCGATCAGCAGGAATTGCAGAACCCGGCTGGTCTGTTCGCCAATGGACATCGCCACGTAATGGTGCAGGGCAGGGAAGGCATGCCCGCCCATCTCGACGATGAAGACTGGCAGAACAAGCGCGGCGGCAAGCAAAGTCTTCCGCGCAAGGTTTTGAATTTCCTGCGCTTTACGTTCATCCTTGCTGTCGGGTTCCGTGCCCCTGATCGTCGCCTTGTAGCCCGCAGCCGTGGCAGCGCCCGCGATTTGCGCGGGGCTGGATTGCCCCAGCAAATAGTGCACCTGCGCCGTTTCCGTGGCGAGGTTGACCGAGGCCGACAAGACCCCCGGCGCGGCCTGCAACGCCTTTTCCACGCGCCCCACGCAAGAGGCGCAGGTCATGCCCTCGACCGAAAGGGTGACATCTGCCTGTGCTGCCGGGTAACCTGCTGCTTCCAAAGCGTTTATCAGGTCATCCACCCTGACAGAGCGATCATGCAGAACCTGCGCGCATTCGCTGGCAAAGCTGACCTCGGCGCTGCTGACACCGGGAACAGCGGCCAGTGCGGTTTCCGCGCGGCGGACGCATCCGGCGCAGCTGAGGCCGGTGATTTGCAGATGGGTCTTGGCTTGTTCTGACATGGGGGAACCTTCGGGCCGAATCTTCGGTCAGAACGGTAGATAGGGGTTCCAGTCTCTGGAAGGTCAAGTGCGTGGGAGACAAAAAAATGCCGGTCACCCCCCGTACACCGGGCGTACACCCCCCGTGCACCCCCCGTACAGACGTTTGACCGATTACTCGGTCGGGAAGGTGAAATCCGGCAATTCCCGGAACGCGTTTTTCAAGGCCACGCCCCAGCCGGTCGATATCTCTTCGAAATAGGGGTTGTCCGCCTTGATCCGCATTTCCCTGCCTCGCTTCCTGCTGTCCGCGTCATAGGCGTGCAGATCCAGCGGCAGGCTGACCGAGAGATTGGCCTTGATGGTTGAATCGAAGGAAACGAGCAGCAGCTTGATGGCGTCTTCGAAGCTCATGTCCGGTTCGAACGCGCGGACGAGGATCGGGCGGCCATATTTGGTTTCGCCAATCTGGAAGAAGGGCGTATCCTCGCTCGCTTCGATGAAATTGCCTTCCGGGTAGATCATGAACAGGCGCGCATCTCCGTCGCCGACCTGACCGCCGACAATGATCGTGGCCGAGAACATCGCGTCGGCCTGCTGGCCGGTATCGGCATGGCTAGCAATGACCTCTTTCAGCGTGTTGCCGATCAGGGTCGCGACCTGGAACATCGACTTGGCCTTGTAGATGCCGGGGCTGCGGTCATCGGGGGCCTTGCCGCGTTCTTCCAGCAGGCTGATCACCGATTGCGTGGTGGCCAGATTGCCCGCCGTCATGATGGTAATGCAGCGTTCACCCGGCTCTTCGAAGATGAACATCTTGCGGAAGGTGGAGATATTGTCGATGCCGGAATTGGTCCGCGTGTCGGACATGAACACCAGCCCCCGGTTCAGTTTCAGCCCCACGCAGTAAGTCACGGCCGTCGTCCTCTTTGATTCCGATGCCTAGAAATCAGGCTATTGCTGGACTTGCAAGCTGACTTGAAGATGCTCGTCACCGGGGCCCTGGCGAATGCCCATGATCGGGGCGGCATCGCGGTAGTCGCGGCCAGTGGCAACGCGCACATAGCGGGCATCGGGTGAAATTCCGTTCGACACGTCGAAGCCAACCCATCCGAGCGCCTCTGTCCAGACTTCGCACCAGGCGTGGCTGGCATCCTGGTCGACGCGGTCATTCATCATCAGATAGCCAGAGATATAGCGCGCAGGATGGCCCAACAGGCGCGCAGCCGCGATCATGATATGGGCGTGGTCCTGACAGACGCCATGGCCCGAGGTGAGGGCGGATTCGGCGGTTGTGTCGCTGTTGGTGCGGCCGGTTTCATAGCTGACCTGTGACAGGATCATCGCGGACAATGCGTGCAACTGCGCCAGCGTATCGGCCCCGTCCTGTTCGGCCCTGAGCTGGCGCGCAAGCGTCCGGATCGCGGGGCCGGGGGAGGTGGTCGGGGTAGGATTCTCGAACAGCCAGAGCGGGGCAAAGCCCTTGTGCGTGCCGATGATGCCGTGATTGTCCTCGACCTCGACCGTGCCTTCGCTGCGAATCTCGATCCGGGTGGCACCGGCATCGACCTTGACCAGTTCCGTGTGGTTGACGAACTGGTCGGAAAAACTGGCCTGCTTGGTGCCGCCGGTGATCGTCGATGACCAGTCCAGCACGGTCTGCCCATGCCCCGACCGGGGCACAAGGCGCAGTTGCTGCAACGCGTAATGCACCGGCTGGTCATAGCTGTAGGTGGTCACATGGGTGATGGCGAGGCGGATCGGGCTGCTCATTTATAGAACCGGAAATCTGTCTGGATGAGGCTTGCCAGCGAAGAGGTGTCATTGATGCTGGCGGTCAGGAATTCATGCAGCCCTTCCTCGAAGATGGTGTTCACGGTGGTCCCGTTCAACTGGCCGCAGATGCGGTCTGCAAGGGCGTGGCTTTCGTGGCGGGTGCCGTAGTCATTGGCCAGCCAGTTCAGGTTTTCGCCGATCTTGGAATAGCAGAAGGCCAGGGACCGGGGCATGCGTTTGTCGAGGATCAGGAACTCCGCGATCCCTATGGGCGTGGTTTCGCCGCCATTCAGCCAGCGATAGCTGCGCTCCGCCGAGACCGACCGCAGGATCACCTCCCATTGCACATTGTCGATGCGGCTGCCGACGAAGGCGGCGGAGGGCAGCAGCACGTAATATTTCACGTCGAGGATGCGGGCGGTGTTGTCGGCGCGTTCGAGGAAGGTGCCGAGGCGCGAGAAGGCGAAGATGTCGTTGCGCAGCATGGTCCCGTGCAGCGCCCCGCGCACCACCGAAGTGCGATAGCGGATCGCGGCCAGAAGTTCATGCAGGGTGCGTTCCGATACCGGGCGGGCCAGTGCCGATTTCACCTCCATCCAGCATTCGTTCACCGCCTCCCACACTTCCGATGACAGCGCGGTGCGCACCATGCGGGCATTGGACCGGGCGGCCTCGATGGAACTCAGAACCGAAGAGGGATTGTCGCGGTCGCGCAGCAGGAAGTTGATCACCGAGCCGGAGTCGAAACTGTCGAACTTCGCGGAGTAGGCGGCGTCGATCCCGGCGGTGTTGATGACCGATTGCCATTCATTCGACTCGCCGTCGGACCGGGTCAGCGCGATGCGCCAGCCGGCCTCCAGCAGTCGTGCGGTGTTTTCGGCCCGTTCGATATACCGGAACATCCAGAAGAGGCCGCCTGCGGTTTTTCCCAGCATCATCGGCTTAGTCCCCCAGAACCCAGGTGTCTTTGGTGCCGCCGCCCTGGCTGGAATTGACCACCAGAGAGCCCTTCTTCAGCGCCACGCGGGTCAGGCC
This sequence comes from Nioella sediminis, assembly GCF_001879695.1. Classification (GTDB taxonomy): domain Bacteria; phylum Pseudomonadota; class Alphaproteobacteria; order Rhodobacterales; family Rhodobacteraceae; genus Nioella; species Nioella sediminis. The sequence goes on from NZ_MNBL01000070.1 coordinate 12,596, forward strand.
GCCGGGCGTGATTTCGACCTTGTTGGGGGAGACCAGAACAAAGGGGCGCAGGTCGACATGACGCGGCGCAAGCCCGGCCTTGGACAGGATCGGCACGGTGGACAGGGCCAGCGTGGGCTGCGCGATGTAGTTCGAGGGCCGGGCGCGCAGTTTCTTCTCAAACGCCGCGATTTCCTTTTTCGACGCGGCGGGGCCGACCAGCATCCCGTAGCCGCCCGATCCATGCACCTCCTTGACCACAAGTTCCGACAGGTGATCGAGCACATAGGCCAGCGAATCCGCCTCGGAACAGCGCCATGTCGGCACGTTTTGCAGGATCGCCCGCTCGCCGGTGTAGAACTCGACGATATCGGGCATGTAGCTGTAAAGCGCCTTGTCATCGGCGATGCCGGTGCCGGGCGCATTGGCGATGGTGATATTGCCCGCACGGTAGACATCCATGATGCCGGGCACGCCAAGCAGGCTGTCGGGGTTGAAGGTCAGCGGGTCGAGGTAATCGTCATCGACGCGCCGGTAGAGCACGTCAATCGGGTGATACCCTTGCGTCGTGCGCATTGCGACACGGCCGTTTTCCACCACCAGATCGTGGCTTTCCACCAGTTCCGCCCCCATCTGGTCGGCCAGGAAGGCGTGTTCGAAATAGGCGGAGTTATGGATGCCGGGGGTCAGAACCGCCACCGTGGGCCGGTCGGTCAGCCCCTCGGGCGCGCAATCGGCCAGCGACCGGCGCAGAAGCTGCGGATAGGCGCTGACCGGGCGCACTTTCAGCTGGCTGAACAGCTCGGGGAACATCTGCAACATGGTTTCCCGGTTTTCCAGCATGTAGCTGACACCGGAGGGGGTGCGGGCATTGTCCTCCAGCACGAAGAATTCGTTTTCTCCGGTGCGCACCAGATCGGTGCCGACGATATGGGTATAGACGCCGCCGGGCGGGTTGACCCCGATCATTTCCGGCAGAAACGCGGTGTTCTTCGAGATGATTTCCTTGGGAATGCGGCCCGCGCGCAGGATTTCCTGCCGGTGATAAATGTCGTGCAGGAAGGCGTTGATCGCGCGCACCCGCTGTTCGATGCCGCGTTCCAGCGTGGCCCATTCGCGCGCCGAGATGATGCGGGGCACGATATCGAAGGGGATCAGCCTCTCGTCCGCCTCGTCCTGCCCGTAGACGTTGAAGGTGATGCCGATGCGGCGAAAGAAGGCCTCGGCCTCTCTCGACTTGCGGCGGAGATCCTTGAGATCCTCATTGGCGAACCACTGGAAATAGGACTCGTAGGGCGAGCGGGGCTGATCCGGCTGCGCCAGCATTTCATCGAAGGTGGAACCTGTGTCTGCCATGTAACCACTATGTGCGAGTTTCGAGACTAATCAATTGGCAAATTCGGTTATCGAGGATGCAAGCTGATCTGTGGGATGGGGAGCATGGCGGCTCGATGACCCGTGCGGGTGCCTGAAATTTGAGCATCAAGGCCCATTATTCAGACGCTTCAGGCTTGGGCAGGCTGTGCTTTGCCTTGACGCAGGCCCGCGCCCGGATTTGGATGGAAATCGGCCGGGGCGGAGGATCATCCCATGCTGCACCATTTGCTGGCACGAAATTCGGATTGGGCCGAGGACCGGCGGCGGGCGGACCCTGCCTATTTCCAGCGCATGGCCCAAGGGCAGCAGCCCAGTTATTTCTGGATCGGCTGTTCCGATAGCCGGGTGCCGGAGAACGTGGTGGGCGGGCTCGATCCCGGTGAGATCTTCGTGCATCGCAACGTCGCCAACCTTGTGCATTCCACCGATTTCAGCCTGCTCAGTGCGCTGGAGTTCGCCATCGACGTTCTGGGGATTCGCGAGATCATCGTTTGCGGTCATACCGGCTGCGGCGGCATCGCGGCGGCCAGCCAGGGGCTGGTCAACGGGCTGGCCGATCACTGGCTGGAAGCGCTGCGGCGGCTGGCCCGGCGCAACGCGGCGGATCTGTCGGCCTTTCCCGAGGGTCCGGCCCGCAATGACCGGCTGGCGGAACTGAGCGTGATCGAGGCGGTCGCACGGCTCGCTGAAACGCCGATCCTGCAGCGCGCATGGGCGCGCGGCGACCGGGTTTCGGTGCATGGGCTGCTCTATCGGTTGTCCGAGGGCGAGCTGCGCAACCTTGACGTCACGCTGACAGGGGCGCATCTGGGCCGTGACGCAAAGGAGTGAAAGGGCGAAGCCATGAAGATCGGATATGTCATGTCGCCGGGGCGCGGCGATGTGGACCGGGTGCTTGGCCGCTTCGTCGAAACGCTGATGGCACGCGGTGTGGACGTGGCGGGCGTGGTCCAGACCAACACCGATTGCGGGCCCGCAAAGGCCTGCGACATGGATGTGGAGGTGCTGCCCTCTGGCCCCGTGCTGCGGATTTCGCAGGATCTGGGGCCGGGGTCGCGCGGCTGCCGCCTGAACCCCGACGCGCTGGAACAGGCCGTGGGGCTGGTGGGGCAGCGGCTTAACGGGGATACACGGCTGCTGGTCGTCAACAAGTTCGGCAAGCAGGAGGCGGAGGGCCGTGGGTTCCGAGAGGTGATCGGCACGGCGCTGGCGCAGGATATTCCGGTCGTGGTGGGGCTGAACGGACTGAACCGCGACGCCTTCGAAGCGTTTTGCGGCGGCATGGCCGAGGCGTTGACCCCCGATGTTCAGGCGTTGTTGGACTGGTTCGACGGGGAGTGAAGGCTGCAGAAAGACCCATTGCAGTGTAGAGCCGCCGACTGAGGCGGAGAGGGCGCTGCGTCCGACGGCTAGGTATGTCGGCTTTGCGAGACTTAGTCGCCTTTGGCTGCATGGCAGCATTCAGGCACTCAATGAGCCCCTGCTTCGCGGAGTTTAGGTGCCATTTTCACATCTCGTCAAAAACCGCACAGCAAGCTACGCTTGGAGTATGGAAACAAAACCTTCTTTATCATCGCCAAGTTCTAAGCGTCTTGAGTTCTCGCGTTTCACAGATCAAGATGCTCCAGCATTTGCTTATGTCCTGTCTGATCCGGAAGTGACGCGGAGCATTATGGCAAAAGCTACGACGCCAGAGCAGTGTCTGGAATGCGCCCGCCAGCGGATCGCATGGCACAATTCCACGTGGGATACCTTGGGGTATGGTGTATGGGCGCTCCGCGAAAGGCTTTCGGAAGGTGCGCCGGCAGGGCCGATCATCGGGTGGTGCGGACTGATCGCGACGTCGCACGGCCCTACACCAGAGATCCTTTACGGATTTTCGCGGGCCTTCTGGGGCAGCGGTCTGGCAACGGAAGCGGCATCGGCAATAATCGAATGGGCTTTTGATGAAAATATCTGTGACGGGATCGACGCCGTGATCTTCGGACCTCTCAACCCCGGCTCTTCTGCGGTTGCCCTAAAACTCGGAATGACGCGCAGCGGCACTATGCGCTTCGACGAGTTCCTGCCCGATCAGCAATTGGGACGAGACGTGCTGGACTACGAGATCTGGAGGCTGCAGGACGGTGCCTGCCTTGATTTCAGGTCACTTCTGTTTCAGGCACCGTTCAAATCCGGTCTGCTTGTTAGCGCTGGCGTCGCGGATGAGACCGATACGCTTGCGGCTTTGCTCGCCGCTGCGAAGCAGCACCCCGACCGAGCTGGTATCGCCGAGGCAGAAATCAACGCGATGGTCAGCGCCTCATTTGCGCGCGGTTTGAAAGAGTGCGACCTTGACGTCTACCATGTTTCCCGCACGAACTGGGCAGAGGGCCGGGTTAACCGAATTTGAACCGATGAGTCGATGATCAACTAGTCTGCTTCGGGCTCAAAGCCGACATCCGCCTGGCGTGCGACGCCTCAAATAGCGCCCGCCTGTGATCTGGAGCATTCCGGGCATGGGCGGCCCATAGCCGCCCTTCAGAACGCCTTAAAGGTCAGCGTGGTCAGCGTCCGCTCGATCCCCGGCACGTCGCAGAGGCGCTCGTTGATGTAGCGGCCTATGTCTTCGCCCTCGGGGATGATCAGCTTGACCAGCAGGTCATATTCGCCCGAGGTGGAGAAGAGCTCGGCATGGATCTCCTTCAGGACGATATTGAAGGCCACGTCATAGGTGGTGCCGGGTTTGCAACGGATCTGGACGAAAACGGTCTGCATTGGGGGAATCCTGCGAATGGGTCTGGCCCCAAGTTGACCCGTCTTTGGCGTCGGGATCAACCCGGACTATCCCGAAGCGGGGCAACGGGGTAGGGTCTGGCCATGACCACGACGCTTCCCTATCGGTTCCTGCTGCTGCCCGGGTTCGACCTGGCCGCTTTGGGTGCGGCCTCGACCGTGCTAACCGAGGCGGGTGCGCATTTCCAGACCACGGCGCTGTCGGGCGCGTCGGTGCCGGGGGATAGCGGGGTGCATGTCGCCCATGGCGGGCCGGTGCCACCGATGGAACCGGGCGATGCGCTGGTGGTGTTCAGCGGGCTGGTCCTGTCGGACCTGGACCGGGAGGGCGCTTTGGCCGCTCTGCGCCGGGCGCGGCGGCAGGGCGGGCGGATCTGGGCCGTTGGGGGCGGGGTCTGGCTCTTGGCTCAGCTTGACTTGCCGCAGGGGTTGGAGCTGTCGGTTAACCCCGATACGGCTGCCGCAATGGATGGGATGCGCCGCAAACCGGCGCTGACCGATGCGCCCTTTGTCTGGACGCCGGAGATCGCTACCGCGCGGGCCGCCCATGTGGCGGCACTGATGCGCTATGATCTGGCGATTGACCGCGCCAGCGATGCCGATGCCGCGCCTTTGTCGCCCGCTGACAGGAATGCCGAGGCTGCGCGGTCGCAGTTGCTGCCGCTCGATGAACGCTACGCCACCCGGCACAAGGCGGTCGTCGCGGGGCTGCAGATCATGCGTGCGAACCTTTTCCGGCCTGTTTCTGTCGCGGCGCTGGCCCTGTCGCTTGGCCTGTCACAACGGCAGTTGGAACGGCTCTTTGAAAAGGAACTGGGGGACACGCCGGGACCGATCTATCGGGAAATGCGGCTGGAGGCGGCACGGATCGAGGTGCGGCAGGGTCGCCGCCCGATGCAGGAGATCGCCCATGATTTCGGCTTCACCTCGGGCAGTTTTTCCAAGACCTATCTGCGTCAGTTCGGGGTGACGCCCTCGACCGACCGGCGCGCGGCGATCGGCGGGACGGTTTGACCGCTTGACCCTGTTGACCCGCCGGTCATGCTGGCCTCAAACACGGAGGACAGGATGAGCGAGACAACGCGCGGCGGGCCACTGGCTGGCCTGAAAGTGGTGGAAATGGTGGGGCTTGGTCCCGGACCTTTCGCGGGGATGCTGCTGGCCGATATGGGGGCCGAGGTTGTGGGCATCGACCGGCCCGGCGGTGTCTCGATCAACCTGCCGCACGACATCTGCCGCCGGGGCAAACGGTTTATCGAACTGGACGTGAAATCCCGCGCGGGCCGTGCCGCCGTGCTGGACGAGATCCTGACTGCCGATGTGCTGATCGAAGGCAACCGCCCCGGCGTGATGGAACGTTTGGGGCTGGGGCCGGAGGATTGCTGGCAGGCCAACCCGCGCCTTGTTTATGGTCGCATGACCGGGTGGGGGCAGGAGGGGCCGCTTGCGCAGGCGGCCGGGCATGATCTGAACTACATCGCCTTGGCGGGCGCCCTGCACCCGATGGGTGAGCCAGGCGCGCCGCCACCCGTTCCCATGAACCTTGTAGGCGACTACGGCGGGGGCGCGATGTTCCTGGCCTTTGGCGTGATGGCAGCCGTTTACGAGGCGCAGCGGTCAGGCAAGGGGCAGGTGGTCGATGCGGCCATGGTCGATGGGGCCTCTCTGATGATGAGCATGTTCCATTCCCTGCGCGCCTCGGGCTGGTGGGCGGAGGAGCGGGGGGCAAACTTCCTCGATGGCGGGGCGCATTTCTACGGCTGTTATGCCTGTTCGGACGGGTTGTTCGTCTCGGTGGGCGCGATTGAAAAGCCCTTCATGAAGGTGCTGGTCGAGAAGATGGGGCTGCCCGCTGACTGGCTCGATAGGCATATGGACCGGGCCAGCTGGCCCGCGCTAAAGGCGGAACTGGCGGTGCTCTTTGCCACGCGTCCGCAAGCGGAGTGGTGCGACCTGCTGGAAGGATCAGACGCCTGTTTCGCCCCGGTCCTGCCGTTCTGGGAGGCGCCGGATCATCCACATGCCTTGGCGCGAAATGCATTCATTCGGCGCGAAAATGTGGTAGAACCAGCCCCCGCGCCGCGCTTTTCGCGGACGAAACCCGATTTGGCGAAATAGATATGAAGGAGATTTGATGACCAGAATTCTTTGCGAAACGTTTGATACTTATGCGATTTTGACACTTAACAGACCTGCGCGCCGTAATGTTCTGGGCACGCAGACTGCCTTGGACCTCCAGACCCATCTGGCCGCTTTGGCCGAAGACAACACCATCCGTTCGGTCATTCTGACTGGGGCCGGAAAAGGCTTTTGTGCGGGCAGCGACCTGCGGGAACTTGCAGCGCTCGACCGGGACGGGCGAGTGGCACATGAGGCGGCGACGGCCGCTGCGGTAAGGGCGATTTCGGCCCATCCCGTTCCGGTCATCGCGGCGGTGGAGGGCCACGCCCTTGGCGGCGGCTTCGTTCTGGCCACGGCCTGCGATCTGGTGGTGACCGGGCGTTCGGCCAGATGGGCGATGCCGGAAGTGCCCAAGGGGTTCTTCCCGCCCTGGGGCATGGCACCCTTGTTGGCGCGGGTTGGTCCGGCGCGGGCAAAGCTGATCGTGTTGGGCATCGAAGAGTTCAACGGCGAAGATGCGGTGAAGGCCGGGGTGGCTGATCAGCTGACCTGGGATGAAAAGGCGCTGGAGTCTGCCAAGGGAGCGGCCATGCGCATTGCCATGCTGCCAGACAGCGCCGCGCGCAAGGTGAAGCGCTTTTTCGGTCCCGATATGGCCGCGCAGGCCGAGGCGATGGATGCGGAGGCGAGCGCGCTTTTTGCCGAGGATTGCGATGGCCCCGCCGCGCAGGACACGTTCCGCAGGTTCCGCTGACCTGCAACCGGGGAGTCATGTCGTCCCGCGCGGGCCTGTCTCATGCCTTTAAGCCAGACATGGGGCCTGTGGCGAACCGGGTCACGGACCGCGGCCAGCCTGGATCGCTCGCGTTCGCGCTGGCCATCCCCCGCGCAGCTTCGCTCAGTTCACCACCCGTTGCGCGACGGCATGCCCCTCGGACAGGGCCGCCGAGGGGTAGAGGATGACGATCTCATCCTCTGACAGGCCGGACAGAACCTCTGCCTCGATGCCATTATTGTGGCCGATTTCGACCGGGCGGGTGGTGGCTGTGCCGTTTTCCACCACGAAGACGGCCCATCCACCAGCCGCCCGGAACAGCGCGGCCGAGGGCACGATCAGCGCGCTATCGTCTTCCCAGACGACAATGCGCAATTCAACGCGAAAGCCATGCCCCAACCCTTCCCGGTCCTCGCCCGGACCGGTGAAATCTATCAGCACATTCACGCGCTGTTCCTGCACCCCGAGCGCCGAATAATGCGTGGTGCCGAACGGGTCGATCCGGGTCACGACACCGGGCAGGGGAACCGGCTGGCCCCAGTTTTCGATGATCACCCGGTCGCCAGGGCTGACCTGAACCGCATCGGTGGAGAGCAGCGCCACGGTCACCGCCAGATCGCCCTCGATATTGCCGATTTCCATGATCGGCGTACCCGCGCCAAGGGTGGTTTCGCTTTGCTGGATCACTTGCAGAATGGTGCCATCGGCGGGCGCCATCAGTGGAATCGCGTGGTCGTCATTGGCGATTGCGCCCCACAGCCCCTGATCGTCAAAGCTGATCAGGCGGGCCTGCGCGATGTCGAGATCGGCCTCGCGCATGGCAATCGCGGCCTCGGCGGTGTCGACGGTGGCATCGGCGGCGCGGGCAGCGCGCTGTGCGCGTTCCAGCGCGGCGGCGCTGACGGTGCCGCTTTCGGCCAGCGTTTCCGTGCGCTCCAGATCGGCCTGCGCCAGATCCTGTTCGGCGAGCGCCGCGTTGCGGTCGGCCTGCGCCACGCGAAGCGCGGCCTCGGCGGCAGCGACGGCGGCGCGGGCCTGTTCGCGCGAGGAAATGTCCAAAGCGGCGGGGTTCAGCGGTTCCATCACCGCGACCTGTGTTTCGGCGCGCGTTACGGGATCGCCCGGCTCCACCTCGACCCGCAGCAGCCGTCCGGCCACGGGGGTCGAGACGACATAGGCGTCGCGCACCTGCGTGCGGCCCTCCTCGTCGATGGTCTGCATCATCGCCCCGCGCGTGACGGTGCCGAAATCCACCAACGTCGGTTGCGGCCAGAAGGCAGCGGTCAGGGCGGCAGCGACAATGACAATCGCGCCAAGGGTGAGGGGCAATCTGGAACGTCTGCGGGCCATCTGGAATTACTCCCTCGTTTTCAGGGCCAGGACAAGATCGGCCTTGTCGATCTGGCGTTTGACCATCCAGCCGGAGAAGGCGGCCGAGGCCAGCACGGCAACGGCTGCCGTGCCGATGGAACTGGGGTCGGGATAGGCGGAGACCTGGTAGATGTCGTTGGAAAAGGCCTCGCTGACCGCCCAGGCCAGACCGAAGCCGAAACCGGATCCGATGGGGATCGCCAGCAGGGTGACGACGACCAGTTCACCAAGCAGAACGAAGCTGACCTCGGCGCGGGTGAAGCCCACCACCCGCAGGCTGGCAAGATCGCGGGCGCGTTCGGCATAGGCGATGCGCGCGGCGTTGTAGACCACGCCGAAGGTGATCACGCCCGCAATGAAGGCCATGACGTAGCGCACTGCGCCCGCGCCGGTATCCATGATCCGCTGAAACGCGTCGCGGCTGTCGGATTTCAGGCTGACCCCGGCGATGGTGGGTATGTCGTTCAGCCGCTCATAGAGACCGTCGGCCTGATTGGCGTCGATCCTGAGATACGCGCCGCTGATCCGCCCCGGCTCACCGATCGCGCGGTTCATGGCGGTCAGTTCCATATAGGCAGGCGCGCCCATACGGGTTTCGGCGATGCCGACAACGGGCAGGTCCAGGACGTCCTGCCGCCCCTGCCGCATTTCGACGGTCAGCCGGTCGCCCGGTTCGATATGCAGGATCCGGGCCAGAGCCGCGCCCAGGATCACGCCGTCCTCGCGCATGGCAATCTCTCGGTCCTCGTTGTCGAGCGCCCGGAACAGGCGCGCATCCGGCACCAGACCCGACAGCGCGCCCTGATAGCTGTGCAGCCCGTTGCGGAAAACCACCGGGACATGGCGGATCGGTTCCACCTCGATTACGCCTTGCATCCGTTGCAGGGCGAAGATGGCGTCTTCGCTGACCGCATGGGTGAAGCTGACATTGAGGTCGGAGCGGTCGGCCACCAAAAACGTGTGCTCGATGGTGCCGTCGAAACTGGCCATGAGCGAGATCATCGCCACCGACAGCCCCATGCCGCAGGCGATGCCCACGGTGCTGCCGGCCATGCGGATCGGCTGACGGGTGATCCGGCGCAGCACCATGCGCGAGGGTTGGTCGAGAAACCGGTTGAAGGCCGCGCCGATGCGCCCGGTGCGCGAATAATCGGGCGGGGCAGGGGGGCGCATGGCGGCGGCGGGCGTCAGGCGGAAGACGCGCGCCAGCACCATCAGCCCGCCAAGCGAAGCCACCAGCATCGACAGGCCCACGCCCCAGATGATCGCAGCCGGGTCGACGCGGAAGACCAGGAAGGGGAACTTGTAGAACTCCAGATAGACCTGCACCTGCAAGCGGCCTGCGAGGATGCCCAGTAGCGCCCCGATCACGGCCCCGCCACCGGCAATGACCAGCACCATGCGCAGGTAATGCAGCGCGACCTCCCGGTCAGTATAGCCGAAGGCTTTCATCAGCCCGATTTCCTCGCGCTCGGACTGGATGATGCGGCTCATGACGATATAGAGCAGGAAGGCCGCGACCCCGAGGAAGATGGGCGGGACCGATTTCGATGTGGCGCGCAGGCCCGCTATTTCCTCGGTCACGAAGCGGTCGGACCCGTGATCCTCCAGCCCGTAGGCCCCGAGCCCGCCGTAGGGGTCGAGGATACGGTCGACGGCGGCCAGAACCTCGGCCTCCCGTGCGCTGCGGCCAAGAGTCAGAAGTGCCTCGTTGAACGCGCCTGCCATGTCATAGGCGGCAGAAAGGGAGGATCGGCTCATCCAGATCACGCCGAAACGGGCATCGTCTGGAATGATCTCGCCCGGCGCGGCGACATAGAGAAATTCGGGGCCCTGAGCGAGGCCCACGATGCGGAAATGCCGCCGCGCGCCGTTCATGGTGGCGGACAGGGTGTCGCCAGGATGCAGGTCATGGGCGCGGGCAAAGCTTTCCAGCAGCAGAATCTCATCCTCCTGCCGCGTGTCCAGATGACGGCCATCGACCAGCAGGTAGCCGTTGACCGGAGGCTCGCCCCGGTCGGGAACGGATATCGCCTGCGCCTGCACCGGCAGGGTGCGGTTTTCCACGTCGATGAGCGCGCTGCCCGTCACCCGGCCATAGGCGGCGGTGACGCCGGGGATTTCCGCCAGACGCTCGATCAGATGGTTGGGCGCGCGGGCGGCAGGGGCAAACACCTGCGCCATGCGGTAGCGGTCATAGTAGGCGTCGCGGGTTTCCTGAAGCGATGTGACCAAACCGGTCTGCATGACCAGCAGCAGCACACCCACGGCAATCACGGCGGCAATCGCGGCGGCCTGTCCCTTCATGTGCCACAGGTCGCGCCAGAGCTTATGGGTCAGCGGGCCTACCAATGGATGTCCTTCGGGTCGAGCTTGGTGTCATTGACCGTCACGTCACGGATCGCGCCATCGGCGAAACTGATGATCCGGTCGGCCATCGCCCCGGTTGCTGCCGCATGGGTGACGATCAGCACCGTGGTGCCCAGTTCCTCATTCACATCGCGCAGCACCCGCAGCACCTCTCGCCCGGTGGTGGAATCGAGCGCGCCCGTCGGTTCATCACAAAGCAGCACCGTGGGGCGTTTGGAGATCGCGCGGGCAATCGCCACCCGCTGCTGTTCTCCGCCCGAAAGCTGCGCGGGGAAATGGGTGATGCGGTCGGTCAGTCCGACCAGCGACAGCGCCTCGGACGGGGCCATCGGATCGCGGGCAATCTCGGTCACCAGTTCCACGTTTTCCTCGGCGGTCAGCGAGGGCATCAGGTTGTAGAACTGAAAGACGAAGCCCACATGGTTGCGCCGGTACTGGGTCAGTTGCCGGTCGCTCATCGCTGTCAGATCCTCCTGCCCGAAAAACGCCTGCCCCTCGCTGGCGCTGTCCAACCCGCCGAGAATATTGAGCAGCGTCGACTTCCCGGACCCGGACGGCCCGAGCAGCACCACGAACTCCCCCGCCGGAATGGTCAGGTCCACACCGCGCAGCGCGTGAACGGCGGCCTCTCCCTCGCCATAGGTCTTGGTGAGATTCCGCGTCTCGAATGCCGCGTGTCCCGCCGCTATTGTGCGTCTTGAGATAGCCATGCTGCACCGTTATCTGAGAAGGCGTCCCTTCCGCTTTGACTATGATCAAGCCGGGACGCCAATGCCACCCTGTCCTCCGGGCTTGACGCCGCGTTCCGGGGGCGCAGGATTGGCGCGGTCAATAATGGAAGGCCCGATGTGATGAGCGAAGACTGGATTTCCCGCTTTCAGGGGCTGTCGCGGCTGCCCGAGCGCATCCGGGGCATTCTGGATGCCCGCTCCACCGTTATCAGGATGCCCAAGGGCACGGTGATCTTCGGCCCCGGAAATTCGCCCGAGAACCTGCTGTTCCTTCTGGATGGCACCGTACGCGTGCAGCAACTTGCGGAAAACGGTCGGGAGATCGTGCTTTACCGAGTACAGGCGGGCGAAAGCTGCGTCATGACCACCGCCTGCCTGCTGGCCTATGAGGATTACAGCGCCGAGGGCGTGGCCGAGACCGATATCAAGGCCGCCGCGATCCCGCGCGCCGTGTTCGACGATCTGATTTCCCAGTCGAAAGAATTTCGCACCTTCGTCTTTTCCGCCTATTCCAAGCGCATCACCGACCTGTTTCACGTCATCGAGGACATCGCCTTTCAGCGCATGGATATCCGGCTGGCCCAAAAGCTGCTGGACCTGAAACAGGGCGACACGGTCAAGGCCACGCACCAGCAGCTGGCGGCGGAACTTGGCACCGCCCGCGAGGTGATCTCTCGCCAGTTGTCCGAATTCCAGCGCCGCGACTGGATCAAGCAGACCCGAGGCAACGTGGAATTGCTGGACGAGGCGAGCATTGCGAAACTGGCGCAGTCCGAGACCTCCTGATCATTGTCGGATGCAGGGGGACCCGTAAGCAATGCGCGATGCCCGGCTGCCAGCGGCAGGGGAGCGACCAGCCACCACATGCGCGGTATCTTGAAGCGCGGGGCGTCCTGTGAGACTCTCCTGTTTTTGACCCCAAACGCATTTCAATAGCGCAACAGGCCCAGATAAGATGAGGTCCCTTTGACCCAGAGTTCCGAGTTGAATGCCGCGCCCTGCACGATTTTACCGCAGGATATTCTTACCTTCGTGACGGCCCTGAATGAAACGACGACCTCCGAAGAGGTCTGGCGGCTGTTCGTCGATCTGGCAAAGCAGAAGGGGATTACCCTCGTCGATTACGTGATCGCGACCGATTACCAGAACTGGCAGAAGGTTCAGTTCATCCGCACGACGATGGATTCCAGCTGGATCGACTTTGCCAATGCCGACACGCGGGTGCGGCGTAAATCGACCTTTCGACTGCACTCGATCAACCGTCTGGAACCAGTGCTGACCGGATACGAGTATCACGACCTCATGCACAACATGGATGAGGAGCGGGCCTTTCTGCTCAAGCAGACAGCCGAAAAATATGGCGGGCGCAGCGGCATTGCGATTCCCATGCGGATGACCGATCCGGGGCAGGCCGCGCATATGATGCTGGCCGCCGATCTGCCGCGGGCAGAATTCGAAGAGCTGATGGCGCAGCACGGATGGGTGCTGCATGCCTGTGCGCTCTATGCCCATATCCGGCATATGGAGCTGTTCAAGACCGAGTTCATGGAACGCAACAAGCTGACCGAAAAACAGCGCGAGATCGTCGAGTCCGTGGGGGCGGGCATGACCGACAAGGAGATTTCGGCCCGGCTCGGCGTGTCCATTTCAACGGTTCGCCAGAGGATCAGCGCCCTGCAGAACAAGACCGGCTGCCGCAACCGTGCCGACCTTGCAGCGCTGGCGATGCGGATCGGCCTCGTGCCCGATCCGATGACCCGTGCCCATCACAATGAGCTGACCGTGTTCCTGAGCACCGGGGACAATCAGCAGGGCACGGAATATGCAAGAAATGACACATAATATCTGACACGTAAGAAAAGCCACGTTTGGTCTGCTTTCTGCCTGCGGTAGCACATTGCCAGCGCATGGGGGCAGGTGTCCGCGCTGACGGTTCTGGTTATCGAGTGCCTGCCCTTTCATTTCATTAATCACGACTGCCGCGCGCATGCGGAGGGTCGTTTTTCAAGGGCAACGAGCACTCCATGGCAACTTTTGACGTACCGACCAATACCATCGTCACGATTTACGACGCGACCGGGAACCTGGTCGGCGAAGGCCCGATCAGCAGTATCGGGGCTTTCACGGTCACTGACGGAAATCCCCCGACGGACAGTACCTTCACCACCAGCGAGTCCCTGACTTACCAGAGCGGGGCCACCACTCTGCCCGCCAGCTTTGACGGGAACCTGCCGTTTTCTGGCCAGACCTACCCGGTGTTCAGCACGGCGAATTTCACCTATGTCATCGGGGCCACGGTCAGCGGCACCTACCCGGATACCTCGAGCTTCTTTCTGACGACAAGCCCGTTCACGGTCTGTTTCGCAGAAGGCACATTGATCTCGACCCCCTTGGGGGAGCGGGCGGTGGAAAGCTTGGGCATCGGCGACCATGTGCGCTGTGCCGACGGGCGCGAGGTTGCCATCAAATGGATCGGACGTCAGACGGTGTCCACCCGCTTCGGCCCCGCCGAACGGCTGATGCCGGTGTGCTTCGCCGCCGGGTCTTTGGGCGACGGGCTGCCACACACCGACCTGACGGTGACGGCCGATCATGGAATGCTGGTCGGGAGCGCCATCTGCCACGCAGGCGCTTTGGTCAACGGGACCACGATCACGCAGGTGCCTCTGGCCGAGATGGGCGAGAGCTACACGGTCTACCACATCGAGACCGAGGCGCATGAGATCATCCTCGCCAATGGCGCCCCGTCCGAGACGTTCATCGACAACGTCTCCCGCCGCGCCTTCGACAACTTCCCCGAGTTCGAGGCGCTTTACGGCGATGTGCCGGAGATGGAGGAACTGCCCTATGCCCGCGCGATGAGTGCAAGGCAGGTGCCGGTTGAAATCCAAAGCGCGCTTGGGCTGCGTTCTCGCCACCTTGGTTGACATCCGCTGATCACCGCCGCGCCTGCGCAGGCCAGCGCTTTCCCCGAATACAGGAGTAAACCCCCGTGCCCGATATTACCTACCAATCCGGCGGCTGGCTGGCCATTCTGGCCAGTGATGTCACCGTGACCGGCCCGAACATCGTCAACAATCTGGGCGATCCCGGAACGCAGCTGACCTGGAGCAATTCCTCCCCTCAGGGCGGCACCTTGCCGGTGACGGATACGGATGGGGATGGGCAACTGATTGCCGGTGTGGACCCGTCCGCCACAGGCTTCACTTTCTCCGGCTATACGGTCAGCGCCAATGGTCTGGAGTTCCCGATTTTCACCAATGCCAGCAACTCGTTCTTCTATATTGCCGTGGATGACGTTTCGGCCTTCAACAATGCCGTGGGGGCAAGCGGGACGTCGAATGCTTATCAGAGCCCCGAAAACAGTCCCAACCTTTACCTGTGCTTCGCGGAAGGGACGGCCATTGCGACCCCGAACGGGGAGGTCGCGGTAGAGACCCTGGCGATCGGCGACAACGTGCTGACCGCAGAGGGCCGCAGCGTCGCCGTCAAATGGATCGGGCGGCAAACTGTCATGACCCGCTTCGGTCCGGCCGAGCGGCTGATGCCAGTGCAATTTGCGGCGGGGTCTTTGGGCGATGGGTTGCCCCATAGCGATCTGACCGTGACCGCCGACCACGGGATGCTTGTGGATGGCGTGATCTGCCACGCCGGGGCTCTCGTGAATGGCACCACAATCACGCGCGTGCCTCTGGCGCAGATGGGCGAGAGCTACACCGTCTATCACATAGAGACCGAGGCGCATGAGATCATCCTCGCAAACGGTGCCCCTGCGGAAACGTTTATCGACAACGTGACCCGCCGCGCCTTCGACAATTTCGCAGAATTCGAGGCGCTCTACGGCGACGTGCCTGAGATGGAAGAACTGCCTTACCCCCGCGCGATGAGCGCCCGGCAGGTGCCGCAGCGGATCGTGGCCCGTCTTGGTCACCGTCTTGCCGGGTGACGCGCTGTCCGGCCAACTGGCGGAGCGCCGCGCATGTGCGGTTGCACCGCCAGGGGCCGGGCGACCTGCGGGATCTGATGCCAACCATGCTTGCTAGAGGAGCAACCTGACATGACGGACTTCACCTACATCTCATCCGCCGCCTATGACTTCTCCGGCAACCTGCTGAACGTCAACAATTCCGGCGGCACGCTCCAGGATCTCGACAATGACGATGAGTTCGTCGTGAGCGACCTTATGCCGGGGGGCGTTTCGTCCTATGAGGGTACGGTGGTGATGGGCGGCGTCACCATGCCCGTTGTCTTCGTGTTCTTTTTCAACGCCAACCAGTATCTCGTCTACAACCCCGGTCCCGCGGCCGTGACCTACGACGCTGTCCTGCCATCACTCACGCTTCAGCCCTACGCTTTCTGTTTTGCGGCTGATACCCTCATCAGGACAGAAACGGGCGAGGTCGCGGTCGCGGCGCTGACGATCGGGGACCGCCTGGTCAAGGCGGACGGGGGCTCTGCCCGGGTCAAGTGGATCGGACGTCAGACGATCTTTCCGCTGTTCAAGCCGGGCCCGGCCTCGCAACTGGTGCGGATCCGCGCCGGTGCGCTCGGCCCGGACCAACCCCACAGGGATCTGACCGTCACCGCCGATCACGGCATGCTGGTCGATGGCGTCATCTGCCACGCGGGGGCGCTGATCAACGGCACCACGATCACCCCCGTGCCCCGGTCGGAGCTTTCGCAGGGTGTTACCGTCTACCATATCGAGACGGACACGCACGAGATCATCCTCGCCAACGGGGCCCAGGCCGAGACCTTCATCGACAATGCCTCGCGTCGAGGTTTCGACAACTACGCGGAGTTCGAGGCGCTTTATGGCGACGTGCCGGAGATGGAAGAGCTGCCTTACCCCCGTGCCATGTCCGCGCGCCAAGTGCCGGAGCGGATCAGGGCCAGACTAAGCCCCGCCTGCGCGGCCTGATCCCACCCTTTCTTTCTCTTTTCCAAGCGGCTGCCCTGCTTTGGTGACTTCGTCACTGAAGCAGGGCAGTCTGCGTTGTAGACAGACGACAAGCTTCACACGTGAAGTTCACAGAAAACAGCCACAAGGGCCTGCAAAAAAAGGGGTGGATGCGCGATTCGTCCCCGCAGGTTCGAAGGAGACAGGACGACATGGAAACCGAATTCACACCTTTGGCCAGCACAATCGGCGGGATTCTCATCGGCACCGCCTCGGTGCTGCTGATGCTGACCCTTGGCCGCATCATGGGCGCGACCGGCATTCTGGCCGGGTTTTTCAGCCCCGCGTCCCGCGAAGACTTCTACTGGCGCGCCGCCATCCTTGCCGGGATGGTCACCGGTCCGCTGGTCTACTTTGCGCTGATGGGGCAGATGCCTGCCGTCGAGGTGCCGATCTCGACCCCCATGCTGCTGATCGGCGGGTTCATCGTCGGCATCGGGGTGACCTACGGGTCGGGCTGCACCTCGGGCCACGGGGTCTGCGGAATGGCGCGGCTGTCGCCCCGGTCGATCTCGGCCGTGGCCACCTTCATGCTGTTCACCGGCCTCACCGTCTTTGTCATTCGCCACGTGATCGGAGCCTGAACCAATGCGGATTATCGTAGCTTATCTCATCGGGATCGTGTTTGGCCTGGGCATTTCCATCTCGGGCATGGCGAACCCTGCCAAGGTGCTGAATTTCTTCGACGTCGCGGGAACCTGGGACCCGAGCCTGATCTTCGTGATGGGCGGCGCCGTCGTCGTCACCTTCCTGGGCTACCGCTTCGTCCTGAAACGGCCCATGCCGATCTTTGACCGTCAGTTCCTGCTGCCCGGCTCCAATGTCATCGACCTCAAACTGCTTGGCGGGTCTGCCGTCTTCGGCATCGGCTGGGGCATTGCCGGGTTCTGCCCCGGTGGCGCGCTGCCCGCGCTTGGCACCGGCCGGATCGAAGTCGTTCTCTTCACCATTGCCCTTGTCGCGGGGATCTTCGCGGCGCGGGCGCTCATGCACTTCCGCCGTCCGACGGCGCCCACGCAGGCCTGATTCCTGCCGAAACCTGAATAAACCGAACACCTGGAGGATACCCAAATGTCGACCTATCCCGTTGATATGTCTGTCAAACCCGAAGTCGAGGCGTTTTTCGACCCCGCCACCAACACGATCAGCTACATCGTGAAGGACCCTAGCTCGAACTCCTGCGCGATTGTCGATTCCGTCATGGATATCGACTATGCCGCCGGTCGGATCACCTATGAACATGCCGATGAGCTGATCGCCTATGTTCAGAAGAACGACCTCAAGCTGGAATGGATTATCGAGACACATGTCCATGCCGATCACCTGTCCGCCGCGCCCTATATCCAGCAGAAGCTGGGGGGCAAGATCGGCGTGGGCGACAAGATCATGGTCGTACAGGACACGTTCGGCAAGGTCTTCAACGAAGGCACCGAGTTCCAGCGCGATGGCAGCCAGTTCGACAAGCTGTTTGTCGAGGGCGATACCTACACCATTGGCAATATGCAGGCCTTTGCGATGTATACCCCCGGCCATACCCCGGCCTGCATGGTCCATGTGATGGGCGATGCGGCCTTCGTGGGCGACACGCTGTTCATGCCCGATGGCGGCTCGGCCCGTGCCGACTTCCCCGGCGGTGACGCGGGCACGCTTTATGACTCGATCCAGAAGGTGCTGACGCTGCCCGACGACATGCGTCTGTTCATGTGCCACGACTACGGCCCCAATGGCCGTGACATCGCCTGGGAAACCACCGTGGGCGAGGAAAAGGCACACAACATCCATGTCGGCGGCGGCAAGACGAAGGAAGAATTCGTCAAGTTTCGCACCGAGCGCGACGCGCAGCTTGACATGCCCAAGCTGATCATCCCCTCCTTGCAGGTGAACATGCGCGCAGGCGCGGTGCCGACCGACAAGGACGGCAACCCGATGCTCAAGGTGCCGGTCAACGCTCTGTAATCGGTGCGGCCAGGAAGGACAGACCCATGGAAATCAAAACCATCAATGCCTCGATCTCGGTCAGCCCGCAGGTCTCGGCGGAAGACATGCGCCGCATCGCGGATCAGGGCTTCCGGTCGGTGATCTGCAACCGGCCGGACGGTGAAGGCGCCGACCAGCCTAACCATGACGAGATCGAGGCGGCGGCCAAGGCCGCGGGTCTCGACTTCCGCTACCTGCCGGTGGTCTCGGGCCGGGTAACCGATGAGGATGCCGAGGCGTTTGGCCAGGCGATGGAGGAGCTGCCACGCCCCGTCTTCGCCTATTGCCGCACCGGTACGCGCTGCGCGACGCTCTGGTCGCTCAGCCACGCCGATACGCTGCCGGTGGCCGACATCCTCGCCTCGACCAAGGCGGCGGGCTATGACATGGCGGGCGTCGTGCGGCGCATCGTCAATGGCGGCAAGACGCCGACGGATCGGGCCGATGCCAGTTTCGACGTTGTGATCGTGGGGGGCGGGGCTGCCGGTATCTCGACCGCGTCGTCGCTGAAGGCCCGCAAGCCGGGGCTGGAGATCGCCATTATCGACCCCGCCGATATCCACTATTACCAGCCCGGCTGGACCATGGTGGGGGGCGGCATCTTCGACGCTGCCGACACCGCCAAGACCATGGGCAGCCTGATCCCCAAGGGGGTCCACTGGATCAAATCCGCGGTTGCCGCGTTCGAGCCCAAGGACAACGCGGTCATCCTCGATGGCTGTCGCGTGGTGGGCTACAAGCGGCTTGTCGTCTGTCCGGGCATCAAGCTCGACTGGCACAAGGTCGAGGGACTGGTGGACACGCTCGGCAAGAACGGCGTGACCTCGAACTATCGCTATGACCTCGCGCCTTACACGTGGGAGCTGGTGCAGGGCCTGAAGGAAGGCCGGGCGCTCTTCACGCAGCCGCCGATGCCGATCAAATGCGCAGGCGCCCCGCAAAAGGCGCTGTACCTGTCTGGTGACCACTGGTTCCGCAATGGAACGCTCAAGGATATCGACATCCAGTTCATGAACGCGGGCGGCGTGCTGTTTGGCGTCAAGGACTACGTCCCGGCGCTGGAAAAATACATCGAGAAATACAATGCCGACCTGAACTTCTTCCACAACCTTGTGGCGGTGGATGGCGAGGCGAAAAAGGCAACCTTCAACGTTGCCAAGCCCGACACCGACCCGACCGAGGTGACGGTGGAGTTTGACATGATGCATGTCTGCCCGCCACAGACCGCGCCCGATTTCATCCGCGTCTCGCCGCTGGCCGATGCCGCCGGGTGGGTCGATGTCGATCAGGCCACCCTGCGTCACAAGACCTATGAGAATATCTGGTCGCTCGGTGACGTGATGAACGCCCCCAATGCCAAGACGGCGGCGGCGGCGCGCATGCAGGCTCCCATCGTTGCGCAGAACCTGGCCGATGATATCGACGGGCGCTCGCCCACCTCGATGTATAATGGCTACGGCTCCTGCCCGCTGACGGTGGAACGCGGCAAGATCGTGCTGGCGGAATTCGGCTATGGCGGAACGTTGCTACCGTCCTTCCCGAAATGGCTCATTGATGGCACCAAGCCCTCCGGTCTGTCGTGGTTCCTGAAGGAAAAGCTGCTGCCGCCGGTCTACTGGAAGGCCATGCTGCGTGGCCGCGAATGGATGGTGAAGCCCGAGAAGGTCTCGGTCAACTAACCCGTTCCGAACTGTAGGATCGCG